>JBGSKF010000184.1:0-8305 GCA_041741375.1 Gemmatimonadales bacterium | reverse complement strand
CTGCGCCACGCCCGCCAGCAGTGCCCGCGGCAGCGGTGGTTGCCGTGGCCTCGGTCCAGGCGCCCACCCTCAGCTTCGGCACGCCCGAGCCGGTGACGCCAGCGAACCGCCTCACCCGGCTCAATGCGAGCCTCGTCTCGCGAGGCACTCGCTATGAGATCCGCCAATTGCGGACGACCGTCGGCAATCGGATGGTCACCAAGCGAGTCCTCCATCTGGCCGGCCTCGAGGGCATCGAGAACGCGCCCGAGATTCTGCCCGACGGCGTCCGCCGCCTCCTCGAAATCCACGCCCGGAAGACCCCGAAGGGCCAGCAAACCCACTACGTCGTGGACCCCGACGTGGCCCGGGACTGGGCTAATGGCCATACCGTTGACGCGGACATCAAGGTCAAGAGCGGCAAGAAGTGCAAGGGAAGTGAGTGGGAACGTCTCCGCTGCCGGACTCAGAAATCCTGGGACAACATCGAGGACATGACCGACGCGGAATGGGACCGGCTGCGCGAGAGAGCCCAGGGATGGTGGGATGAAGCGGCCGAGAAGCTGAAGCAGTGCACCACCGGCACCGACGGCTGGACCGACCACAGGATGACGGGTCCGACCTTTCCGGTGCCGTTCTCGAAGACCCCGAATTTCCCCCTGAGCTGGACCGGCAACTCAAGTAAAGGGGGCAGCGTGACGGTGCGGGTCGATCTCGGCCTTCCGCTCCAGGGCGACTTTCAAGTCGGCACGGAGCTCTTCTATATCCCCTGCCTGCCCGGAGTGTATCGCTTCCGGAGCATCTCCGCGGAAGGAAGCATGAGGGTGGGGCAGCGGCTCGGAGTCAACGTGACCGCCGCCGGTGACTTCCAAAAGAACCTTCCGGTCGGGCCCGCGAGCGGGATTCAGATCCCATTGTACGTGATCCCGGTGGTCATCAACGGGGTGCCGGTCGCCGAGTTCGACGTGAGCGCCCACCTCGAGGGTGACGTCCTCGTCGCTGCCAGGGCGCAGGCGGACGCCAGCCTGGTGCTCACGAATTCGAACCAGGTGGATTTCAACATCGATTGCGACGGGAGAGGCTGCCGGCCGGGAGGCGGCAAGAACCAGGTCCCCCGCACCTCGGGGAGCACGTCCGCCGCTGAAAGCGCGCAGATCCGTGGCCAGGTCACCGTCACGCCGAAGCTGTACACCGCGCTGGAGGTGAACTTCAACATCAACGTCCTCACCGCCCGTGCCGGACCGGAGACCCGCCTGATCGGCCTGGGCGCGGGCTGTCTCGGGGCGGTGGCCACTCAGACCAGCGGAGGCGGCTCCACCAGCGCCCAAGGTGCCGCGCTGGTGGCGGACCTCGACTGGGGCATCAAGCTCATCGCGGAAGCGCTGGTGGTCGATGAGCGAGTCGGGGAACCCTACACCACCGATATCAAGCCTCGGGAGCACCTCTGGTGGAAGGACCTGGCCCCGGGCGGCTCGACCGCTCTGGTTGCTGCGCTTTCCGGTCCGACTCAGCCGAGCCCCGGCCAGCCGGCCGAGTATTCGGTGCGGCTCCCCTGCTACCACTCGGACGGTCCGGTACGCTATCGGGTGACGTGGACCGGTGGGGCAACTCCGGCCACGGTCTCGGCCGCCGCTCCGGCGGGCCGGCGGGGCTCGGGGTCATCATCGCCCTGCACCTGGGCACAGGGTAGCGGGATCTGCACGTTCAATCCGACCAGTGAGCTGAAGTTCTCCTTGAGGTGGCCAACCACCGGCCCGCAGTCCGTCTCGGTGGCGCTGACCGGGGACAACCATGTGCAGAGCTTCAATCCTGCGCCGCCGGCCCGGAAGCTCGACGTCACGGTCGCCGGCGGCGGCGGAGGGACCCCATGAGGCGCGGCATCCCTGGGATCGCCGGGCTCCAGCCCGGCGCGCACCCAACTTTCCGGCACGCCACGCTGGAGCCAGGCGGTCCCAGGGGTTACCGCCGCGACCGGTCCCAGGTTACCGGTTCCGGGCCAGACGCTCCAGGAGCTCGCCGAGCCGCTTGATCTCGTCGCCGTAGCGGGCCCAGTCTCCCGCCCGTTGCGCCTCCATGGCCGCTTCGTAGCGTTGGCGGGCCTCCTCCACCAGGGCCTGAATCTCGGCACCAAGGGCGGCGGCCGGTGGTTCCGTGCCGGCGGCCACCGGAAGAGAGACTTCCCGCGGACGATCCGTCGAGGATCCCCCGAACAGTTCGCTCAGGGCGCCATCGAGCGTCTCCCGCATCACCACCTGATTCTGATAGGCGACGATCACCCGTTTGAGTTCGGGGATCTTTCCGCCTTCCGCCTGGAGATAGAGGGGTTGGACGTAGAGGAGGCTCTGCTCGATCGGAATGACCAGGAGGTCGCCACGGATGACCCTGCTGCCCGATTGATCCCAGAGGGTGACCTGCCGGGAGACCTCGGTGTCCTGGTTGATGCGATTGGTGATCTGCGTCGGGCCGAACACCAGGCTCTGTCGGCTCAGGCGGTAGACCCGGAGGGTTCCGTAGACGTCACCATCGTTCCGCGCCACCATCCAGGCCGCCAGGTTGTCCTTCCCTCGGGGGGTGAACGGCACCATGTAGATGAACTCGGCCTCGTCTTCATCGGGGAGGCGCATCACGAGGTGCCGCATGAACGGCGTGGAGCCGTCCGCCCGGGTGACGGCCGGGATCTGCCACTGATCCTCCCGGTGGTAGAAGTCCTCCGGGGCCTCCATGTGATAGGTCGTGTAGAGCGTTGCCTGGACGCGATAGAGCTCGTCGGGATAGCGGATGTGCCGCCGCAGGTCGTCCGGCATGGCGTCCATCGGTTCGAAGATCCCGGGAAAGACCTTCCCCCAGGTCCGCACCAGGGGGTCGCCCGGATCACTGACGAAGGCCCGCATCGACCCGTGATAGGCATCCAGCACCACCTTCACGGAGTTCCGCATGTAGCTGGTGCCGTCCGTGAGTCGTGAGGAGTAGGGGTAACGGGTGGTGGAGGTGTAGGCGTCGAGGATCCACTGCAGGGTTCCGTCATCCGCCACAACCATGTAGGGATCCCGGTCGAACCGCAGGAAGGGGAAGGCCCGGGACGCCCGCGCCCGGATGTTCCGGTAGTACAGGACACGGCTCTCGTTGGTGATGTCTCCCGACAGCAGAATCTTGGTGGAGCCGAACCGGACGGCGAGCACCAGCCGGCGCAGCAGGCTGGTCACAGGCACCCCGCCCCTGCCCTCGTAGGCGGCGTACACGTTGGCGTCGCCCGAGGGGTGATCGAACTCCCGCTGGCGGGTTCCCACAAACACATACTCGTTGGCCAGCTCCCCGAAGTAGATCTGGGGACGGGTGACCTGGAGCGACACGTCGGACACCGGCGGGAGGTCGCGGATGAAGAGGACGGGAAGCCCTTCGATGGTCACCTGGTTCACCGGACTCAGCGTCACACCCATGCCATGGGTGAAGGTGAGGTGCTCGTTGATGAAGGTGCGGGTGGGGAGGGAGGCGACGTTGAGTTCCCGGGGGGAAAGCAGCACCTGACGGTACTTTCCATCGATCATGTAGCGGTCGTCATCGACCGAAACGAAATCGTAATAGGTGCGAATCTCCTGCAGCTGCCCGAAGGTCTCGAGCAGGGGACCACGGTCCCAGAGGCGCACGTTCTCGATCGTGGGCGCGTTGCCCCGGATGTCGGAGAGGGTCAGCGTCGCCTCGCCATCGAGCTCCCGGGTGTCGACGCTGTCGATTCCCCACGCCCGCCGAGTGGCCGCAATGTGATGGGTCAGAAAGGGGGTTTCCCGGGTGAGCTCCGTGGGGGCCACCACGAACTTCTGGATGGCGGCCGGGTAGAGCCCACGACCGAGCAGGGCCACCGCGAAATACCCCCCCAGGGCCACGAGACCATAGCGGGGGAGCTTTCCCTTGAGGGCGCCCACCACCACCAGGACGCCGGCCAGCAGGGCAAGGACGGCGGTGAAGCGGATCGTGGGGAGGCTGGCGTGGATGTCGGCGTAGCTCGCCCCCACCAACGGGCCGGTGGTGGAGTAGAGGAGCCCGGCCACATCCACCACCCAGAGCCGGATGGCGGTGAGGAGGAACATCACCGCGAGGAGAGTCGCGATGTGCATCCCCGCCGGGCGGTGGAGCCGGAGGGTCGGAGGACGCGAGAGGATGTCGCCGCGGAGAAAGTAGAGTGGCACGATGAAGAGAAGACTCAGCATCGTCAGGGCGAACAGCAGCCCAAGCCCCGCCTCGATGGCGGGAAGTGTGAACACGTACCAGCCGACATCCCGCCCGAAGATCGGGTCGGTGACACCGAACGAGGTGGTGTTGGCGGCCTGCAGCACCGTGTCCCAGGCGGAGGCTCCTGCCAGCCCCCCCAGCAGGCCGAATCCAATGGCCACGGGGAGGGAGAAACTGCGCAGCAGCACGGGGACGTTGACGTTGGGGAGGGCCTCGCCCACGCGGCGAAGGGCCGGATGGGTCACCATTCCCCTCTGGGCCGCCCGCAGATTCAGGTAGAGAACCCCCGTGGTGATCACACCGCCCCCGAGGAAGAGACCGAGCCGCGTCACCAGTTCATTGGTGAAGATGACCTGGTATCCCACCTCCTTGAACCACCACCATTCGGTGATCAGTCGGGAGAGGGCGGGCAACAGCAACAGCGCGACGACGGCCAGCGCCACCAGCAGCGGAACGACGAGTTTTCGACGGGACACAGGCAATCCTCCTTGTCGGAGAATCACCCGAGGGCGCGTTATGTCAAGGGTGGGGAGGGTAGTAAGAGGGAGTAGGGAGTAGGGAGTAGGGACTGCAGCCGTCATTGCGAGGAGGAGGAGCCGACGACGCAATCCCGTGAGCGAAGGCCCGCCTTACGAGACGGACGAGACGCTTTCATGCGGTGCCCCGATTCCCTACTCCCTACTCCCCACTCCCTACCTCCCCAGCAGGCTCTGCGCGTCGGAAAACCGCACCACCGGGAGTCGCATTGTCACCTCGCCAGCCCGAGCGAACCGAAGGGTGAGGGCAAGAGAGTCTCCCCGGGCATATCCCTCGGTCATTCCGGTGATCATGACATGGGGACCCCCGGCCCCGAGCGTCAGGCGTCGGCCTGCGGCGAGAGGAAGGTCCGTCATCGGCGACATCACCCCTCCGATCACGTCGTGCAGTCCCGCGGCCCCGTGCGGCGAGGTGACCTCCACCAGGGTGTCCCCCTCGGCGGACGTCATGTGCCACCCGGCTGTGGCCGACCCCGACGAGGAGATTCCCCACGACACCGCGTCGGTGATCTCGACATCTCCGAGGCGGGCACCTGCTCCCGCGACCGTGTTCTCGGCGGGTGGTGGAGAAGAGCACCCAGCGAGCAGAAGAGCGGCCATGGTGAAGAGGGCAACAGTGATGCGAGTCATGAGTAGCCGAGGGACAATGAATAATGGACAATGGACAATGGACAATGAACAATAACCACCGAACCATAAGAACCGACCCATGGATCTCGGTTTTCGCCGGAATGACGGATCCGGGGATTCCCTGACATCCAGCTCCACGGCCCACGGCGACACGATCCCGATGTCCACCTCGTATTCCAGGGCGGCCCGCGGGCCGCCCCTACCGGTGGTCGTCCCGGCCTGGTGCGCGTATTTTCATGAATCTCCGCTTGCCACCTTCCGAGGGAAACCATGCGACGACTGCTCCTGACCCTTCCGATCCTGCTGCTCCCGATGGCCCCCGTTCACGGCCAGGAGCGTCCCGCCCTCACCGCGGAGGACTACGCTCGTGCCGAACGGCGCCTGGGGGTCACGATGAACCGGGCCGTGGAGGGTCAGGTGAGCCGGGAAACCTGGATGGACGACGGTCGGCTCTGGTACCGGCGGACCACCGGCGGCGGCGGCGAGTACCTGATGGTGGACCCGAGGCGGCGGACCCGGCAGCCTGCCTTCGATCATGCTGCCCTGGCCCGCGCCCTGAGTGCCGCCGCCGACACGACACTGTCCGCGACGGAACTGGCTCTGCAGGATTTGAAACCGATGGCCGAGGGGCTGGATCTCACCTTCCTCATCGGTCGGCGGCGGTTCGCCTGCACCGCCCCCGCGGGAACCTGCGCGCCGAGTGTGGAAACGGATCGGGGCGCCCCACCACGGAACAGCGTCGTCTCACCCAACGGGTCCAAGGCGGCTTTCGTGCGGGACCACAACCTCTGGGTGCGCGACCTGGCCACCGGCCAGGAGACTCGGCTCACCACGGACGGCGTGGAGGACTTCGGCTACGCGACCAACAACGCCGGCTGGGTCAAGAGCGACATGCCGGTGCTGGTCTGGTCCCCGGACAGCCGCCGGATCGCCACCTTCCAGCATGACGGCCGCGCGGTGGGCATGATGTACCTGGTGAACAGCCAGGTGGGGCACCCCGAGCTCGAGGCGTGGAAGTATCCCCTCCCCGGCGACAGCGCCATCTTCACCATCCATCGCGTCATCATCGATGTGCCGACAGCGCGAGTGGTTCGGCTGCAGATGCCCCCGGATGCCCACCGGAGCACGGTCTGCGACCATGTGGTCTGCGGCCGGACCTGGACCGACGTGGCCTGGTATCCCGATGGCTCCCACCTCGCCTTCGTTTCCTCGTCGCGGGACCACAAGGTGGCCACCCTCCGCATCGCCGACGCCGAGACCGGGACGGTGCGCGATGTCCTCGAGGAGCGGGTCGCCACCCAGTACGAATCGGGCCTCGATCAGGAGAACTGGCGCGTCCTCCCGGCGTCGAACGAGTTTGTCTGGTTTTCCGAACGGGATGACTGGGGCAACCTCTACCTGTACGACCTCACGACCGGAGCCCTGAAGCACCAGATCACCCGGGGCCCCGGTCCCGTGCTGCAACTCCTGCGGGTGGATGAGCGGGCCCGGACCCTGACCTACACCGCGGCGGGGCGGGAAGCGGGGCGCGATTCCTACTTCCAGCACCTCTACACCATCCGGTTTGACGGCACCCGGCAAACGCTTCTCACCCCCGAAGACGCCAATCATGCCGTGACCCTGGCGCCAGGCGGGGAATGGTTCGTGGATCGATGGTCCACGCCGGTCACTCCGCCAACCACCGTGCTGCGCGACGCCCGAGGCCGCCTGGTGATGACCCTGGAAACGGCCGACATCTCCCGGCTGCTTGCCCTCGGGTGGCAGCCCCCGATCCCCTTCACGGTCAAGGGGCGCGACGGCGAAACCGACCTGTACGGGCTCATGTACCGGCCTTCGCAGTTCGATTCCACCACGCGCTACCCCGTGCTCAACTACCTCTACCCGGGGCCCCAGACCGGAAGTGTGGGGAGCCGGAACTTCTCCGCTGCCCGCGGGGACAAGCAGGCCATCGCCGAGCTCGGTTTCATCGTGGTGGAAGTGGACGCGATGGGGACCCCGATGCGCTCGAAGTCGTTCCACGACGCCTACTACGGTAACATGGGCGACAACGGACTCCCCGATCAGGTCGCGATGCTCCGGCAGCTCGGCGCCCGCCACTCCTGGATGGATCTGGACCGGGTCGGGATCTGGGGACACTCGGGCGGAGGGTTCGCCTCGACCGCCGGAATCCTCCGCTACCCCGACGTGTACAAGGTTGCGGTGTCCCAGGCCGGCAACCACGACAACCGGACCTACGAGGACGACTGGGGAGAACGGTATCAGGGACTCCTGGAGAAGAATCCCGATGGGAGCACCAACTACGATGATCAGGCCAACCAGCTCCACGTGGAGAATCTCCGGGGCAAGTTGCTGATCGCCCACGGTTCCATGGACAACAACGTGCCCCCCAACAGTACCCTGGTGCTGGTGGATGCCCTGATGAAGGCGAATAAGGACTTCGATCTTCTCCTGCTCCCGAATCGTCGCCATGGGTTCGGAAACGAACCCTACATGATGCGCCGCCGCTGGGATTATTTCGTCCGGCACCTGCTGGGCGCCGAGCCGCCGCAGGGATACGAGATCGGGGCCACGCGGCCGTTGGTCCCGTAGGGGGGAGGGGGGGAGGGAGGGGGGGTGCTGGGTGTTGGGGACTGGGTGTTGGGTATTGGGGAATCTCTGGTTAATCGTCATTCCCGCGCACGCGGGGATCCATGTAGACGAGGGCTTGAGGAGGAAAATGGATTCCCGCGTGCGCGGGAATGACGGGCATTGGTTCCCTCGTCGGTTGATCAGGGCCACCCTATGTCCTAATGTCGGGTCTACGCGGATTCGTGTGGGTGACCCAAGGGGATATTCTGACGGACCAGCCTTATAATTCCGGCGCTTTCCGTTCCTGGCACGCGTCCGAATCGTGTTTCGTGGCCCTCAGAGGAGAACCGGATGAAATCTCCCCG
>JBGSKF010000183.1:0-10621 GCA_041741375.1 Gemmatimonadales bacterium | reverse complement strand
TTCCGAGCGCGGCCTGGGCCAGACGGACCGGCATGACGCGGTCGCCGAAGAGGGCCTGGCAGCAGGCGAGCAGGAGGGGATAGCCGGGGGCGCGAAGGGCGAAGTGGGGAATGCCCCACTGGGAGACCTCGTAGGGTTCGCCCCGGCGGATGGCCTGGCCGAGCATCCAGTAGATGTCGGTATCGGGGAAGAGCCATCGAGTTCCTCGACGAGTCACGAGCCACTGGACGGCACAGGCGGCCAGGACCCGAAGCGCGAGACACGCCTCCAGACACTGCGTCTGGCTTTCCCGGTACCGGGATGCCATGTCCGACCGAACTCCAGTTGGAATCGGGAGTTGTGGTGAACGCAACGGGTGTGCTCGAGCTCCGTGTCGGAGGGACGAGGGGAGGATACGCCAGGGGGGGCGGGCGGTCAATCGCAAGTGGCGTGCTGGGGGGAAGCGGCGAGTTGACAGCCCGGGCCCGTCACCCTTATGATCCAATTACCGTGTTATCGGTACGGGTGGCCGACGCTGCAAGCCTGCAACGCCGGCACAACAGGGAATCCGGTGCAATTCCGGAACGGCCCCGCCGCTGTAACCGAGTGTCCACGGGCTCTTCTCTTCTTCTGCCATTGCCGGGTCCCGCCTCGTGAGTCAGAGGCGCTCCTGGCGAGAAGGCCTCAAGAGCCCCAGCTCGGAAGTCAGAAGACCTACCCGCACCGCAGTAGTGACGAGTGCCCGCGAGGGACGGGACTCGCCGCCTGGGAACTTTTTCCCTTCAGCATTCTTGCAGGAGTCAGCGCGCCCCAAGGCCGGTCGGCCACCCCCGACTTGCTCCCCGGCGCGTGGAACACACCATGACCATCACCCGGCTCTCCGTCCGTACGCCCCTCGGGTCGCGTGGGCGTCCCGCCGCGCATCTAGCGGCCGGCTTCACCCTCATCGAGCTGCTCGTCGTGATCGCCATCATTGGCATCCTCGTCGGCCTCCTGCTGCCCGCCGTCCAGGCTGCCCGCCAGGCCGCCAGCCGCACCCAGTGTGCCAACAACCTCAAACAGAATGCCCTGGCCGTCGTACAGTACACCGACGCCATCGGTGTCCTCCCCCCGTCCAACCTCATCTCGCAGTGGCCCACCCAGCTCACCTGGGCCGGCCTCATCAACTACGAGACCTCCGAGGTCGACCCCCACCAGTCGCTCCTGGGCCCCTACCTGGAGAATAACACGGGCGTCTTCCGCTGCCCCTCCGTCGACCCGGGCCAGGTCACGCTGCTCTACCAGGGCACCACCGGCGGCTATGCCTACAACCAGAACCTGGGCGGCGCTGTCTTTCCCAGCTCTCCCCCCTGGACCCCCCGCATGGAGATGAAGCGGCTGGCCCAGTTCCGCACCACCCACCGCACCCTGATCATGACCGACGCCGCGCGGATGCAGCTCCCCTGGTCCGGCGACCCCGTTCTCCGCATCACCGAGAATCTCTACCTGCAAGGCCCGCAGGATAGCTTCGCCTCCCCGGGCACCCACTTCCGCCACGCGGGCGTCGCCAATGCGGCGTTCCTGGACGGCCACGTCGAGGCCGTCAAGCCAGCCGGCGTGCCCTATCCCGCGCACTGGTCGGCCGAGGCCGGTTACCTCGCGCGCCAGGCGCCCCTGGACTACATCGACACCAGCTCCGTCGAGACCTACCGCCCGCGGTGAGCCAGCGGAGGCGCGGGAGATGGCGGCGAGTGAGGCGTGACCCTATCATGTCAGGACCACCTCAAGTCGTCATCTTCCCCCCCTTCCATTGCGCGAGCGAGGGCCGGCCATGTCCTCAGACGACCCCAACAAGACGACCAGTCCCGATCACGACAAGGAAGCGCTTCTCGCCCTGCTGGCGATCCAGAACGGCTTCGCCACCCGCAAGGAGATCGATGTCTGCTGGCAAGTCTGGACTCGCGATCGGACACGCGCGTTCGAGGCCATCTTGCGCGATCAGCTCGGCCTGTCGCCCGAGGCGGTCGAGTTACTTAACGACCTGGTTCGACATCATCGTACGCGTCACGCCGGCAACGCGCAAGACGCGATCAGGGCGCTCGAAGAAGCCTCGCAAACAGAGCCCGCGCCTGGCACCACGCGCGGTGACTCAACCAGCGGCGAGTCAACCACAGCTTACGACAATAGCCTGGTGACGTACAATGTGCCCGGGGCCACGACCCAGCGCGACCCGGATGGGACGGCCGCCTACGATCCGGCCGAAATCACTGCCTTCGACCTGCCGAAAACGCCGGATTCCGCGCTCCTGGAAACGACGGCGCCTGGCCCACAACGAGTAAGCGAGGGTGCCCGGTTCGATGACGAGTCGCCCGATATCGTGACGGCCGTCAGTCATTTCCGTATCGAACGTCTCAGCGCGTCGGGCGGCTTGGGAGTGGTTTATCTGGCGCGTCAGCTCGAGCTCAATCGCCTTGTCGCGCTCAAGGAGAGCCGCGCGACCTATCACCGCTTCTCGAACGCTCATGCGCAGTTCCTGCTCGAGTCGGAGATCACGGCGGGGCTCGAGCATCCCAACATCGTGCCGACGTATACCCTGGGCGAGCGCCAGGATGGGCGGCCTTTCTACGTCATGCGCCTGGTCCACGGTGAGACGCTGCAAGCCGCGATCGATCGGTTTCACTCGAGCCTGAAAAACCAGCCCGTTCGCGAACCCGACTTCAGCTCGCTGGCCTTCCGGCAGCTTCTCCTGCGCTTCCTGGGGGTGTGCCAGGGGATCGCTTACGCGCACAGCCGGGGGATCGTGCACCGTGACCTGAAGCCCTCGAACATCATGCTGGGGGCTTATGGCGAGACGATCGTGGTCGACTGGGGGCTGGCCCGGCCCGTGGGGATCGCGACGGCCCCGCGCGCCCAGCAGCATCCGACGGCCTCAACAACAAATGACGGCGTGCTGGGCTCAACGCAGGAGGACCCGCTGGAGCCAAGCCCCCAGGCGCTCGAGGCCGTAAGGTTGCGGGAAGGCGTGATTGAAGGCACGGTGGCCTACATGAGCCCCGAGCAGGCCACCGGTGAGCGCGAGCTCGGCCCGACCTCCGATGTATACGGCCTGGGGTCGATCCTCTTCGAGCTGCTCACTGGCGAGGCGCCGTTCACGGGTGCCACCTTCGAGGCGATCCTCGTCAAGCGCTTCACCCAGGAGGCGCCGCGCTGCTCGTCCCGCCGGGCGGACACGCCACCTGCCTGTGACGCCGCCGTGGCCCGCGCCCTTGCCCGCGACCCCGCCGAGCGGTTCGCCTCGGCTCGGGAATTCGCCGACGCGCTCGGTCCTGACCAGACCGTGACCACGGGGTCACGGCCAGCGGCCCCGGACGACCGCTCGATTGCGGTGCTGCCTTTCAGCAACCTGAGCGCCGATCCGGACAACGAGTTCTTCAGCGACGGCCTGACCGAGGAGCTGATCACCGACCTGGCGTCGGTCAAGGCGCTGCGTGTCATCTCGCGCGCGTCATCGCAGCAGCTCAAGGGCACCAGCAAGGGCATGCGGGAGATCGGCAGCACGCTCGGCGTGCGCTATGTCCTGACCGGTGGTGCGCGGAAGGCCGGCAACGCCCTGCGCATCACTGCGCAGCTCACCGATACCACCACCAACCAGCAGGTCTGGGCGGAGAAGTACAGCGGTACCATGGACGACATCTTCGACGTGCAGGAGCGGGTCTCGCGCGCCATCGTGGAGGCGCTGCGGGTTACCCTCTCGACGTCGGAGAGCGAGCGGCTCGCCCACCGGCCGATCAAGGATCCGCGGGCCTTCGAGCTGTACCTCCGGGCGCAGGCGCTGGTGCGGCGATACGGGTCGTCGGTGGACCAGGTGGACGGACTCATCGACCTGGCGATCGCCATCGAGGGTCCGTCGCTGCCGCTCCGCGCGCTGCGGGGACTCCTCTGGGTCAGCCAGATGCGGGCCGGGGTGAGCACCGACGAGGGGCACCTGTCGAAGGCCGAGGCGGAGGCGCGGGAGCTGATCCGGCTCGCCCCCGGGTCCGTGTACGGGTACTCGCTGCTCGGCTTCGTCAGCTACGAGCGCGGCCGGATGGCCGAGACGGTGCGGTACCTCGGCCAGGCGCTGGAGCGGGATCCGAGCGACGCCGACGCCCTCTTCTTCCTGGGCATCGCCCTCACGGCGGCGGGCCAGATCGAGGCCGGCCTCGCCGCGGGCCGACGGTTCCTCGAGATCGACCCGCTCTCCCCGATGGCGGGGGTGCTGTACAATTCTTCCCACTGGTTTGCGGGCCGGCCCGCGGAGGGGCTCCGGGAGCATGAGCATGGGCTGGTGCTCGACCCCGAGAACCCGATCATCCACTGGTCGCTGGGCTACACCTACGCGCTGCTCGGGCAGGTGGACAAGGCGCGGCAGCGGGCGGACTGGATGCGCGCCCGGGTCCCGCGGATGCCCTACACCGTGCAACTGCTGTCGCTGGTCGAAGCGCTCGAGGGGCGGCAGGCGGCGGCGCGGGAGACCCTCGCCACGATTGCGGCGCTGAACTTCGACGGGCACATCACCTTCCACCTGAGCGAGAGCTACGCCATGGCGGGGGATGTCCCGGCCGGACTCCAGCTGCTCGAGCAGTGCATCGAACGGGGTTTCTACCCCCACGAGTACATCGCCACCTCCTGCCCCTTCCTGGCGCCGCTCCGGAGTCACCCGGAATTTGCGCGGATCGCGGCCCGGGCGGCCGAGCGGAAGGCGGAGTTCGTGGCGGGGATCGCCGCCTCGTCGTCAGACGGAGCGCGGCACTCGCGTGCCTGACCGGCTGGTGACGGTGGTGGAGCAGTGATGCTCGTCCTGCTGGCGTTTCTGGCCGCCATCGCCGGCGGCGCCATCAACAGCATTGCTGGCGGGGGAACACTCCAGCGCGCGGCACGGTTCTACTTCGCGGCAGTCGGCGATACGGCCGCCGCGCGACGGGCCACCGAACGTGCCATCGCCATGGACCCCGACAATCCGGTGCTCCTCTCCCTCTCGGCCCAGGAGGATTACATCCGGGAGAACTACACCGCCGCGTTCGCCAAGTTGAGCCGGGCGCGCGAGCTCGACCCCCGCTCGGTCCCCATCCTCCGGAACCTCATCTCCGCCCTGACCTACCTCGGCCGCGCCAACGAGGCCGTGCAGTTCAGCGACGAAATGGTGGCGCTGGCACCGAACGACCTCGGCGCGCTCCAGGCGATCGTGGTCGCGCATCTCGGCGCCAACGACATGGACGGCGCTCGTCGGGTGGTCCGTGATGCCCTCACGCGCATCCCGGCCACCGAGCTCGTGGCCTACCTCGCCGGCTACCAGGAATTGGCGTTCGTGCTCGAGAAGTCGGAGCTCGACCTCCTCTTCCGGCTCACCCCGGCGGCGTATGACAACGACCGCGCCTGGTGGGGGCAGGCCCTCTCAATCGCCGCCCATCAGCAGGGCGACATGGTGCGCGCCAAGGCCTACGCCGACTCCGCACTGACCGAATCGAAGCGCCAAGTCGATGCGGCCCCCGACGATCCGCAACTGCGGGCCCTGTACGCCGTCATGCTCGCGTATGCTGGCAAGAACGCCGAGGCACTGCGGGAAGCCGACCGCGCGGTGGCCAACGCCCCTCGCGCCAACAACAACGACGCCCCCTACGCCCGGATCCAGCGCACCAAGGTCCTCCTCGCCGCAGGTCGAACCGACCAGGCGCTCGACGCGATCGAGGAGCTGATGGGTTTCCAGTACTACATCAAACCCGGCTACCTCCGGTCGGACCCGACGTTCAGCCCCCTCAAGGGCAACCCGCGCTTCGAGCGGCTGCTCGTCGGCGGCATCGACGTGCCAAAGAACTGAGGGCCGCCGGTCGGGTTGGCATTATCCGATTACATCAGCAGTTATCCCGTTGTGCCTGTTGTGTTTGCATCATAAGCGGCTTATGTCGTCACAATGAAGAAAACGGCCCAGTATCTCGCCGAGATCGGTGCCCGCGGCGGCCGCAAGAGCCGCCGTGCCCTCGACCCTGCGGGGCGGACGGGTTGGTGGACTCCTACCTCGTCAAGAAGGACGGCCGCTGGATGATCCTGGTCGAGATCCAGCGCTGGGACATGACCAAAGCCGAGTGGGACGCACTGCGGAGGCGCCCCTCGCTGATCGCCCAACCGGGCGGCGATGACGCGCGTTCAGCTCCGCCCGGGACCTCTTGGCTCTTGATCATGGTAGTTGACTATGGTACCTTTAGCCAATGGCAAAGACGATCGAAACCATGTCCATCTCGGAGTTCAAGGCCACCTGCCTCGCCGTCCTCGAGAGGGTGCGACGCAGCGGTCGTCCACTGCTGATCACCAGACGAGGCAAGCCCGTGGCCGAAATCACCCCGCCATCCCCCGGCGCTGTGGGAGAGGAGTGGATTGGCGGCATGAAAGGATCAGCCCGGATCACCGGGGACCTGGTGTCGCCGGTCGTCGCGACCGGTGAATGGGAGGCGATGAACGGGTGAGACTCCTGCTCGACACGCACATCTGGATCTGGAGCCTACTCGAACCGGAGCGCCTCTCCCCGAAGGTCCACGCCGCACTGAAGGAGCCAGCCACCGAAGTCTGGCTCTCTCCGATCAGCATCTGGGAGGCACTCCTCCTGGTGGAACGGGGCCGCATCATGGTTGCTGGGGACCCCCGCGCCTGGGTCCGGGAGATGGTTCACTCCCTGCCTCGTCGCGAGGCACCCCTCACCCATGACGTCGCGATCATGAGCCGGCAGATTGACCTGGCTCACCAGGATCCCGCCGATCGTTTTCTCGTAGCCACCGCCGTCGTCTTTGACCTGACGCTCGTCACCGCTGACGAACGACTCCTCGACTCGCCCGACCTCCCGGTGCTCGCCAACCGCTGACCGCCACGCCCCGACTCGCTCCCCTCCTGACACTTTCATTCACCCCCCCAGGTACCTCCTTCAAACTTCACACTTCCGCCTTCACACTTCCCCATCTGGCCGTTCTCCCCCCGTCGGGCTAACTTGTGACAGTCCTTTGACATTCTTGCGCCCCGCTCATCCTGGAATCCCGTGAACCCACTGGAACGTCTGAGCGCCGCCCTGGCCGACCGTTACCGCCTCGAGCGCGAGCTCGGCCAGGGCGGCATGGCCACCGTCTACCTTGCGGAAGACCTCAAGCACAAGCGCAAGGTGGCGATCAAGGTCTTGAAGCCCGAACTCGCCGCGGTCCTCGGCGCCGAGCGGTTCGTGCAGGAGATCACAACCACGGCTGCCCTCCAGCACCCGCATATCCTGCCGCTGTTCGACTCGGGCGTCTTGCCCGACGAGCACGGGCAGCCCACGGGCTGCCCCTACTATGTCATGCCATTCATCGACGGCGAGACGTTGCGAGCCAAACTCGACCGGGAAACGCAGCTCGGCGTGGAGGAGGCGGTGCGCATCGCCAGCGACGTGGCCAGCGCCCTCCACTACGCTCACGAACACGGCGTCATTCACCGCGACATCAAGCCCGAGAACATCCTGCTCCACGAGGGCCGCCCGATGGTGGCGGATTTCGGCATCGCCTTGGCCGTGAGCGCCGCGGCGGGCGGGCGGATGACCGAAACGGGACTCAGTCTCGGCACCCCGCACTACATGAGCCCCGAGCAGGCGACGGCCGAGAAGGAGATCAGCGGCCGGAGCGATGTCTACTCGCTGGCGAGTGTGTTGTACGAGATGCTCGCCGGCCAGCCACCGCACCTCGGCGGATCGGCGCAGCAGATCATCATGAAAATCATCGCCGAGCAGTCGGCACCTGTCACCCAGTTCCGGAAGACGGTTCCGCCCAATGTCGCGGCCGCGATCACCAAGGCGCTCGAAAAGCTCCCCGCCGACCGGTTTGCCACCGCCAGGGAGTTTGCCGAAGCACTGGCCAACCCGGCGTTTCGCACCGTTGAGGGTGTCAGCTCCGGAGCGTGGGTCGGTGCCGCCGGAGTCTCGAGGCGTGCGATGGCGACCGCCGGCACGGTGGGGGTGCTGCTGCTGGGCATCGCGGCGTGGGGGTGGCTCCGACCGGCGCCGACACCTCCCGTGATCCGCTACGGGCTGGCGTTGCCTCCGTCGCAGGCACCGGTGGTCGGAGCGGCGCCGCCCGCCACCCCTGCTCCCGATGGTTCGTACCTGGTCTACCTCGGTCCGGGTGAGGCCGACAGTCAACTCTGGATCAAGCGCCGCGACAGCGACACCGCCACTCCCATCCCGGGCAGCACCGGCGCCCAGAGTTTCACCATCTCGCCGGACGGCGCGTGGATCGCCTTCATCCTCAACGGCCGACTCAGCAGGATCGCTGTGGGGGGGGGATCACCGGTCCTGTTGTCCAGCACCGATGTCGGCTCCCAGTTCGGTGTCGCCTGGCTGGAGGACGGGACCATCGTGTATCCGATGCGGGGGGCCCGGGGGCTGATGCGGGTGTCGGCCGAGGGCGGCACGCCGTCGGTGGCCTGGCAGTCCGACTCCTTGATTTCCATGCTTCCCAGTCCTCTCCCCGGTGGGCGCGGCGTGGTCTTCCTCTCCTGCCTGCCCGGCTGTGTCGAGGGCCAGCTCTGGGCTCTCGATCTGGAGACGAACAGTGCCCGCCTGGTACTCCGGGATGCGGTCGAGGGAATGTTCGTGCCGACGGGGCATCTCGTCTACACCAACGGGCCGGGGGCGTTGTTCGCCGTCCCGTTCGACTCCCGCCGACTGGAAGTCACGGGATCCCCCGTCCCGTTGGGCGAACAGCTCGCCGTCAACACCGGAAACCAGCTCTTCCGCGTGTCGGCCTCCGGCACCCTCGTCATGCTCGTCGGAGGGGGAGATGGCGGCGGCCGGACCTTCGAGATGGTCTGGGTGGATCGCGTCGGCCGGGAGACCCCGGTCGACACCGCCTGGACCTTCCGGCTCACCGCCACCGCCAACAATCACGGCTGGGCGCTCTCACCCGACGACTCACGCCTCGCCGTCGGGATCTCCACCAATGCTGGAGATGATATCTGGGTGAAACCGTTGCCGAAGGGGGCGCCCTATCGGGTCACCTTCGATCCCTTTCCCGACTCGCGGCCGCGCTGGCGCTCCGACGGCCGCTTCGTGACCTTCCGAGCCGACCGCTCCCCGAGTGGCCTCTACCAACGGCAGGCCGACGGCGCCGGCACCGATTCACTCCTCGTCGAGGGAATCATCGATGAGGGGTTGGTCACCACCGACGACCGCTGGATCGTCCTCCGTCAGGGCTCGGTCGGACAGGTTGCGGGGGGGCGCAATATCAACGCCCTCCGGATCGGCAGCGACAGCGCACCGCGACCGCTGCTGGCGACGGAGTTCGACGAGATGGCGATGAGCGTCTCTCCCGACGGCCGCTGGCTGGCGTATCAATCCGACGAAACCGGCCGCACCGAAGTGTTCGTCCGACCCTTCCCCGACACCGATGCCGGCAAGAAGCAGGTGTCCAGCGGTGGCGGCCACGCTCCCCTCTGGTCGAGGGACGGGCGGGGATTGTTCTACCTCAGCGGCAGCAACACCATGATGGCCGTCCGGGTCGCCCCGGGGGAATCAATTGACATCGGCCCCCCGGAACCGTTGTTTCCGGTCCGCCCGGAGTTGCTCGGCGCCGAATACCTCTACTACACCCCGTGGGATGTCGCTGCCGACGGCCGCTTCATCATGGCGCGCCTCGTGAGCGGGGATCTCAACCAGGGCGGCACCCTCGTGGTGGTCGAGAACTGGTTCCAGGAGCTGAAGGCAAAGGTGAAGCAATGACCGACACCCGCCGCCTCTCCGAGGCCCCCTCGGGCTCACCCATTCGGGAGTTCCCGAAATGAACCTTGACGCCCTCGGGGCAAGCCTGGGCGACCGCTACACCCTCGAGCGCGAGCTGGGGGCCGGCGGCATGGCCACCGTCTACCTCGCGCACGACCTCAAGCACGACCGCCAGGTCGCCATCAAGGTCCTGAAACCGGAGTTGGCCGCGGTGCTCGGCGCCGAGCGGTTCCTGACCGAGATCCGGACCACCGCCAACCTGCAGCACCCGCACATCCTTCCGCTGCACGACTCGGGCGCGGTGGACGGCACGGTGTTCTACGTCATGCCGTTCGTCCAGGGGGAATCGCTCCGCGACCGGCTGACCCGCGAGAAGCAGCTCCCGATTCCCGACGCGGTGCGGATCGCCACCGAGGTGGCAGGAGCCCTCGACTACGCGCACCGGCACGGGGTGATCCATCGCGACATCAAGCCCGAAAACATCCTCCTGCACGACGGCAGCGCCCTGGTGGCCGACTTCGGCATTGCGCTCGCCGCCTCGAACACCGGAAGCACCCGGATGACCGAGACCGGGATGTCCCTCGGCACCCCCCACTACATGAGCCCCGAGCAGGCGATGGGGGAGCGCACCCTGGACGCCCGCACCGACATCTACGCCCTGGGGTGCGTCCTCTACGAGATGCTCACCGGCGATCCGCCCTTCGGTGGCAGCACGGCCCAGGCGATCGTGGCCAAGGTGATGACCGAGAAGCCGGTGGCCCCGAGCCGAGCGCGCGACACGATTCCGGAGGCGGTGGAGGAGGCGGTCCTCACCGCGTTGCAGAAACTCCCGGCCGACCGGTTCGCCAGTGCGGCCGAGTTCAGTGCGGCGCTCCGCGACGGCGCCGTGGTCACCGG
>JBGSKF010000182.1:0-3888 GCA_041741375.1 Gemmatimonadales bacterium | reverse complement strand
TCGTGGCACCGGTGGCGATGGCGAGCGGCGAGGCGCCGACGGGGGCGGCCAGGACCATGGTCTGGGCCGTGAGGCCGGCCGGGTCGAAGAAGTCGGTCGCGGTGGCCCCGGCGGGTGTGGTTCCGGTCTGGTGGATGGTGTTGACCTCGGTCACGACCGCGGCCGCCAGTTGGTCGAGCGTGGTGCGGACGTCCGGGAGGGTGGTGTTGAGATAGGTGGTCAGTGATCGAATGCGACCCTCTCCGGGGTCGAACGAGGTGGTGGTACCGACGATTGCCACGCCCGTACCGCCTCCTACCAGGGCGCGCAGCTCCACCTGCCGGGAGAAGGAACCGTCCACCACCAGCTGGTCGCCGAGCACGACGGCGATGGTCCCGTTGTCCCGGGGAATGGCTCGCAGCGCCCCGATTCCAGCGATGCTGTCGAGGATCTGGTCTCGCTGGTCGGCCAGGTCCGCCGCGGAGCGATTGACTCCTCCGGCCGCGACGATTTCGGCGTTGAGCTGGGCGACTTCGCCGAGAGCGGTGTTGAGAGTCCCGATCACATCGCGGAGTTGTTCGGTGGCGTCGAGTCCCGTCTGGGCCAGCCCTTGGGCGAGGGCCCGGAACCGATCGGCCAGATTCCGGCCGGCGTCCCGCGCCAGGGTCCGGGTGGCGAGGCTCGATGGGTCGTTGGCCAGGTCGCTGAAGGCGGTGAAGAGATCGTCGAGGGTGACCCCGAGACCCGCGTCCGAGGGTTCGCCGAAGAGCTGTTCCACTCCGGTGAGGAGATCCCGGGTGAGGGTGGAACCGCCGAGCAGGGCCGACTCGCGACGGACGGCGGCGTCCAGGAAGGTGTCACGCGCCCGGTGGACCCCGGCGTCCGTGACTCCGGTGCCGAGGGTTCCCGAGGGGGTACGCAGGGGAGGGGCGGCCTGCAGGGTGAGCCGCTGCCGGGAGAAGCCCGGCGTGTTCGCATTGGCGATGTTGTGCGAGGTGACCCCGATGGCCGTCTGGTGGGTGATCAGGGCCGACCGAGCGATGGAGAGAAGGCTGGAGAGTGACACGGTCAGGCCGTTCGGTCCAGGATGACACCCTCGGGAGCCGGATCGGTGGCCCCGTCGGGGACTCGCATCGCAAAGAGCTGCTGGAGCATGGCCTCGCCTGCCTGCAAGGCCCTTCGGAGGACGAGCTGAGTGATGGCGGCGTCCTGGGCCGCAGCCCGGGAGGTGCGCCGGAGGGTCTCCTGCACTTCCCGCAGCATCGGCCGGGACTCCGGCGGCAGGGAGGCGATCACCGCGTCGAGTGTTCCCTCGGTACTTCCGAGCACGGCGTCGACCAGCCCGAAGCGTTGGCGCCGAACCTCGCCCAGGGCCAGAACGGTCCGGGCAATGGACAGGGTGGCTTCCTCCACCTGGGCAGGATTGTCCTCGGCCACACCGGAGCGCTGATCCTCCAACGCGTGGCGGAGGACCGTGACGAGGTTGGTTTCCGCGTGCAGCGCCTGGGCCAGAGCCTGGGTCGGTGTGCCGGGGGTCGTAAGGTGGGTCATCCCTGCTCCGGGGGTGGGAGGTGGCGGCTGAGCTGTTGGTAGATGGCTTCCCCAATGCCCCGCGTCGACCGCGCGGCGGTCACCTGACTCAGCTGCTCATCGAGCATTCCGGTGAACATCTTTTCGCCTTCCGAGGGAGCCGCTCCGCTTCCCTCGGGTATGGTGGCCCGCATGGCCTGGAAGAGCTGCTGGAGGAAGACCCCTTCCAGGGTGGCGGATGCTTCGCGCAGCCGGACCCGGGGATCGGCCGGGAGGTCTCCCGCCCGCGGGGGACTCACGTCGAGTGGTCTCATCGGATCTGTATCCTTGCCCGGAGGGCGCCGAGGGCGGTCAAGGCCTCAAATACGGAGATGATCTCTTCCCCCGACGCTCCGGCGGCATGCAGGCCCGCGAGCACATCGTGGGCGCTGGCCCCGGAAGCCACGTCCACCACTCCCTCGGGGAGGGGTTCCCCCTCGGGCGGGGCGGGGGCTCCCACCCGCACGGTGAGCCCTCCGATCGCGACGGTGGCGGATCCGATTCGGATCTCCCCTCCGGTCACCACGAGTCCGCTGCGCGCATCGATCACGATCGCGGGGGGGATGGGAGCGTCCACCGGGAGCGTGTCCACAGCGGCCAGGAACCGCAATGGATTGTCGGCATCGGCGGTATCCGGCTTGAGTCGCACGAGTCCCGGGTCGGCCACTTCCGCAGCGTCCGCGCCGTAGGTCGCCTGCACGACCCGGGCGATCCGATCGGCGGTCACGAGGTCCGGTCGTCGCAGGACGAGACCCAGCGGGGTCTGAGGAAGGTCGGGAAGTGGGTACTCGAGGGAGCCACCGTCCGGTATTCGCGCGCTGTTTCCGCGGCTCTGTCCGCGCGTCCCCCCGCGCGGGGAGGGATCATCCACGAGGACGGGGCCCTGGGCGGTGGCCACGGGAGGGGTGTCCGGTCCGGTGAGAAGAGGCGTGGTCCAGAGGACTCCCCCGCGCAACGACGTGGCGTCGCCGAGGGAGGCGACTTGAATCTCGAATTGGCCCCCGGGCCGGAGCCAGGGAGAAACCACGGCTGTGACGAGCACGGCGGCGACATTGCGCAACCGCATCCGGTCGGGGGGCACCTCGATGTTGAACCGGCGCAGAAGATTGACGACCGACTGGACGGTCATCACCGTGCCGGAATTGATGCCATGCGAGCGGTCACCGGTGCCGTCCAGGCCGACGACCAGGCCGTAGCCCACGAGGCGAACCGGAACATCGCCGCTGTGGCTCGCCAGGTCCCGGATGCGCTGCGCGTCGAGACGGGGAACGGAAAGAACCGACAGGCCGAGGAGGACGGTGAGACCGAAGGCTCTCATGGCCAGATGATCCCGATGATCTTGCCCAGGATTCCGGTACGGGGGCTGATCTTCTTGCCGCTGTAGCTGATTTCGGCGTCGGCGATGCGGGAGGAGTGCACGACGTTCGCGGACGACACATCCTGAGCCCGCACGATGCCGGCCACCCGGAGTTCCTGAGGGCGTTTGTCCACGATCACCCGGCGGTTCCCTTCGATGTGCAGGTTGCCCGAGGCATCCACGGAGGTGACACGGACGGACATGGAAGCGAGAAGGCCGCCCCCTCTCTCCACATTGCCGCGTTCGTTGGAACCCTGGTTCAGCCCGGCACCAAACTGGCTTCCGGTGAGCGTGCCATCGGTTCCGAATCCGGCCTTCTGCCCCCGATCGGACACGGCGGACACGGTGGTTCGCTCGGAGGCTGTGGATTGTTCGTCGATCAGGACGGTGAGGATGTCGCCGGGACGCAACGGGCGACTGTCGGAGAGCCATCCCGCCCGCGCAGGACGCGAGACGGGAGTGGAGTCGGCTTGTTGTGCGGCGGCCGCGACGGGGAACAGAACAGCGGCCATCAGGCAGAGACCGAAGGGGCATCGGGGTGACATGGGAGTCCTCAAGGGAGAAGCCGGGCGGTGCCGGGCCCGGTGACGATGCCGGTGACGCTCACGGTGCGGCCCGCCACCCGGACCCGGAGCCGTTCCCCGGACCGGGCGGCGTGTTCGGCCCGACCTTCGATCTCGATCTCCACCTGCTGTCGGGCCCAGACGAGGCGGACGGGATCTCCTCGGCGGAGCACCAGTGGGGGCACCACCAACGGGGGGAGCACGAGGTCTCCCGGGGCCACGGGGCGCCGGGCGATCCACCCCGGACCCGGGGCCGCCGGGGTGGGGTCGGGAGCGCCCCAGCGGAGGCGAATTTCCAGGTGGAGGCTCTCGGAGGTCAAGGTGTCGCCGGGAGCCACGGGCAGGAGGGCCACCGGCGAGGGAGTCAATACTCCGGCGCGCACCTGGCCGGCGGCCCCGCGGTGAGCGGGGTCGGCGACG
>JBGSKF010000181.1:0-10578 GCA_041741375.1 Gemmatimonadales bacterium | reverse complement strand
CCATCCGCGCAGAACCGGGTGCGCCGCCAGCGACGCACCCACGGGCGCGGCACGCCGCGCCCCTACGCCCCTTCCAGTTCCAGCAGCCGCCGCTTCCGCCACACCCCGCCGCCATACCCCGAGAGCGCTCCGTCCTTCCGGATCACCCGGTGGCACGGCACCACGATCGCGATCCGGTTCATCCCGTTGGCCGTCCCCACCGCCCGCGATGCCCCGGGTTTCCCCACCGCCTCGGCGATCTGGTCATAGGAGCGGGTCTCCCCGTGGGGAATGGCCAGCAACGCGTGCCACACCCTCTCCTGGAACGGTGTCCCCGCGATGGCAAGCGGAAGCTCGAATTGTCGTCGCGCTCCCGCGAAGTACTCGCCGAGCTGCTCTGCGGTGCGCTGCAGGATGGCGTTGGTGCCCGGAAGGACCGGCATCCCGACGCGCCGGAGGAGGGTGGCGCCCTGACCACGAATGCCGCGCCGGTCGAGAAATTCGAGAAACCAGAGCGCCTGGTCGGTGGCGGCGGCGAGCAGCGGGCCGATCGGGGTGGGGAGGAGCTCCACCGCCGCATGATCCGACCCGCGCACCTGGCCGGGAGGGGCCCCGAACACCGCCTTGAAGGCGTCCCGGAATCCGCTGTCCGACTGATATCCCGCGCTGAATCCTGCCCGCATGAGGCCCTCTCCCTGGTTGATCTGTTGCAGGGCACCGCCCAGGCGCCGGGCCCGCTGCCATCCCTGAAAGGTCATGCCGTACCGCGCGGTGAAGAACCGCCGCACCCGGGCCGGTTCCACGCCGAACCGCCGGACGTCCTGGTCGGTCCAGCGGGTGGCGGGATCGGCCTCGACCGCCGCGAGAAGGGGCTCGACCCACTCGGGACGGGATCCGGGCTCCTCCTCCGGGCGGCACCGCCGGCAGGCGCGATACCCCGCCGAGCGGGCCTCCTGCGCGGTGGCGAAATACTCGACGTTCGCGGGAAGCGGCTTGCGGGCGGGACAGACCGGGCGGCAGAAGATCCCGGTGGTGCGGACGCCCACCAGGAAGACGCCGTCCCAGGCGGGATCCCGGTCGGCCAGGGCCCGGAACATCGTGCGGACAGGAGGAAGCGTGGTCATGGCTCCCAAGCTACCGATCCCGGAGGAGATTGCCACCGCCGGTTGAACGGGGAATTCCCTCCGAGTTGCCCCGCCGGGGTCCGGGCAATAAACTTCGGCCCTGCCGCCCGACCCGGTCGGGCTCGACCGCCGGAGATGAATGCATGCTCGGAAACCCCGTTGTCCTCCTCCTCGTCGGCCTCGGTGCCGGAATGATCCTGGCTGCCCTGGCCTTCGTGACCGTGCTGATCGGGGTGCTGGTGAACGCCATGGTGGCTCTGATGGCGGGTCCGCTGGTGGACCGGTTCGTCAAGGACTCCTGACGCCGCTACGGGCTGGAGTTCCCGGGCGCCGGGTCATCCCCATTCTCGACCGCCTGGGCCTGGATGGAGCGCACCGCCCCCTCCAGGTTGATCTTGAGTGACGCCAATCCCTCGCGGAGCCCCCGGACCTTGAGCTGCATCCCTCCTCCGCGCCGGGCCAGCATGCTCATCATGCCAAAGGTGTCGGCGAGCGGGGCGAGGCTCAAACTCGCCGCCTGGGTCTTGAGCTGATCAAGCTGCCGGGTGAGGGAACGCACCCTCGCCTCGTCGAGCCGCAGCGCCGACATCTCCTCGATGAGCCGGTGGATCCGGTCGAACTGCGGGGGGAGGGCTTGCAGAAAATTGAACTGGGCCTGGGCGGCCGCCGACAGTTTCTTTGCCATGGGAGACGAAACCTAATGCAGCTTGCGCGAGCACGTCACACGATGCTCTGCCTGTCGGTCGCCCTTCTTCTGGGGGGCGCTCCGGGCGTGGGAGCCCAACAGACCGTGGCGGAGCGGAGCGGGTTCACCACCACCTCCTCCCATGCCGACGTCCTCGCCTTTCTCGATTCTCTGGCGCTCCGGGGCGCGTCCCTCCGGGTCGGGACCCTGGCCACCAGTGCCGAGGGGCGGGTGGTGCCCTGGGTGCTGGCAGGCAACCCTTTGGTGGCCAGTCCCGCGGAAGCTCACCGCTCGGGCAAGCCCGTGGTCTACATCCAGGGAAACATCCACGGGGGTGAGGTGGAGGGAAAGGAGGCGGCGCAGATGCTCCTTCGGGACCTCACGCTTGGTTCCCTCCGGCCCCTGCTCGACAGCCTCATCCTGATCGTCGTCCCGATCTACAATACCGATGGGAACGACGCCTTTGCCGCCGGATCCCGCAATCGCCCCGGGCAGAACGGCCCCGACACCGTCGGCCGCCGCCCGAACGGGCTCGGGCTCGACCTGAACCGGGACTACATCAAGCAGGAGGCCCCCGAAACGCGCGGGGCCGCACGGCTCCTGGCCGAGTGGGATCCGGACCTGCTCCTCGACCTGCACACGACAAATGGCAGCTATCATGGGTACGTCCTGACCTACGCCCCGGGGCTCAATCCGAACAGCCCTCCGGCCAACGATTTCGTGCGGGATCGCATGTTGCCCGCCATTCGGCAGCGGATGCGGGAACGCCACGGGGCCGAGGTCTTTTCCTACGGGAACTTCCGGAACCAGCATCCCGATTCCCTGGTGCTGGGATGGGAGACGTACGACGCTCGTCCCCGGTTCGGTACCAACTGGATGGGGATGCGAGGACGCCTCTCGGTCCTGAGCGAGGCCTACAGCAACGCCGACTTCGAGACCCGGGTTCGGGGAACCTGGCAGTTCGTCCTGGAAACGCTCCGGTTCCTGAACGATTCGTGGGCCATGGTACGACCGGTGCTCGTCGCGAGTGACCGGTGGCGCCCCGACTCGGTCACGGTCCAGTCGGTGCTGGCGCCGCCCACGCCCCAGGATGTGATCGCCGAGATCACCGAACCGGGAGACGGGGGCCGGGGGGGGGGAGGGTTTACCCGGCGGAAACGGACCGGAGTGTTCCGCACCATCCGGATGCCGGTCTTCGATCGGTTTGCCCCCGCACGCCGGGAGGCGATGCCGGCGGTGTACCTGATCCCGCCCTCGGAGTCGGGGCTCGCTCTGTCGCTCCGGGCCCAGGGCGTCGTGGTGGAGCGGTCGACCGAGACATGGTCGGGTCCCGCCGAGGCGTTCCGCATCGACTCGCTCTCCAGCGCTCCATTCCCGTTCGAGGGGCACCGGACGGTGCAGGTGGAGGGCCAGTGGAGGTCACAGTCGGCGGCTCTCACAGCGGGGTGGTTCGTCGTTCCCACCGACCAGCGACTCGGCGTTCTGGCGGCGTACCTCCTGGAACCGGCCTCCGAGGATGGGTACGTGGCATGGAACCGGCTCGACCGGGTGCTCCGCCGCGGCGCCGATGCCCCGATCCTCCGGGCCCGCAGCCGCCCGACGGTCCCCACACTCCTCCTCCCGTGAGGTTCGCATGATCGAGGTTGGCGACAAGGCCCCCCGGTTCACTCTGGAAAACGATGCGGGGCGAGTGGTCCGGCTGCAGGACTGGAAGGGGAAGACGGTGGTCCTCTATTTCTACCCCAAGGACGATACCAGCGGGTGCACCACCGAGGCCTGCGGCTTCCGCGACCTCTGGGCCGAGATCCAGGCCGCGGGGGCGGTGGTTCTGGGCGTCTCCCCCGACTCGGCGACGTCCCACGCCCGGTTTCGCGACAAGTACACGCTCCCCTTCCCGCTCCTGGCCGATCCGGATCACACTCTGGCCGAGGCGTACGGGGTCTGGGGGGAAAAGTCGATGTACGGGCGCACTTACTTCGGGATTCATCGCACCACCTTCGTCATTGGCCCCGATGGGAGGGTCCGATCGGTGTTCCGCAAGGTCAAACCCAAGGGGCACGCGGCTGAGGTGCTGGCGGCGCTGCAGGCCTGACCCATGATATCTTTCGGCATGACACGAGAGGATGCTTCGATGCGCCGCGCAGGTACCCTGCTGTCGTTTCCGGTCCTCGGGCTCCTGGGAGCCTGCGGAGCGTACGCGGGAGATGGGACCGTCGCCCGCGCGGAGGGAACGCCGCCCTCCGCCGTTTTTGTCGACCCGGAACCGGGCGAGGGTCATCTCCGGAACATCCGGCAGCTGACTTTCGGCGGCAACAACGCCGAGGCGTATTTCTCGCGATCCGGGGAGCAGTTGATCTTCCAGCGGCAGGAGGCAGTGGGGGAGGGGTGTGACCAGCAGTACATCATGAACATCGACGGTAGCGGGATGCGCCGAATCTCCAACGGGGAGGGGCGCACGACCTGTGGCTACTTCTACGACAACGACCAGCGGGTGCTCTACAGCTCGACCTTCGGTCACGACAAGGCCTGCCCGGCCTCTCCTGACCAGTCCCGGGGCTATGTGTGGCCGCTCGGGCACCTTGAGATCTACACCTCACGTCCCGATGGGTCCGACCTGCGGCCGCTCACGAACAACGGGGCCTACAATGCGGAGTCCACGCTCTCGCCCGATGGGGAGCGGATCATCTTCACCAGCACCATGGATGGGGATATCGAGCTGTACACGATGCGGATCGACGGCACCGATCTCCGGCGCCTCACCCACCGGGTCGGGTATGACGGGGGGCCGTTCTACTCTCCCGACGGGACGCGGATCGTCTGGCGCGCGGCCTATCCCGAAACCGCCGCGGACAGCGCGGATTATCTCGGTCTCCTGGCCGACCGGATGGTGCGTCCCGCCCGGGTGGAGCTCTGGGTCGCCAACGCCGACGGGAGCGACGCCCGGCAGGTCACCCGGCTCGGCGGCGCCAACTTTGCCCCGTATTTTCACCCCGACGGCCAAAGGATCATCTTCTCGTCCAACCACGAGAATCCCCGCAGTGGCAAGTTCGACCTCTTCCTCGTCAACATCGACGGCACCGGGCTCGAGCGGGTGACGGATTTCGACGACTTCGACAGTTTCCCGATGTTCAGTCCCGATGGCTCCAAGCTGGTGTGGGCGTCGAACCGCCACCAGAGTCAGCCTGGCGAAACGAACCTGTTCATCGCCGATTGGGTCGAGAATCCGCAGTGAGTGCCGGGGACGTTCTGAAACAGCACACTCGACCCGCTCGTAGGAGGACAGTATCATGACGTCACCCACCCCCACCCCCACCCCTCCCGTGGAGCGCCGCTCGGCCGTGGCCTGGCTCTGGGATTGGACCAAGTCGATCCTGGTGGCGCTGGTGGTCTGGTTCTTCCTCCGTACCTTCCTGGTCGAGGCCTTCAAGATCCCCTCGGGCAGCATGGAAAACACGCTCCTGATCGGGGATTTTCTCTTCGTCAACAAGGCGCTCTACGGGGCCGAGATCCCCCTGATTCACAAGCGACTGCCGGCGATCCGGGAACCGCGGCGCAATGACCTGATCGTGTTCGATTCGGTGGAGGAGGACATCAAGGTCGTCAAGCGGCTGGTGGGCATGCCGGGTGACACTCTGGCCATGGAGCGGGGAACGCTGTTCCGGAACGGAGAAGCGCTGTCCGAACCGTGGGTAGTGCACAACGACCGGAGTGCGGGGGCCGACCCGGTGCAACGGGCCCGCATGCGCCGGTGGCAGTTGCCTTATCTCGTGGGAGGCGACCCGGAAACCTATCGTCCCGACCTGCAGGATTGGGGACCGATCGTGGTGCCCCCCGATTCGTTCTTCGTCATGGGGGACAATCGGGATGGCAGCTACGACGGCCGGTACTGGGGATTCCTGCCCCGGATCAATGTCCGCGGGCGGCCCCTCATGGTGTACTTCAGCTATGAGTCGGAGAGCTGGAAGCCGCTCCCCTTCCTGACCGCAGTGCGGTGGACCCGCTTCTTCACCCTTCCGCAGTAGATGGAGGTTTGAGAGTTTCCACGGTGTCCCCTGCACGTCCCCGCTCCCGGCTTCCCATGCTCTCGTGGGGCGTCGGCAGCACGCTGTTCCGGTGGGACGGACCGTCAGTGGTCTCGTGAGACGAGTTCCGGCTCACGAGATCGCGACGGCGGCATCCGCCGCCTCGCGATGACGACACCAAAGCCCTGATCCCTCCTCCCTGTTCCCTACTCCCTACTCCTTTCTTCCATTCGCCACAAGCACCGCCGCCATCGCCATCCCGCCGGACAGGGCAAACGCGAGCCCCGCGCCGCCGACGCCGTACATCACGCCTGCCACCATCGGTCCGATCGCCCGGGCCAGGCTGTTGACGCCATGCAGGCGCCCCAGCACCTCTCCCTGAGCGGGCCCGGCCAGAGCGGAGAGCCGGCCTGTCAGCGCGGGGAGAGTGGTGCCGAACCCCAGGGCCACGCAGAACAGGGCGGCGAGAAACACGCCGAAGCCGAGGGTGCCCGGGATGCTCTCCGTGAGGGGAAGGACGAGGAATCCCCCAGCCATGATCATGGCTCCGAGCCGGGCGGTGCGGATGTCGCCGAAGCGTCGGGACAACCGGCCGGCCAGGCCCCCCTGGGCCACGGCGTTGACCGTTCCCACCCAGGCGAAGAGGTAGCTGACCTGGCTCCGGTCGAAGCCGAGCCGGGTCTCCCCGAACAGCGGAAACACCACGTACATCACGGTGAAGGCGGCGGTGGCGGCCATGCCGGCCCCGAGGATGCGCAGGTGACGCCGGGGGACGGGATCAGTGACGGTGACATGGGGGCGCGACCGGTGTTCCCTCGGTTCCCGGAGCGCGGCGGTCGCGTAGAGGAGATTGCCCAGGGCGAGCAGGGACGCCACGATGCCGGGGGCGGGGTCGCTGATGCTGCTGGCGATGCCTCCGAGGATCGGCCCGATGATGAAGCCGACGCCGTAGGCCGCGCCGAGAAAACCCATGGCCCGGGTGCGGCGATCAGGAGGAGTGACATCGGCGAGGTAGGCCTGGGCCACGTTCGTTGTGGTGCCGATGCCCCCGGCCAGGAGGCGGGAGAGAATGAGCACGACAAAGGAATCAGCCACCGCGAAGGTCACGGCCCCCGCCAGTGTGCCCGCCAGCCCGATGAGGAGGACGGGACGGCGCCCGATGCGGTCACTCCATCGGCCCCAGGCCGCGGCGAGGGCCACGTGCATGAGGGAGTAGCTGGCCACGAGAAACCCGATCTCCGCCGACGAGGCGCCGAGCCGGGCTCCATAGCTCGCCAGGAGCGGCATCAACGTGGCGAATCCGATCAGGTCGAGAACAATGACGAGATAGAGTGTGCGCTGCGGTTCCCGGGTCGGAGGGACCGAGGGGAGGGAAGGTGTGTCGGGCGGGGAGGGCAACATCACGGAAATCGGGCCAGTTCGTGAAGGGGAGGGGCCCGAGGGGGCGTGAGGTGTGATCCAGATCACCGAAAGGTACCGACAGGAGGCCGAAGCGCAACGGAGGACCGTCCCGCCTCGTTGTGCGCTCCCTCCCGATTCCCTAGATTGTGGGGGATGATGTTGACGCCCTGGCACGAGGTGGCAATGATCTGGTTCCCACGACGATGGATCACCGGTGCGATGGTGATGATCGGCCTGGCCGGCTGTGCGGGCAGCGTGCGCACCGGCCCGGTCACTCCCGAAGAGCTCGAGTCGCTCGATCTCCTCGCGGAACGGCACGCCCGGGATGCCGGGGAATTGACCCGCATCGGCATCCGGTTCTTCGAGGCGGGTCGCCTGGAGCGCGCCGCGGACGTGCTGGGTGCCGCTCTGGTGCTCGATCCCCGGGAGTTCTCCGCAGTGGTCTACCGTGGGCTGGCCTTCGAACGCCTGGATCAGGTCGACTCGGCCCGGCAGGTCTATCGCCAGGCGATTGCCCGGGGCGTGTCGGGAGGTGACCGGCGGGAACTGGAGGGACGGTTGACCGTCCTCGATCGCCGACAGCTCCGGAACGAGATCCGCGCGGTTCTGGCCCGGGAGGCCACTCTCGGCACCAGCGAGGCTCCCCCCCACTCGCTCGCCGTCCTCCCCTGGGCCTTCGTGGGGTCCGATTCCACCCTGCGTCCGCTGGAACGGGGAATCGCCCATCTCCTCCTCACCGACCTGGCCAAGGTGAGCCGGCTCGTTCTCGTTGAACGGGAGCGCGTGGAGGTGCTGCTGGAAGAGATGGAAGCCGGCACGAGCGGGCGAGTGGATCCGGCCACGGCGGTGCGGTCGGGACGCCTGCTCGGCGCGGCCCATGTGCTCCAGGGCGTGGTGCGGGAGACCGCCGACGGCCGGGGAGTGACCCTCGAAGCTCAGGTGGTCCGAACCCGCGATGGGGAGGTGGCGGCCACCGGCAGAGTTTCCGAAGGTCTCCCCGATCTCTACGCCATGGAGAAGGCCATCGTCTTTCAAGTCATCGAGCAACTGGGCGTTCCCCTGAGCCCCGCCGAGAGTCGGGAGATCAGCGAGCGGCCGCGCGCCGATCTTCAGGCGTTTCTCGCCTTCAGCCGAGGCCTGGAAGCTGGAGACCGCGGAGACTGGCAGGCCGCATCCGCCTTCTTTGCCCGGGCAGCCACCAGGGATCCCTCCCTGTTCGGGCTCGAATCTCCGGGGGACCTTCCGGAAGCTGGTCCCCTCCAGGTTGAACCTGGCCTCCTGGTCGCTCCCTCGATCGCCATCGCGAGCGGTTCCTCCACGCTGCGGCGGCGCAGTGCGCTTCTCCAGGCCATCCAGATCATCGCACCGACAAGCGGGGGCCAGCTGGAGCGCCGCACCGCGGTGCAGGCTCCCCTCACCCGTCCCCGCCTGCCCGAAGCTCTCCGGCAGGATGACCCGGGTCGTCTGGGGATCATCGGCGACATCATCATCGTGATTCCCCGCCCATGAGGCCGGTGCGCCGGTTCGCCGGCGCCGCAGTTGCCCTCGCCCTCGGCCTTCTCTCACCCGAAGCGCTCTCCGCTCAATCGGCGCTGCGCTCTCCGGTGACGGCCTTCGGCGGGGTGGATGGCCGCGGCCTCTGGCTGGGGGACGGCTCTCCGGTTTCCTCGATTCAGCAGGTCTCCGTCCCCGTCGCCGTGCTCTTTCCCATTGGACCGGTGACCATCGACATCGGAACCACCTGGGCCGTGACCCGGATCGGCCTGGCCGACCAGCCCGATCGGACCTTCCGGGACTTCACCGATACTCAGGTACGGGGGACCTGGGTCTTCGGACACGACGCCTTCGTCGCGACCCTCATGGTCAACCTCCCGACCGGAGTCGACCGCCTGACCGAGAACGACCAGGTCCTCCTCAGTGCCGTCAGCAGCAGCTTTCTGGCCTTCCCGGTCAACTCCTACGGCAACGGGACGTCGGTCACCGCCGGGCTGGCCTGGGTCACCGAGGCGGGGCCGTGGAACCTGGGAGTTGCCGTCAGCGGACGGGCCAATGCGGAGTACACCCCCTTCGTCGACCAGAACGGCCCCTTCACCTTTCAGCCGGGAGTGGAGGGTCGGCTCCGGCTCGGAGCCGATCGACTCATCGGCTCCTCCCGCCTGGCCTTCGGGGTCACGGGGAGCACCTTCCGGAATGATGAGTTCCGCACCGGGGGAGGAGTGTCCGGTCTCTTCCGCCCGGGCAGTCGCCTGATTGCGGAGGCATCGTGGACCACACTCCTGGGATCCACCGGGTTCACGGTCTACGCCTGGGATTTCTATCGCGCCGCCGGTGATTCCGCCGGCGTGGCCGCGGCGAACAGCGAGAACCTCTTCTCCACGGGAGGAACCTTCTCGATTCCGGTCTCCCCGTCCCTCGTGCTGGAACCCACGACCGAGTTCCGGCTCTCCTCGCCGGAGGCGGGGCGGAGTTATCTGGTTTCGGTGGGGTCGGCGGCCCGGGTGCGGGTGAGCGATCGCTTCGCCCTGGTGAGCTCGCTGCGGGTGGAGGCCGGGGAGCTGGAGACTGTGCAGCGTCGCCGGCACAGCCTGCGCGGGTGGACGGCGTCGATGGTCCTTCGCAGGGCCTTTTGATAACCATGAAATGATTTCACGACTGCCGTAATGGCAGATCGGCCATTGGCTCTGCTTGACCTTGGGGGGGTACCCGCCTACGTTCTGCGATTCAGCGGGCCGGATCCCCCGGTCTGAAAGAGGAGGTTGTCAGGTGACGGAACTCGGTGGGGCCCAGATCTCCAATTTGATGGAAACGCTTCCCGGCATCGCTCTGGTGCTGCGGAGCCCGGTGGCGGACGCTTTCGTTCACACGCTTCGGCTGGCCAGCCGGTCTCCCGATTTTTCCATCGGGGAGGCGGAAGAGATTCTGTCGTACGCCGTCCGCCGGAACCTGATGTCCGCGGATGAAAGTGACCGACTGCTCACCGAGATCCGGGAACAGATCCGGGTCAGGGGTGAGCGCGCAGCGGCCAAGAGCGAAGCCCGAACCCAGCGCAAGGCGGAGGGCGCTGCCAAGCCGACGGCCAAGGCCAAGGTCCCGGTGAAGGCGAAGGCGAAGGGCAAGCCGGCCGCACCCGCTTCCAAGCCCAAGGTCAAGGTCAAGGCCAAGACGGCCCCGACGGCCTCCAAGGCCAAGACTGCGAAGCCGAAGCCCAAGCCCAAGCCCAAGCCTCCGGCCCGGAAGCGATAGGAGTCCAGGCGTGCCGTCCCACCGCGCGAGTGTGCGCGCGGTGGGGCGGTGCGGGTGCGGGGTTCCCTAGTGCTGGAAGTCGCGGATCACGGCCTGCAGGCGTTGCGCGGCCTCGAAGAGTTCG
>JBGSKF010000180.1:0-13545 GCA_041741375.1 Gemmatimonadales bacterium | reverse complement strand
CTCCACGATTCCTCCAACGGGCTCCTGCTGCGCTCCGATTTCCACAGGCTGTTCGACGCCGGGCTCGTGACCGTCACGCCGGAGCACAGGGTTCAGGTGAGCGAGCGCATCCGGGAACATTGGTTCAACGGGAAGGTCTATTACCGGCTTCAAGACCAGACTCTCGCCAGCCTGCCCGAAAACCCGCGGGACCAGCCGAGCAGTGATTTGTTGAGGTGGCACAACGAGAATGTCTTTTTATCGCCTTCCGGCAGGAGCGGGACTGGGAACAGTTTCACACCCCGAAGAACCTCGCCATCGCCATCGCGGTCGAAGCCGGGGAACTCCTGGAGCAGTTCCAATGGACCCGGGACGGAGAAGCCCACTCGGCGCCGGAGGACCGCGTGGCCCTCCGCCATGAGCTGGCCGACGTCGCCATTCTCCTGACCTACCTGGCTCACGATCTGGGAGTTGATCTCGACGAGGCGGTCCGGGACAAGCTGCGGGTGAACGCCGAGCGATATCCGGCGGCGGAGAACCGGGGGAGGGTGAAGAAGCACGGCCGGTGATCCGATGGGCCATGGAATGGGCTGCGGATTGGAGTCCTTTATCAGGGGGACTGATCGCCCGATTGGTATATAACTATTGTAGTAGTATCGCTTGACAAGATATAGCAACAGTAATAGTATACCGTCATGGAGACAGGTGAACTCACCAGACGCGAGTACCTCCACCGTCTGAGTCGCGTTGCTCGTGCCGGGGTCGTCCCCGTGGAGCGAGCGGCAGAGGCGTGGGGGGCGCCGACCCGGGAAGCGGCGCTCCGCCTCGCCCGCCTGCGGCGCGGTGGATGGGTGCGGCACGTGCGCCGTGGCGTGTACTACCTTCCTCCTCTCGATGTCGGTGGCGCCGAAATCGTGGCGGAGGATTCCTGGGTCCTGGCAGATGAACTGTTTGCTCCCTGCTACATCGGCGGGTGGACGGCAGCGGGCCACTGGGGGCTCACGGAGCAGCTGTTCCGGACCACGTTCGTGGTCACTGCGGCCACCGTGCGCTCCAGCGAAATGGAGGCGTTGGGTACACCATTCAGGCTTGCGATTGTGCCGGCCGGCCGGCTGTCCGGATGTATTGAGGCCTGGCGGGGAGCTACCAGGGTGAAGGTGTCGACCCCGGAGCGGACGCTTGTCGACGCTTTCCGGCACCCCGACTGGGTGGGAGGCATCAGGCACCTGGCCGAGATCCTCGGAACCTACGCCGGTCTCGGCGCTGATGCCGAGAGTCGGTTGGTGGCCGAGCTGGAGCGACACGGAAACGGTGCTGCCCACAAGCGCGCGGGGTACATTGCGGAGATGGTGTGGCCGGAGGCCGTGGGGCTGATCGAGGCGGCGAGGGGAGGAGCGACCACCGGTGTGGTCAAGCTCGATCCGGCGATTGCGAGCCGGGGGCGGATGCTGAAGAGGTGGGGGCTTTGGATCAATGCGGACGTGGGAGGAGCGGACCCCGCTGCACGGTCCACTCCACGCGCGGGGGGAGAAGTGCATGGATCACGTGAGCTGGAGGGAACACGCATGGAGGGCCGAGTGGTTGCCTACACCGATCAGGAACTGGAGAAGATGCTTAGCGACGTTGAGTCTGAACTCGTCGAGCGCAAGGAGTCCATCAAGGGCGATGGGCCCACCAAGGCCCGCGAGGCCGTATGCGCCTTCGCGAACGACTTGCCGGCTCACGGTCGGCCGGGCGTCCTCATCATCGGCGCCCGCGATGATGGAACCGCGTCGGGGATCACGGTGACCGACGACCTCCTTCTCCAGCTTGCGGATATCAAGAGTGATGGCAACATCGTCCCTCCTCCCACATTAACGGTCGGCAAACGTACGCTTCGGGGCGCTGACATGGCTGTCGTCACTGTCTGGCCTTCCGACTCACCCCCCGTTCGCTACAAGGGTCGTATTTACACCCGCATTGGCCCGCGGCGTGGCATCGCCTCGGCGCAGGACGAACGCATCTTGAACGAGAGGCGACGGCACGGGGATCGTCCGTTCGATGTGCGGAGCGTTCCGTCGGCCGCCCTGGCCGACCTGGATCGGCGGCGCTTCGAAGACGAGTACCTCCCCGCGGCCTTTGCGGCGGATGTCCTCGCCGCCAACGACCGCAGCTACGAGCAACGCCTGGCCGCGACCAAGATGGTGGTTGCCGCGGACGAACCCACGCCCACGACACTCGGTGTCCTTGTCTTGAGCTCTCGAACCCGCGACTTCATTCCGGGAGCATACGTACAGTTCTTGCGAATCGCTGGCCGGGAGCTCGCTGATCCGATCGCGGATGAACAGGTGATTGATGGTCCCGTTGCGGAGATCCTCCGCCGTGCGGATGAGAAGCTCAGCGCGCACAACCGCATCTCAGTCGACCTGACGAGCCAGGACCGGGAGCGGCGCACATCGCTTTACCCGATGCCTGCCCTCCAACAGATCATGCGCAACGCGATCATGCACCGTAGCTACGAAGCAACAAACGCCCCGGTGCGCGTGACCTGGTATGACGACCGTATCGAGATAACGAGTCCAGGCGGCCCCTACGGTGCGGTGACGGTCGACAACTTCGGTCAGCCCGGCGTGAGCGACTACCGAAACCCCAGCCTCGCAGAGGCTCTACGAGTCCTGGGTTTCGTGCAGCGCTTCGGTGTCGGCATCGCTACCGCGCGCCGGGCGCTGAAGGAAAACGGCAACCCACCACTCGAGTTCGAGGTGAACCCCTCGCATGTCGGCTTTGTCATGAGGGCCGCCGGATGAAGACCATCGCCTTTTTCAACAACAAGGGTGGCGTCGGCAAGACCTCGCTCGTGTATCACCTGGCCTGGATGTACGCTGACATGGGCCTCCCTGTCATCGCAGCCGACCTCGATCCGCAGGCAAACCTGACAAGCATGTTCCTCGCCGACGAGCGATTGGAGGCGCTCTGGACAGAAAGCGGAGTTCGGCAAACAGTATACGGTGCCCTCCGGCCGCTCCTCGACGGCACGGGGGACGTGTCCGCGCCCCACATTGAGGATGTAACACCAGGGTTGGGTCTGGTCGTAGGTGACCTCGCGTTGTCGGCAGCGGAGGACGAGCTGTCGAGCCAGTGGCCTGATTGCCTGGACCGCAAGCCACGCGCCTTCCGCGTGCTTTCGGCTCTGTGGCGGATCCTCTCCAAGGCAGCCGACGAATCCGGCGCCCGGGTAGTGCTGGTGGATGTCGGACCGAACCTGGGTGCGTTCAACCGGGCGGCGCTGGTCACGGCGGACTACGTGGTAGTTCCTCTGGCTCCCGACCTCTATTCTCTTCAGGGATTGCGCAATCTTGGCCCAACATTACGGAAGTGGCAAGAGGAATGGGCGGAGCGACGGGAGCGCAATCCGGTTGCGGATCTCGAACTGCCTATGGGAGCGATGCAGCCGATCGGCTATGTGGTCATGCAACACGCCGTTCGTCTCGACCGGCCGGTCAAAGCCTATGCGCGGTGGATGCAGCGAATCCCTGGTGTCTACCGCGAGGCCGTTCTCAAGGAAGAAGCACGGGTGGGAGTGACAATCGAGTCGGATCCGAACGGACTCGCAACGCTGAAGCACTATCGGAGTCTGATGCCGCTCGCCCAGGAGGCACGTAAACCGATGTTTCATCTCAAACCCGCCGACGGGGCGATCGGAGGGCATGCCCAGGCGGTACAGGATTGCTACCGTGATTTCCGTACCCTCGCCGTCGAGGTCGCCACGCGCGCGAAAGTCCCGCTACCGTGACGCGCCCAGGGGACACTGGGAAAACTCCCCCAGGGGGAGGTGTTTGTCGCAGCCCTGTGCTAATTTGAGTTATCAGCAGCCCGATCAACCCTGAAGCAGGTTCCTGGCCCCACCGGATGTGGTGTCGGCCCGGGCCTGCGGAGGCCACCCGTGGACGTCTTCAACCTCCGCGACACCCTCGTTGAGGACTATCAGCGCTTTGCGCGGTCGTTCACCACCATTCGGGCGGGCGACATCCGCTCCCAGGTGGAACTCGCCTATGGGAGCGGGCGCTACTGGCCCGACCCCTTGGTGCAGCTCAATCCCCTGTTCCAGCCCGCCGAGGACGTGGACACTCTGGTCCGGCAGGGAACGCTTCACCCCGATACCGGCCGGATCTTCCGGACCGATGACCGGAGCGCCACCGGGGCCGGGAGCCCCCTGACTCTCCATACCCACCAACGCCAGGCCTTGGCCCTCGCCGGGCAGCGGGAGAGCTTCGTCGTCACCACCGGCACGGGGTCCGGAAAGTCCCTCTGCTTCTTCATCCCCCTGATCGACGCGATCCTCCGCGCCAAGGCCCGCGACAACACCCCCCGCACCCGGGCACTCATCGTCTACCCGATGAATGCGCTGGCCAATTCACAGGTCGAAGAACTCGGCAAGTTCCCCGGGCGCTGGTCCCCGCCGCTGGTGAGCTATGCCCGGTACACTGGCCAGGAGAGCGCCGAGGAGCGGGAGCGCATCCGGAACAACCCGCCTGACATCCTGATGACCAACTTCATGATGCTCGAGCTCCTGATGACCAGGCAGGATGAGCTCGACCGTCAGGTGATGGCCAACTGCGCCCAGCTCGAGTTCCTCGTTCTCGACGAACTGCACACCTACCGGGGACGCCAGGGAGCGGATGTGGCGATGCTGGTCCGCCGCGTCCGGGAGCGCATCGCCTCCCCCGGTCTGATCTGCGTCGGGACCTCGGCGACGATGGCCTCGGAAGGGAGCTTCACGGATCGGAAGGAGGCGATCGCCCGAGTGGCATCCCGCGTCTTTGCCACGACGATCCCGCCGACCAACGTAGTGACCGAAACTCTGGTCCGTGCCACCGACACCAACGAGACGGCGGACACCGTTGCCCCCCGACTCGCGGCCGCCATCGAGGCGGGGATCCCCGGGGAGATGACAGACGAGGAGATCGCTCGGCACCCCCTGGCCGTCTGGGTGGAAACCACGATCGGAATCACCCGGCAACCCGACGGGAAATGGTTTCGCGCCCGGCCCCGGACCATGCGGGAGGCGGTGGATCTGCTTTCCGAGGCCTCGGGCATGTCCCCGAGCGAGTGTGAACGGGCGCTGACCCAGCTTCTCCTCGTGGCGGCGCAGTCGGAGCGGGAGCGCTCCGGGCGTTCGGCCGGCAACGACAAGCCGTTCTTCGCGTTCAAACTGCACCAGTTCTTCTCCGGTGCCGGGACCGCCTACACCACCCTGGAGCGGCCGGGAACGCGGAGAGTGAGTCTCGACGCGCAACCCTTCCTGCCCGGTGAACCGGGAGTCCGGCTCTACGAGACCCATTTCTGCCGTCTCTGCGGACACGAGTACCATCCGGTCCGCCGCCGGGAATCGCCCGAACTCTGTTTTCTGCCCCGCAGCATCGATGACGCTCCCCTGCGCGCCGCCGACGATGATGACGACACGACCGAGGATGGAGAGCGGGAGGTCCTGGGATTCCTCACCCTCGAGCCGGCCGATGACCCCGGGTTCACGTTCAGCGGGGAGGACTCCGACTACCCCGAGGAGTGGCTGGAGGAACGGAGGGATGGTTCGCTGCGGCTCAAGGCGAACTACCGGAGGTACAAGGCGGTGGGCGTGGCGGTGGCACCCGACGGAAGCGTTGCCGGGGAGGGCCAGCCCGCCTGGTTCACGCCCGGCAAGTTCCGCTACTGCCTGCGATGCCGGGAGGTCTGGGGGGCACAAGGGAAGGACATGACCCGCCTCGCTTCCCTCTCCGCCGAGGGGCGCTCCTCGGCCACGACCGTCCTCACCTGGTCTGCACTGAGCTGGATGCACCGCGAGGATGCCCTCACCCGGCACAGCCGCAAGCTGCTTGGTTTCACCGACAACCGCCAGGATGCGGCCCTGCAGGCCGGGCACTTCAACGACTTCATCTTTGTGGCTCTTCTGCGGGGGGCGATGCTGCGCGCCGCCTCCGACGCCGGAGACGCGGGACTCACCCTCGCCGAAGCCGGGGCCGCGGTGCAGCGGGCGCTGGGATTCGACGCGCCGCTTCCTCCGGGTGTCCCCGCGGACCAGTCCCACCGGGCCACCTGGATGGCGGATCCCGATGTCTCGCCAGGGAAGTTCGAGGATGATGCGGCCGTGCTGCGCAAGGTGCTGGCCTACCGGGTGTGGCTCGACCAGCGGCGGGGATGGCGCTATACCAATCCCACCCTCGAACGTTTGGGCCTCCTCCGGGTGGAGTACCACCGGCTCCGCGATCTGGTGGCGGACGACGCGGCCATGGCACGCGCTCCGGGCACACTCGCGGGTACCACCCCGGAGACCCGGTACAATGTGTTCCGCACCATTCTGGATCACCTTCGGCTCGGATCCGCCGTCGAGGCGCCTGCCTTCGAGCGGGTCGAGTTCGAGAAGCTGCAGGAGGCCAGCCGGAACAGGCTTCAACCGGGATGGGCCATCGCCCCCGATGAACGCCCGCGGGTTCCCACCTGGATGACCGTGGGGGCGCCGAAGACGGCGAGTGCCAAGGACCGGGATCGCCTCCTCCGGGGCGGCTTTCAGACGGGCTTCGGCAGGACGCTCCGCCGGGCGGAGCTCTGGGGCCAGCAGGGTGCCTGGACTCCGAGCCGGGCCGACTACGACGCCCTCCTCTCGGCCACGCTCGAGTTCCTGCGCTTCCACGGATTCGTCACGCACGAACCCTCGACACCGTTCCGGATCCCGGGATGGCGCCTCGCCGCCGACACGGTCCGGTATCACGCCGGTGACCCCGACGAAGGCGCGAATCCGTTCTTCGTGGCCTTCTACCGGAACGTCGTGGAACAGTTGCGCGGGGCCGACAACCCGCTCTTCGGCTTCGAGGCCCAGGCCCACACCGCCCAGGTGCCCAATGTGCGGCGCGCCCTCCGCGAAAAGCGCTTCCGGTTCGGCGAGGGAGAACAACGGGAACTGCGCACCACGACGACGGCGCGAGAAGAGGGGGAGCGTCCGACCTTCCTCCCCCTCCTCTTCTGTTCCCCCACCATGGAACTGGGGGTGGACATCTCGGCGCTCAACGCCGTCTACCTTCGCAACGTGCCCCCGACACCCGCGAACTATGCCCAGCGGAGCGGGCGCGCCGGGCGGAGTGGCATGGCGGCCCTGGTCGTGACCTACTGCTCGGCCCGGGGACCCCACGATCAGTACTTCTTCCGGCGGCAGCAGGACATGGTGCACGGCGAGGTCCGGCCCCCGCTGCTCGACCTGGCCAACCGGGACCTGATCGCGTCCCACCTCCAGGCGGTCTGGCTGGCGTCGTCGGAACAGCCGCTGCCCACCGCGATCGCGGAGGTGCTCGACCTCACGCCGGGGGCGGAGGAGCCGGTGAACGCGGAGTTGCGCACCGCCCTGGCACGGACCGAGGCGGCCCAGGCCGCGGCGGCCAGCTCGGGACGCATCCTCGACCTGCTGGCGGAGGAGCTGACCCCTGACCGGGCCCCGTGGTACCCGGGCCGCGACGAGTTCGCCGCCCAGATCACCTCGGGCGCACTGGAGCAGTTCGAGCGCGCCTTCGACCGGTGGCGGTCCCTCTATCGGAGCGCCCTGCGGCAGCGGGACGAGGCCCGCAAGGTGCTCGACGACCACACCCGGGACCGCAAGGCCTACGATCAGGCCAAGCGGGACCAGAACATCGCCGCCGACCTGATCCAGGCCCTTCGGGACGGAAGCGAGACCAGCACCAGCGACTTCTACCTCTACCGCTACCTGGCCACCGAGGGGTTTCTTCCCGGGTACAACTTTCCGCGCCTCCCCCTGCTGGCCTGCATCCCGGGCGAACGGGACAAGGAACAGGCCTATGTTCAGCGCCCCCGGTTCCTTGCTCTCGCGGAGTTTGGCCCCCGGGCCCTGGTCTATCATGAGGGACGCACCTATCGGGTGATGCGGGTCCGGCTGGGTGGCCAGACCGAAGGGACCAGCCCCGAAGCGGGGCAGCTCCCGGTGCAGGAGGTCCGCATCTGCCGCCGCTGCGGTGCGAGCCACTTCGAGGCCCACCACAACGGCTGCCACGCCTGTGGCGAAGGGCTCGGCGACGCCATGATGGTCAAGAGTCTCCTCCGGATCGAGCATGTGGACACCCGGCCGACGCAGCGGATCACCGCCGACGACGAGGAGCGCCAGCGCCAGGGCTTCGAACTCATCACCACCTTCCGCTGGCCCGAGCGGGGCGGGAGCATCAGCCTGCAGACCGTGCCGGTGGACGATGCCGCGGGGCCGATCCTGGTGATGCAGTACGCCGCGTCCGCCACCGTCACCCGCATCAATCTCGGACTCCGGCGCCGGAAGGAACGGCGGGTCCACGGGTTCCACATCAATCCGCGCACCGGCTGGTGGAGCAAGTCGGAGGACGAGGACGGGGGAGACGGGGAACCGGACCCCGGCAAGGTGCCGCCGCAACGGGTGGTGCCGTTCGTGCAGGAGCAGAAGAATGCTCTGCACGTGCGGTTCGTCGAGGACGGCGGGATGAGCGACGTGACCCGGGCCACGCTCCAGCACGCCCTCCGCCGCGCCTTGGACGTGGTCTATCAGCTGGAGGAGGGAGAACTCCTCGTGGAGCCGCTCCCCGATCGCGAACGCCGCACCGGCCTCCTCTTCTACGAAGCGACCGAAGGGGGCGCCGGGGTGCTGACCCGGCTGGTGCACGAACCCGAGGCCCTGGGCCAGGTGGCCTGGGAGGCCTTGCGTCTCATGCATCTCGACCTGCCGGAAGAAAGACCCGCCATCTCTCCCACGGTCGACGGGCTGCGGGATGAGGAGAGCACGTGCGTGAGCGCCTGCTACCGCTGTCTCCTTTCCTATTACAATCAGCCCGACCACGATCTGGTGGACCGTCGCGACGCCGAGGCCCGCGCCATCCTCCTCCGTCTGGCGGGAACCCGGGCCGAACTCCGTTCCGAACCGGACACTTCCCTCCCGACTCCGCCCGACCCCGCGCAGGAGGCCCCCCCCTCCGGATGGCTGGGCACGTGGCTTGCCGCGCTGCACCGCGATGGGGTCACACTCCCGCGGTGGATTCTGGAGGACAATCAGGCGCCGCGCTGGCCTCATTCCTATGCGGCGGTGATCCTCCCCGACACCCCCGCCACGGTGCGGGAACGGCTCGACCTCGAAGGGACCACCCTGTTCATCTTTCCCGCCGACGAGTCGGTGTGGCCCGACCGCTTTGCCCGGCTGGCAAATTATCTGAAGGCGGACGGCGCGTGACCGCTCCAGCCCGGCAGTATGTCCCCGGGACCCTGGTGCGCGCGCGAGGCCGTGAATGGGTCGTGCTGCCCGACAGCGCGGGCCCGCTCCTCCGGCTCCGCCCCCTCTCGGGCAGCGAGGACGACACCACCACCATCCACACCGGGCTCGAACCCGACGTTACCGACGCGGCTTTCCCCTGGCCGGCCGGGGGGGGGAGCCGGGAAGGGAACCACACCGAGGCGCTTCTCCTCCACGACGCGCTCCGCCTCTCCCTCCGCCGCGGAGCCGGCCCTTTCCGCTCCTTCGGGCAGGTGGACGTCACGCCTCGGCCCTATCAGCTCGTTCCCCTGATGATGGCGCTCCGGCAGGAGCCGGTCCGTCTCCTCATCGCCGACGACGTGGGACTCGGCAAGACCATCGAGGCGCTTCTCATCGCGCGGGAGCTCTATGACCGGGGCGAAATCGGCCGGCTGGCCGTGCTCTGCCCGCCCCACCTCGTGGAGCAGTGGGTGGTGGAGATGCGCACCCGATTCCACCTCCCCGCCGAGGCCGTCACCGCCGGATCGGCCGGCCGGCTGGAACGGGGCCTTCCCCAGGGTACGTCACTCTTCGAGGCCCATCCCTTCACTGTCGTCTCCCTCGATTACATCAAGAGCGACCGGCGGCGCGATGAGTTTGCCCGGAGCTGCCCCGGGGCTATCATCGTGGACGAGGCCCACACCTGCACCACCGGCACGGGCACCCGGCACCAGCGGTACCTCCTCCTCAAGACCCTGCTCGACGACCCCCGGCGTCACGCCGTTCTCTGCACCGCGACTCCCCACAGCGGCGACGAGACCGCCTTCGTCCGGCTCCTGGCCCTCCTGCATCCCGACTTCGCCGCACTGGAGGGAGCGGACCCCGCCCTCGCCGACGCCACCCGCGACCGCCTGGCGCACCACCTGGTGCAGCGCCGCCGCCTGGACATCCGGGAGTGGCACGATGAGACGCTCTTCCCGAAACGCGAAACGATGGACCTCACCTACCGCCTGACCGGCGCCTGGGAGAAGTTCCTCGAGGCGGTGCTCAGCTACTGCGAGGGAGTCACCGAGGGGGCGGGAGAGGGTGCCCGGGAGCGGCGCCTCGCCTTCTGGGGCACCCTCGCCCTCCTGCGCTGTGTCACCTCCTCGCCGGCCGCGGCCGCGCGCGCCCTCCGCACCCGCCTTGCCCGGCCGGAGGATCCCGAGGCGGTGGACCGTCTCGCGGCCCAGGTGTTCGATCTCGACGCAGAGGAAACAGGCGGTGAGGCCACCGACGACCTCGAGCCGGGAGCCGACTCCGGAGACCCCGAACTCCGGGCGCTGCTGGAACAGGCCGTGACCCTGGCCGGGGACGGGAACGACCCGAAACTCGCCACCCTCTCCCGCCACCTCGAACAGCTCCTGGAGGAGGGGTTCTCCCCCATCGTGTTCTGTCACTATATCGCCACCGCGCACCACGTGGCCGAACGCCTCCGGACCAGGTTCCGGGACGTGCAGATCGCGGTGGTCACCGGCGAACTCCCGCCCGAGGCGCGGCGCGAGGCGGTGGACGCGATGGGCGAGCACGAGCGCCGTCTCCTCGTGGCCACCGACTGCCTCTCCGAGGGCGTGAACCTGCAGGAACACTTCGATGCCGTGGTCCACTATGACCTGTCGTGGAATCCCACCCGCCATGAGCAGCGCGAGGGCCGGGTGGACCGCTTCGGTCAGACCCGCCCCGTGGTGCGCGCCACCCTGATGATCGGCGAGAACAACCCGGTGGATGGCGCCGTCCTCGATGTTATTCTCCGCAAGGCCAGGAAGATCGCCGAGCGGCTGGGGGTGGCCGTGCCGCTCCCGGACGACGAGAACCGGCTCACCGAGGCACTCCTCAAGGCGGTGCTCCTCCGCAGGAGAAGCGGAGGAGGGCGCGACCAGATCCTCCTCGATCTCTTCGAAACCCCGGCCGCGCACGCGGTGGACGCCGCCTGGAAGGACGCCGAGGAGCGGGCCCGGAAGGCGGTCACCCGGTTTGCCCAGCGGCGCCTCAAACCCGACGAGGTGGACCCCGAGTTCGACCGGGCCCAGCAGGCGCTCGGCGATCCGGCCGAACTGGCCCGCTTCCTCCGGCGCGCCTGTACCCGCCTGGGGAGCGAACCGGCGGAGAGTGCCCGCGGGATCCTCACCATCGAGCTGGGAGAACTCCCCCCCGCCATCCGCGAGCGGCTCGATGCCCAGGGCCTGGATGCGCAGAAGATCCGCGTGGTGCCTGGTGATCGGGCCATCGACCATGCCACACCGGTGCGGCGGAGTCATCCCCTCGTCATGACCCTCGCCGAGGCACTGCTGGAACGCACCCTCGATGCGGACGGGGTGCACAGTGATCCCGCCGTCCTGGGCCGAACCGGTGTCTGGCCCACCGCGGCCGTCACCCGGCGCACGGTGCTTCTCCTGGCCCGGCTGAGGCACGAACTGACCACCGTCCGGGAGGGAGTGTCCACTGTCGCGATGGTGGAGGAGGCACTCCCCGTTGCGGTCGTGGCCGGTGAGGAGATTCCTCTCACCGACGCCGAGGCCTCGGCGCTCCTCCTCGCGGAACCTGCAGGCACTCTCGCAGCCAACCCGCGTGCCGGCCAGCTCGACTGGCTCACCGGCCAGCGGGAGGATCTGGCCGGTGTGCTGGCCCGCGTGGCCCGCGCCCGCGCCGAGACCCTCCTGGCCGATCACCGGCGGGTGAGGGACGCCTCGGGGGCTCGCGGCAAATACAGCGTCCGGGCGGTGGAACCGGTGGATGTGATCGGGGCCTGGGTACTCCTTCCCATTCCCGAGGTGCCGGCATGACCCGCCGCGCACCCCACGTCATGTTCGAGGCCGTTTCCATCGAAGGGGGACTCTTCACCCCCGATTACCTGGCACGGGTCGCGGCACTCGGGGCCGAGCACCAGAAGGAGAAGCACTACGAAGTCCCCCGGGGTATCACCATTCGGGACGAGATCGGCCGGGCCTGGCGCATCGCGGCTGCGCACTGGAAGGATGTGGAAGGGTCGGGGAACGAGGCGGCCCACCGGCGCGCCGTGCTGGCCCTCCTCACCCAGGCCTTCGGATGGCACTCGCTGGAGCCGGTGAACTCTCCCGTCGCGGTGGATGACCGGCTCTTTCCCCTGACCGGCCTCGCCGCGGGGGAGCAGGTGCCCGTCGTGGTGGCTCCGCCGGGTCATGACCTCGACCAGGGCGCCGCCCAGTTTGGCGACGGGAAGAGGAGGTCTCCGTTCGGGCTGGTGCAGGAGTACCTCAACGCCTCGGAGAAGGCGCTCTGGGGAGTGGTGACCAACGGAAGGCTCCTCCGGCTGGTGCGGGACAACGCCTCCCTCACCCGGCCCGCCTGGATCGAGGCCGATCTTGCCCGGATCATGGGAGAGCAGCGCTACGCCGACTTCTCCCTCCTCTGGCTCCTCCTGCACCAGTCCCGCTTCGCCGCCCGATCGGGCCTGGCGCATGACGCGATTCTCGAACGGTGGCGCGAAGAGTCGCTGGCGGCCGGAGTCGCGGCGCGGGACAAGCTGCGGGATGGTGTCGAGGCGGCGCTCCGCACCCTCGGCAACGGATTCCTGGCGCATCCCGCCAATGAGGCGCTCCGCCACCGTCTCACGAATGGCCAACTCGATGCGTCGGGATACCATCAGCAGCTCCTGCGCCTCGTCTACCGCATCATCTTTCTGCTGGTGGCCGAAGAGCGGGACCTGCTGCACCCGCCGGGGAGCGCGGACGACGCATCGCGTGCCTATGACGAGGGGTACTCCCTCCGGCGGCTGCGGGAACGGGCCGCGCGCCGCCGGGCCCACGACCGGCACGACGACTCCTGGATCGGACTCCGCGTCGTGTTCCACGGCTGCGCCGCCGGAGAGCCCCTCCTGGCGCTCCCGGCCCTGGGCGGTCTCTTCGCCACCGATCAATGCCCCGACCTCGACACCGCCCGGCTCGGCAACGCCGCCCTTTTCCAGGCGCTCTTCCGGCTCACCTGGCTGGAGCAGAACCATGCCCGGGTGAGGGTCAACTGGCGGGACATGGGAACCGAGGAGTTCGGCTCGGTGTATGAATCGCTCCTCGAACTGGTGCCGCGGGTGGACGAGGGGGCGAGTGCGTTCGGCTTTCTCGGCGACGGCGAGGAGGCGGCGGGAACCGGGCACGCGCGGAAGCTCACCGGGAGTTACTACACCCCCGATTCCCTGGTGCAGGCCCTGCTCGACACCGCGCTCGACCCGGTGGTGGACAGCGCCCTGCAGGCCGCCCACCCCGAGGAGGCGCTGCTCAACCTCGCCGTGCTCGATCCCGCCTGCGGCAGCGGCCACTTCCTGCTCG
>JBGSKF010000179.1:0-29734 GCA_041741375.1 Gemmatimonadales bacterium | reverse complement strand
CCAGGCTGCGGACGGCAGGGCCCCCGAGGGTACGGCGGCTCGGTTCCGGGTGGAGGCCACGAGCGCGGAAGCGCAGGCGGCACACCGGCGGGTCGAGGCGGTGGCCATTCGGATCCAACTTGCCACCTGGCTCGACCTGCCACCGGAAACGCCGATCGTGATCCAGCCGGCGATCTGCACTCCGGACCGAACCGCATCGGGGGTCCCATCGGACCTTCTCGCTGCGGAGGCCCGGGTGGCTCGCACCGAGGCCACGGTGGACCTGGCCCGGGCGCGTCGGGTGCCGGACCTCCTTCCCCAGGTGGGGTTCCGCCGCACGGCCGGTTTCAGCGGGCTCCTGGTGGGGCTCGGGTTTGAACTCCCGGTCTTTCACCGGGGCGGCGCCGCGCTTGACGCCGCGCGTGCCGCGCGGGAGGCGGCCGACCAGGAGAGGGAAGCCATGGAACGGCGTCTTTCCGGGGAGGTCACCGCCTCGCGGCTGGCCCTCGGCGAATTGGACGCGGCGGCTCCCGCCTTTGGTTCCGGGTGGCGCGAGGATCTCGATCTTGCCGTCCGGGCCGCCGAGGCCCGTTGGAACGAAGGGGGAGGCACCTTGGCCGATCTCTTTGATGCCCGTCGCGCCCGGCAGGTCGCCTTGCGTGACGAGGCTGCCTGGCGCCTGGCACGGGTCACCACACGCCTCGCCCTCGCTCGCGCTTCCGGCTCCCCGCTGGATGCCTCCCTCCTGTCGGATGATTGCCCCGGAGTGTCCCGATGATGGTCCTGACTCCCTCCGCTGCCCTCCGGATCGCGGCCCTGTTCCTCCTGCTGGCCGGGTGTCGCAGTGACACTCCCGCCCCCGACTCTCCCGCGCTCCCTCCCGGCACCGTGGAGTTCACGCCGGCGCAGATGGCAACCGCCCGGCTTGCCTTCGACACCGTGCGGATCGTTCCCGTCGCGGTTCCGTTGCTGATTCCGGGGCGGATCGACACTCCGGACCCTACCACCGCGCATGTCGGGTCGATCGTCGACGGGCGCATCGAGGAGGTGCGGGTGCTCCCGGGAAGCCGGGTCCGCGCGGGGGACATCCTGGTGCGCATCCACTCCCACGAGCTGGCCACTGCCCAGCGGGATCTGGCCGCGGCGGCCGGCGCCGAGGCCGCCGCCCGGGCGGCTTTCGAACGCTCCACCCGTCTTCTCGAGGCGGGTGCCGTGTCCCGCGAGGAGGTGGAACAGAGACGATCCGTCCTCGCTTCCGCGTCAGCGGAGCTGGCCCGGGCGGCGGACATCGTGGAGCATCTCCACCCGATCGACGGCCACGTGACGATCCGGTCCCCGATCGAGGGTCTCGTGTTCGAGGTGCTGGCAAACGCCGGTGAGGCCGTTCTGACCGGAGCCCCCCTGGTCACCCTGGGAGATGACCGGACCCTCTGGGTCACGGGATGGATCCCGGAAGCGGCCGTGCCCGCGATGGGTGACGCCCGGGCCACCCGGGTCACCTTTCCGGCCCTCCCCGGCGATACCGTGGCCGGAGAGATTGTGCACCTCGGGGGCCGCATCGATTCGCTCCGCCGCGCCACACCGGTGCGGGTCCGCCTCGGGACCCGGCTGCCCGGCCTGCGTCCCGGAATGAACGCCGTCCTGCACTTCGCCACGGGAGCGGCCCATCCCCGTGCCATTCTCCCCGCCGAGGCGGTGCAACGGGGACCGCAGGGAATGGAGGTGTACCTTGTGGATGCACCGAATCGGTTTCGCCGACTCGCGGTCACAGGTGCGATCACCCTGTCCGACGATCGGGTGGCGGTGGAGGGGCTGCGGGAGGGGATGGTGGTGGTGGGCCGAGGCGCCTATCTGGTCCGCAGCGCCCTCGATGCGGAGATGCCCGAATGATCGAACGCCTGATCAATCTGGCGGTTCACCGGCGCCGACTGATCCTCCTCGCGGTGGCGGTCCTCCTCAGCGTCGGGATCTGGGCCTTCACGACGATCCCCTTCGAGGCGTTCCCCGACCTGACCGCCAACAACGTCTCCGTCATCACGGAGGCCCCGGGGCTCGCTCCCCAGGAAGTGGAGCAACTGGTCACCTTTCCCATCGAGCGTTCCCTGCTCGGACTCCCCGACGCCACGGTGGTCCGGTCCACCACCAAGTTCGGCCTCTCGATCACGCAGGTGATCTTTGCCGATCACGTGGACCCCTGGTTCGCGCGCCAGGTCGTGTCCCAGCGGATCGCGGACGCCGCATCGCTTCTTCCCCCCGAGGTCACCCCGGTGCTGGGGCCGCCCTCCACCGCGATGGGCGAGGTCTATCAGTACGTACTTACGGCCGCCACGGCGGAGTGGGATGCGACCTCCCTCAAGACCCTGCAGGACTTCACCATCGCTCCGCAACTCCGGACCATCGAAGGCGTGGCCGATGTCAATTCCTGGGGCGGTCTGACCGAACGGATCGAGGTCGTCGCCGATCCGCGCCGGCTCGCCGCGGCCGGACTCACCCTGGGTGATGTCGAAGCCGCCATCGTTCGGGAGAACGTGAACTTCGGAGGTGCGGTTCTCGAGGCGCGCCAGGAGCGCTTCGTGGTGCGCGGACTCGGCCGGTTCACCCGCCCCGAGGATCTCGCCGCGATTCCGCTGGCCGTCACGGGCGGCACCCCGCTGCTCCTGGGGGACATCGCCGAGATCGTGCGCGGGGCGGTACCGCGGGAAGGGGCCGTGACCGCCGATGCCCGGGGCGAAGTGGTCAGCGGAATGGTCATCATGCGCAAGGGACAGAACGCACAACAGGTCATGCGCCGGATCGCCGCGCGCGTGGCCGAGGTCGAGGCAGGGCTCCCGCCGGGCGTGGCCCTCGTCCCCTTCTATGACCAGACCGAGCTGATCGCACGAACCACCCACACGATCGAGAAGAACCTCGCGCTCGGCGGACTCCTCGTGGTGCTGGTGCTCTGGCTCTTCCTGCGAAACACCGCCGCGGCCCTCATCGTGGCGGTGGTCATTCCCCTCTCCATGCTCTGGGCCTTCATCGCCATGCGGATCTTCGGGTACTCCGCCAACCTGATGAGTCTCGGCGCCCTCGACTTTGGACTCCTGGTCGACGGGTCGGTCGTCCTCGTGGAGAATGTGATGCGGCGGGCCCATGGCAAGCCCGATCCCGCCGGAGCGCCGGAGCGGATCCACGCCGCCGCAGTGGAGGTGGGCCGCCCGATCGTCTTTGCCATCATGATCATCGTGGCGGTCTATCTCCCTCTTTTCGCCCTGGGGGGCACGGAGCGGAAAATGTTCGCCCCCATGGCCTTCACCGTCATGGCCGCTCTCCTCGGCTCCCTGGTCCTGGCGCTCACGGTGGTTCCCGCCGCGGCACGCACCTTTCTCGCCCGCGCCGTCGAGCCCCAGTGGCCGGCCTTCGAACGGTTGCGCCATCGCTACGAAGGACTCATCCACCGCTCTCTGGCCCATGCGAAGGCTCTCACTGCTGTCGGCGTGGTGGCCACCGTCCTCGCCCTCTTCGCCATGAGCCGGCTCGGCACCGAGTTCATGCCCCGGCTCGACGAGGGGAGCGTGTTGGTGCAGGCCCGGCGGCTCCCCTCCACCGCCATTCCGGCCGGCGTGGAGTTCAGCCGGATGATCGAGAGCAAACTCCAGGGTCTCCCCGAGGTTCGTACGGTCGTGTCCAAACTCGGGCGGCCCGACCTGGCCACCGAGGCGATGGGAACCTATGAGTCGGATACGTACGTCATCCTCCGCGACAAGAGCGAATGGAGACGGGGTGGGAAGGCCGCCCTGGTGGCCGCGATGGACTCGGCCCTTCGCGAGATCCCGGGCCTCTCGATCGCCTTCACGCAGCCCATCCAGATGCGCCTGGACGAGGCGGAGAGTGGCATCACCACCGACGTCGGGCTCCAGATCTTCGGCAACGACGCCGACACCCTGGCCCGGCTCGCCGCGTCCATCGAACGGGTGCTCGGCGGCATCCGGGGTGCGGCCGATGTCAAGGCCGTGGCCGCGGCCCGCGTCAAGCAGGTGGAGGTCACCCTCGACCGGGCCCGGATGGCCCCACTCGGGCTTTCCGCCGCCGATGTCGGCCGGGAGGTGGAGCGCGCGCTCGGAGTGATGACCGCGGGAGCCCTCATCGATGGACCGCGCCGGATTCCCCTGGCAGTCCGGGTGCCCGCGGAGTTGACCCGCGACCCCGATCTCCTGGCCACCCTTCCCGTGGCCCGGACCGACGGGGGCGCCGTGCCGCTGGGTGCGGTGGCCACCCTGGAGCTGGTCGAGGCCCCGGAGGCCTTTGCCCATGAGGGAGGACAACGACTCGTGGTGGTCGGCGCCAACATCCGGAATCGCGATGTCGGTTCCTTCGTGGCCGAGGCGGAAGCGACCCTGGCCACCTCCGTCCCCCTCCCCTCGGGCTACCGGAGCGAGTGGGGAGGTCAGTATACCCATCAGCAGAGCGCGATTGCCCGCCTGCAGATCCTGGTGCCCGTGGTGGTGCTGTTCATCTTCGGCCTCCTCTACCTCACCTTCGGTACCATCCGGCACGCCGTGCTCATCATGGCCAACGTCCCCTTTGCCATCGTGGGAGGCGTGGCCTCACTCTGGCTCACCGGATTGAACCTGTCGCTCTCCGCGTCGATCGGATTCATCGCCCTCTTCGGCATCGCGATGCTGAACGGCGTCGTCATGGTCTCCTCCGTCAATGATCTGATCCGGAACGGGATCCCCCTCGACGAGGCGGTCGTGACCGGGGCCGGATCCCGGCTCCGCCCGGTGTTGATGACCGCGAGCGTCGCGGGCCTCGGGTTCGTCCCCATGGCGCTCTCCACCTCGGCGGGGGCGGAACTTCAACGCCCGCTCGCCACCGTGGTGATCGGGGGTCTGGTGACGTCGACCCTGCTGACGCTCGTGGTGCTGCCCACGCTGTACCGGTTCGTGGAGCGGTTCCAGCGGGCACACCCCGAACTGGAGATTCTGGCGGACTGATCTTCACGGAAGGGCTGGGTCCCTTCCTCCATGACGGTTCCTGTTCTCCTTCCGCGCAATGTCTGGGCAGGCCCCCGGCATGGGGGCCTCCACCCGGCCGGCCCCTTCGGGCCGGTCTCCCTGACCGGAGAATCGGCCATGCCCCGCTGGATTCGCGTTGTCACCGTCCCCTGCGCCACCATTGGCCTCCTGGCAGCATTTCAGACACCCACGACACCCGAGGCCGACCTGGCCACGATCGCCCGGACCTACCTGGGCATGAACCTCCCCGCCGACTGGCGAGGAATCGAGGGCCTGCCCGGCATCCGATGGGCCCCCCTCCCGCCCACCTCTCTGGAGAACTGCCTCCCGGACGGCGGCTGTTACGTCCGGCAGGGAGCCCTCACCCTAGGTGGCAGAACCATCACGGTGGTGGCCACCGGAGCCCGGACCATGGTGTCCAACATCTACTTCCGGAACGGGGGGGCCGCTCTGGGGGAAGCAAAAGTTGTCCAGGCGCTGAAGGAAGCGGGGATGGGGGCCGTCCTGGCCCGGTGCCCCGTCCGGACCGGAGCGGGCGGCACCAGCTGGTATCAGCTGGCCGGCACAGGGATCGCTCCGGCCTACCTCTCCATCCAGGGTCCCACCTCCACCCGGCCCACCGAGGGGTTTGTTCTGTCACCGGGGGAGGAGCTCCCTCCGCTGCAACCCAACCAGCTGGCAGCGTATACCGAACAGTGTGCCCCGGGAGCCATGCGGACGCCGGTGTCCACGGTGAAGCCCCACGAGCGGCTGGCCGACATCATCGTTGCCCTTCTCGTCCCCGTGGGCGCTCCCGCAGCGGGACACGACTGGAGTGCTCTCAGCGCGGTGCCAACCGACATCACGTGGAACCCGGGCGGGCCGAAGCCCGCCGACCTCACGACCCTCCACAACGACCCCAGTCCTCTCATGCTATCCGGGAATGCCACCTGGGCGGGGCGGAAGTTCTCCCTCATGGCCAGCGGGACCTCCGCGCGGGCGACAAATATCTATTTCGATGAGCAGGGAATGCATCCGCGCGGCGAGCACATGCTCGGCGTCGTGTTCGAGAAGGGAGTGCAGGTGCAGTTGGTGCGGTGTGGCCCGGTCTATACCCAGTCCACCAACAACTGGTACCGGCTCACGAGTCCCCGCACCCGGCCCGCGCTGATCCGGCAGTCGATTCGATATGACGGGAACCAGGTGCAGGACAGCTATGTCCTGCGTCTCGATGGTACCCTGCCCCCGCGCGATCCCCGGGACCGGGACCCCGGGGTGAACGGCTGCTGACCCCCCCGCATGCCCCGCACCCGGGGAGCAGGGAGTAGGGAGTGGGGAATAGGGAGCAAGTGGTGGAGGCATGGCATGCCGTCACCGCGAGGCCCCCGGCATCAGCACGGAGCACCCGGGGACGGCGGAGGAAAGGCGGGGCTCATCTGCAAGCCAGGCTCAGGCAGGTGACCCCCTCCCTTCTCCCTACTCCCTACTCCCTATTCCCTATTCCCTATTCGCTACTCCCTGCTTTCTTTCCCCCATGGACCCGATCCTCGTCCGGAACTTTGCCATCGCGCTGTTCATCGGAGCGCTGGTGGGGCTTGAGCGGGAAAAGAAGGATGCCCCCGACGCGGAGCATCGGATCGGAGGACTCCGGACGTTCATTCTCTTCGCCCTGGCGGGTGCCACGTCGGCCTGGCTCGGGCAGGTTCTCGGCACCCCCTGGCTCTTCATCGCCACGGTCCTCGTCGTGGCCGCCCAGGTCCTGGCGGGGTACGTCATTCTCCTGAAGAGCCATGGCGCGGCGGCGGGCCTCACCACCGAGATCGCCGCGGTGCTGGTGGTCCTCCTCGGTGGTCTGTCGCTTCTGGGCCAGCCGGAAATCGCCGTGGCGCTCGGCATCATCGTCTCCGCCGTTCTGGCGTTCAAGCAGTCGCTCCATCACCTCGCGGGCCGCATCGGGGAGGAGGATCTCTTCGCCGGTCTCAAGCTCCTCCTGGCGTCGTTCATCGTCCTCCCCCTCCTCCCCGATCGGGCCCTCGATCCCTTCGGGGCACTCAACCCACGTACTCTCTGGCTCCTGGTCATCCTCATCTCCGGGCTCTCCCTCGTGGGGTACGTGGCCGCCCGCCTGCTCGGCCCCGATCGGGGAACATCAATCACCGGAGCGGTCGGTGGTCTCGTCTCCTCCACGGCGGTCACCCTCTCCTTCGCCCGCCAGAGCCGAGGGGCGGAGGGACGAGAGCGGGAGATCGATCCGCGCCTCGCCGCCGCCCTCGCGGCCGGAATCCTCCTCGCGTGGACCATGATGTTTCTGCGGGTCATCGTGCTGAGCCTTGTCGTGGCACCCACGTTTACCCGGGGATTGCTGACACCGATGCTGCTGCTCGCAGCGGTGAGTGCCGTGGGAGCTCTGCTGTCACTCCGGGCGGGGCATCACCGGGTGGCGGAGGAGAGCGTGCCGCTTCGCAATCCCTTCAGCCTGACCGCCGCGATCAAGGTGGCCCTGTTCTTTGCGGCCATCCTGCTGCTGGTGGAGGTCGTTGAGAGATACCTGTCAGCGGCGGGCATCTACGCCGTGGCGGGTCTCGCGGGGCTCACCGACACCGATGCCATTACCCTCTCGCTCGCCCAGCGCGTCCGGGACGGGAGCGACATTCCCGCCGTCCGGGCCCTGCTCGTGGCGGTGCTCGCCAACACCCTGGTCAAGGGAGGGCTGGTCGCGGCGCTGGGGTCCCGCGCGCTGCGCCGACAGGTGCTCGTTCCCGCGGGGATCACCCTCGCGGTCGGCGTGGTGCTGATTCTCGGCCAGTGACGTCGGAAGGACTGAGGACATGGGAACATAGGACATGGAACATAGGACGTAGGACCTGAGGAAACCCTGATCAATTGGCGGGAAAACCAATGCCCGTCATTCGCGCGCAAGCGGGAATTTATTCTCCTCCTCAATCCCTCGTGGAAATGGATCCCCTCGTTCGCGGGGGCGATTGATCAGAGATTCCCTGACACCACCCCTACTCCCGACTCCCTGTTCCCTGGTTGGAGACCGCATTGCACTCGAAACACGGGAACCTACGACGCCTTTCTGTGCGCGTGACCTTCGGCCGCCTCCAGCGCCAGCGCATTCCGGATCAGACCGATGTGGGAGTACGCCTGGGGATGGTTTCCGAGAGCCCGGTCGGTCCGCGGGTCATATTCCTCGGAGAGGAGCCCCTGGGGGCCGGCCAACCCGAGGAAGCTCTGAAAGAGGGCCCGCGCTTCGTCGAGCCGACCGATCAGCAGGTAACTTTCGATCAGCCAGGAGGTGCAGAGATGGAACCCTCCCTCGATGCCGGGGAGCCCGTCGTCCTCCCGGTACCGATACACGGTGGGCCCGTCCCGCAGATGGCGTTCCACCACCGCCACCGTGCTCACCACCCGGGGATCGCCCGCGGGCAGGAGACCGGTGAGACCCACCTTGAGGGCCGCCGCATCCAGATCCCGCGCCTCGAACGCGGCCGTGAAGGCCCTCGCGTCCGGGTGCCACCCCCGGGAGACCACCTCGTCGTGGATCTCCTGGCGAAGCGCGTGCCACGCCTCGGGCACCTCGGCGTGGATCTGCTCCCCGATGGCGATGGCCCGATCGACCGTCACCCAACACATCGTTTTGGTGTGCACATGGTGACGGCACGGCTTCCGGATCTCCCAGATGCCATGATCGGGTTCCCGCCACCGGCGCTCCACCGCCTGGACCATCTTCCGCACCAGGGTCCAGTGCTCATGAGTCACCGGGGCGTGGTGCTCCACCAGCCGGTGCACCACCTCAACGATCGGTCCAAACACGTCGATCTGGATCTGCCCCGCGGCCCCGTTTCCCACTCGCACCGGGCGGCTCCCTCCGTAGCCCGCCAGCTGGGCGATCTCTCCTTCGGGACTCAGCTCCCGGCCCAGGACCGTGTAGAGCGGTCGCAACCGTTCCGGCGCCTGCTCCAGGTCGTCCAGGATCCCGAGCACCCAGCCCAGGAAGTCGAATGCCTCGCGGTGGCTTCCCAGGTCCACCAGGGCCGCCGCCGACATGGCCCCATCCCGGAGCCAGCAATACCGGTAGTCCCAGTTGCGGACCCCCCCGAGATGCTCGGGAAGACTGGTGGTCGCCGCGGCGCTGATCGCTCCGGTGGGACCATAGCAGAGGGCCTTGAGCACCAGGGCGCTCCGCCGCACCTCGTCCGTGGCAATGGAAGGAAGCGTGAGGGTCTCGGCCCATTCTCTCCAATACCGCATGGTCCGGTCCAATCGCTCCTGCGCCGGACGGGCCTCCGCGAGGCTGGTGGTGCCATACCGCAGTTCCAGCACCAGAGGCGCTTCGGGGTCGAGGTCCACCTCGGTGCTCGCGATGTCGTGGCCGCACTCCCCCCGGATTGTCCACGTCACCCCGGGGGACCGGAGCACGATCGGATCCGACGTCCCGTACACCCGCACCCCGTGGTCGTTCACCCGGATCTGGGTGGCCACTCGCCCGAAGTCGATCCGCGGCGCAAACTCCACGCGCACCCGTCCCCGCCCCGACACGATTCGGAGCAGGTCGCTCCGGCCCGCGCGCTGGTCGGTCCGCCCTTCGCTGACATCGAGGAAATCCTCCACCCGGCACGCGGACCAGGCCGTCTCCAGCACCATGGTGCCGTCATGATATCGCTGAACCGGGGGACCGGCACCGTCGTCCAGGGGAGTGATCGCGAAGTAGCCATCCCCGGGACCGCCGAGCAGTTCGGCGAACAGGGCGGGGGAATCGATCCGAGGCGCACAGTACCAGACGATCCGGGCATCGGGCCGCACCAGGGCCACCGCGCGTTGGTCCGAGAGGAGGCCGTGGGTCTCGATCGGCGTGGTGCCGGCGCCCTCCAGCCAGGCCGAGCGACGCTCCGCCAGATGGGCCAGCAGACGCGCCACATCCTCGGTGTCCCCCACGCGGTGCGTGGCGGCACTCGCACCCTCACCCACCTTGACACCCACATCGGGACCGGTCAGCGTCACGAACGCATCTTCGTCCGTGGCGTCGTCCCCCAGGAAGACCACGGCGGACGCCCCGACCCGGCGGCGCAGTGCATCGAGGGCCCGCCCCTTGCTCGTGTGCATCGCGGCCAGTTCCACCACACACTTCCCGTGCCGGGTGTGCACCCCGGTCAACGCGCCGACCGCCTCCCGCACCCGAGCCAGAACATCATCCACCCGGTCCGGATCCGCCTTCCGGTAATGCACAGCAACGCTGGCCGGCTTCGCCTCGAGGTGGACACCGGGGAATTCGTCGGGGAGAGCATCGAGCGCCAGGGCGATGCGGCGACGCAACTCGCAGACCCCCTCGGACAGCGAGTGGCTGAAGTCCTGGTCGAACTCCGACCCGTGGCTCCCCACCAGGTGCACCTCCTCGGGGAGACCGGCGATCGCCCGGAGATCCCGCAGCGCGCGCCCCGAGACCACAGCCACGTGCGTCCGCGGCAACTCCGCCAGGAGACGCAATGCCACGATCGATTCCACCCGGGGCAGGGCGGCGGCGGGATCCTCCACGAGGGGCGCGAGCGTGCCATCGTAATCACAGGCCACCAGCAACACCGGCGCCTGAGCGATGCGATGCAGTGTTTCGTCCGTCAGATTCATGCCATCAAGCCTCCGAGATACCGGCCGGCCCATTCATGGACGTCATAGCGCCGGACCACCCGCCGAAGCGATCGCATCCGCCGGGTCATGTCCTCCGGCGGGAGATGCAACGCCCGATCGATGGCCTGAACCAGACCATCGATGTCGTGCGGGTTCACCAGGAGTGCGGCGCGGAGCGCACGGGCCGCACCCGCAAATTCACTGAGAACCAGCACCCCCGTGCCGTCCACCCGCGACGCGACATATTCCTTCGCCACCAGGTTCATCCCGTCCCGGAACGGAGTGACCACCATCACGTCCGCCGCCACGTACAGCGCCACCAGATCCTCCGGTGACAACGAGCGCCGCAAATAGTGTACCGCCGCAAGCCCCACATGTGAGAACTCCCCATTGATCCGCCCCACCCATCCCTCGATCTCCGCCCGCGTCTCCGCGTAGTCCGGAACCAGTTCCCGGCTCGGCACCGCCACCTGAACGAACACGGCATCCTGGATCCGAACGGATCCCTTGCCGAGCAACTCGGAATAGGCCTGGAGACGGATGTCGATCCCCTTGGTATAGTCGAGCCGGTCCACGCCGAGGAGGATCTTCCGGCCCCCCAGGCGGCGGCGCAGAGCCTCGGCCTTGGCCCGAACCGCTGAGGAACGGGCCAGAGTGTCGAAGGTCTGCACGTCGATTGAAACCGGATAGGTGGCCACGTGTACCCGGCGATTCCCCACATCCAGGTCCGCCCCATGCCCGTGCGCCCCGCCGAAACGCTGGGCGGACCGACGCAGATTCCGCGCATCGTCGTCGGCCTGGAGACCGATCAGGTCCGCGCCGAGAACCCCCTCCATCAGGGCACGCCGCCAGGGAAGCTGGGCCACCAGCTCCACCGGAGGGAAAGGGATGTGCAGGAAAAAGCCTATCCGGAGGTCGGGGCGCCGCTCCCGCAGCATCTGGGGAACCAGCTGCAACTGGTAATCGTGAATCCACACCAGGGACTTCTTCGGTGCACTCTCCGCCGCGGCCGTGGCAAAGCGCTCATTGGCGGTCCAGAAATCCCTCCACCATCCCCGGTGAAACTCGGGACGACGGACCACATCGTGATACAACGGCCACAGGGTGCGGTTGCTGAATCGCTCGTAGAACCCCTCGATGAGCTCGCGGGAGAGGCCCACCGGCCGAAGCGAGATCCCCTGGTGCTCAAAGGGCGCGGGCGCGGTACCGGCCTGCCCCGACCAGCCCACCCAGATTCCGCCCCGCTCTCGGAGTATCGGCGTCAGGGCGGCAACCAGCCCTCCGGGACTCGTTTCCCACTCGCTCGCGGCACCTCGCCGGCTGACGCGGTGAACCGGCAGCCGATTGGCGACGATGACTAGGTGACGACTCCCGGGCACGTCTGATCACCCCCGGATTGCGTGCGAGGAATGGAACGGGACAACCGAACAACGCAATATATGTCGATTCCCGGATCTCCCGTTCGTTTCCCATCTATCGGCAGCTGGCTATTGGGTGTTGGGTATTGGGTATTGGGTGCTGGGTGTCGGGTGTCGGGAGGAGAGGGGGTGGTGGGAATGCCGCACGCAGGACGTGGGACATGATGGGACAGAGGACAGAGGACAGAGGACAGAGGACAGAGGACAGAGGACAGAGGACAGAGGACATAGGACATTATAGGACATAGGACAGTGTGGGACATGGGATCCATGGTGGTCCCATCAGGCAATCCTGAGTATCCGTGGAGTTCCGAGAAAAACCCTTTCCCCCGAGGTTCACATGCCCCAGTATCTGGTGTTGCCATACGAAGATCCCTCCGACTATGACTCCATCTCTCCCGGGGAGATGCAGGCCATCATCGAGAAGTACATCGCCTGGACCAGCCGGCTGAGCGCCGAGGGACGTCTCCGGACCTCCGCCAAGCTCCGCGATGGCGAGGGCCGCACCCTGAAGGGGGCAGGACCAAAACTCGTCGTCACCGACGGACCCTACGCCGAGACCCGGGAGGTGATCGGTGGCTTCTGGCTCATCGAGGCAACCGATTATGATGACGTGGTCCGGCTCTGCCGGGATCACCCCCACCTTCAATTCGGAGGAACCCTGAGTATCCGTGCCCTCGAGTTCTGACCTCCCGGTTCCTCGGCTTCTCGATCACCTCTTCCGGCGGAGCGCGGGCCGCATGGTTTCCGCGCTCACCCGGATGTTCGGGCCCTCTCACCTGGACGTGGCGGAAGAGGTGGTCCAGGAGGCCCTTCTTCGTGCCCTCCAGAAGTGGCCTCACGAGGGGGTGCCCGCTCATCCGGAGGGGTGGCTCTACACCGTGGCCCGCAACCTGGCGCTGGACCGGGCGCGCCGGACCGCGTCGCTTGCCCCGCGGCTCGATGCGCTCGCCATGGATCTCCCCGAAACCGGTCCGCTGGCCGATCCCGCCGTGGACGACGAGCTGGCCATGCTCTTCATGTGCTGTCACCCGGCACTCCCCCCCGAGGCTCGGATCGCACTGAGTCTCAAGACCGTCGGCGGGTTCAGCGTGGAGGAGATCGCCACCCTCTTTCTGGTCAAGCCGGCCACCATCGCCCAGCGGCTGGTCCGCGCCAAGCGCATTCTCCGGGATCGGGAGATCGCCTTCGAGCTCCCGAGCGAGGAGGAGTTGCCGGAGCGGCTGGAGACGGTACTCCAGGCTGTCTATCTGCTCTTTACTGAGGGCTACGGCGCGGGAGGGGGAGTAACGATCCGGCGGGACCTCGCCGAGGAAGCCCTCCGGCTCGTGTCGCTGCTCGCGGCCGATCCCGCCACCGGCCGCCCGGAGACCCACGCCCTCGCCGCATTGCTCCACCTCCAGGCGAGCCGTCTCTCGGCCCGCACCGATGGGAACGGCGCCCTCCTTCTCCTGGGGGAGCAGGATCGCTCCCGCTGGGATCAGCGGCGCCGGGCCCAGGGATTCCGGCACCTGGAGCGGGCCTCCGAGGGTTCCCGGATCACCACCTGGCACCTGGAGGCGGCGATTGCCGCGGCCCATGCCGCCGCACCCGATCTGGCCGCGACGGACTGGCGAGGCATCCTCGATCTCTACGACCAGCTCCTGGCGCTCACCCCGTCCCCGGTGGTGGCCCTGAACCGCGTCGTGGCCCTGGCCGAGGTCGCGGGACCGGAGGAGGCCCTGCGGGCGCTGGAGACGATCGAGACACCGGGACTCCGGGCCTGGCTGCTCCGATCCGCCACCCGGGCCACGCTTTTGGAACGGCTCGAGCGCCGGGACGAGGCCCGGGCCGCCTGGGAGGAGGCGAGACAATCGGTGCGCACCGACGCCGAGCGGGAATGGATCGAGGGGCGGTATGGGAGGCCGTAGGGGCGAATGGAAGTAGGAAGCAGGGAGTAGAGAGTAGGGAGTAGAGAGTAGGGAGTAGAGAGTAGGGAGTAGGTTGTTGGGTAAGTTGGGAGGACGTAGAACGTAGGATCCAGGACATAGACCTGGCCAAGCTCACGCCTGTTCTCCGTCCTGAGTCCTATGTCCTACTGTCCTACTGTCCTGTGTCCTATCGCCCTACTGCCCCTGTCCCCACGCCGGAGGGGGCACCTCCACCGGCGCCGTAAGGTCGAACTCCACCCGGATCCGGCGATTGGTCCCCACCCGCCGGAGTTCATACGCAAAGAGCGCGGGTGGGACCAGTTCCAGGGCCCACACGTTGGTTCTTGCGGCCGGAACCAGGTCCGCGGTGTACTGATCGGCGGGGAACTCGAGCCGCGTGGTCGTCTCCGTGCCGGGCCCTTCCCGGGTGCCGCCGTAGCCGGTGATGGCGTCCGGGCTCCCGTCCTCATGGCGGTGATCATGCACCAGGCGGAACCCCGAGTCGGAGCGGCTCAGCACCCAGGTTCGCGAGCGATTTTCCCCGACATGGAAGGGAATCCGGACTTCCTCCTCGCTGCAGGAGGCCACATGCATCACCAGCCGGTCCCGGGCCAGGATCGAGTCCTGTGGGTTGCCGGCCACCATCCGGCCGGCAAACGCCTGGCCGCAGAGGGCCTGCAGGTTGGTCCAGAAGGTCGCGTCGCGCTCGGGTGGGGGCGCGCAGGACGCGGCGAAGACCAGAAGGGCGAGCCAGGGATCTCGGCGGGAGCGGAAGGTTGGCATGGACATGGCTTTCAGTGTCAGGTTTCAGTTTTGCGTGTCCAGTGGACGCGAGGACTGGCGAGAAACCGTCCGGCAAGGTCCCGCAGGGCCGCCCAATCGGTGTAGTCATGATCCCGGGTGGTGTCGGTGGATCCACCCACCCGCCCGGCGATCCAACGCATCACCCAGCGCCGCAGCCAGCCATACCGCGTGTAGGCCAGCATTCCGGGAACGAACACCACCTCACCCGGCGTCCACCCTGTCTGTTCCCGGAATCGACTCACGATCCGATCAAGATCCTGGCGCACGGCGGGATCCTGCTGCAGCACGGCGAGACACACCGACACGAACAGCGTTTGCCGGTCCCGCAGTGACGTGGCGTGCCCGCGAACCCATCGGCGCACCGGGCGCTGGAACCCCCCGATATGGATCGAGGCGGCCACGATCACCCGATCGAAGGAATCGGGAGACGGGCCCGATCCCCGGATCGCCGCCGCATCCACCAGTTCCACCTCCGCGCCGAGCCGCCGGCATTCCTCGGCGAGCGCAGTCGCCACCCGGGCAGTATGCCCATCGGTGGTTCCAAAGACGATCAGCACTCGAGGCATGGGGATGGTTGTCAGTGTTCAGTTGTCAGCTCTTCAGTGTTCAGTGGTCAGTCGAGATGATCGCCCATTGCCCAACACCCAATACCTAACACCCAGCACCCATGTGCGCCGCAAGCGGCGCACCCACAGCGTCGCCCCTACGCCCTATTCCCTACTCCCTCTTTCCCACTCTGATGCTCACCGGCTCCGACACCAGTTCCTCCGAGATCACCCTGTGTTCCGCGTCGGCCAGGAGCGCGCGCAGCACGTGGGTCCCCGGGGCCAGGTTCAACGCCACCTCGATCTGGCCTCCGCCGAGGTGGACGTGCTGGCTGTCCGCCGGCACCGCGACCCCGACCGGCGGCGGCTCGACGTCGATCAGCACATGGAAGTGCCCGGTGCGTGCCAGGGCCACCCCCGCAGGGGCGATCCCGTACCCCGCCAGCCGGAAGCGCACCAGCACCGGACCCTCCGGAACCTCGGCGGGCACGTCGAGCTGGATCGCCACCCCCTCGAGGGGCATCGCCATGGCGGTCGTGGTAATCCCCGCCGAGGCTTCATTCGGGGTTTCCGGTGTGGTGTCGGGCGCATTGCCGGCGGGTGCGCAGCCCATCGTGAAGAGGGCGAGAGCGGCCAACGGGCGCGAGAGCAGGTGGGTCGTCACAGGGGCCTCCAGTAGGCGTGACCCGGGAACGATACTCTGCGATGTCCCCGGCGTCGAGTGCGTTGGTTCCGCAACGTGCACTGTGCCGTCTCCCTTGCCACCCTCACTCTCATAGTCACTCCTCGCGCCTCTCCCCTTTCTCTCCTTCCTACCGGTTGCCACCTACCACCTATCGCCTACTCCCTACTCCCTACTCCCTATTCCCTGCTCCCTAACCACGTACACCGCCACGTGCTCCACGTCGAGGGAGTCAGTCACGACGACAAGGAGCGAGTCGCCCCGGACCTCCTCCAAGCGCATCGTCTCCGGCAGCACGACCCTCACCATTGGCGTCCCCTCCGCACTGAGGACCACCCAGTCGGTCGGTTCCCAGGGGATGGGCCAGGACAGGGGTTTGAACCGCCCCACCCAGATCGGTCCGTCGGAATCGAGGAGGACCCTCCCGATGGCCGGGCGGATCTCGGGAAGGATGGCGGGTGAGAAGAGGATGTCCAACGTCCGGTCGATTCGTGCCGCCCCCATCTCGGCCAGGTAGCTGGATCGAACCTGCGCCCTGAACTCCATCACCTCCGCGCCGCGGAGGGCCTCTTCTGCCTTGGGCCACACGATTTCCCGTGCGACGCGGAAGTCACTATCCAGGACGGTGACACGCCATGTGGCTCCCGGACCGTAGGCCACGCGCGACGTGTCTGCCGCCACGAACGGCCGGGCAGACCACGGGGCCCGATACTCCGCCTTCGCGGTCCAGACACCATGCCGTCCTTCGAAGGCAGGGGTGGAATCGAGCAGGCTGCCATCGGTACCGAAAAGGAGCAGATCCTCGAACGTCCGGGATCGTTGGATCTCGACCCCCTGCTTCAACAGGGAATCCTCGAACCGATATCGGTGCGCAATGAGGCGATGGGAACCGAACAGGGAGAGATCGAGGGGTGAGGCACCCAAAGTCGCCGGACCCGGGACGGGGACGGTGCGTTGGAATCCTCCCGTCGGGTGCAGGACGGTTCCGCGACGGGTCCGTTCGTCAAACACGAGGACACTGTCGCCGGGACCGACGGTCATGTTGTTCACATACCGAAACTCTCCGGGTCCCTCTCCGGGGCGTCCAAAAGAGCGGACCAGAGACCCACTCGTGTCGAAGAGGTACAGCACACTGGCCGCCGCATCCGCAACCAGGATCCGTCCATCGCTGAGCCATCGCACCGCCCCAAGACCCACAAAATCGGGGATGCCGTCCATGCCACCCTCGATCACCAGATCAGGCTCGGACTCCAGGCTCCGGAGCGGCAGAGTGGCCGGGTCGGCGTTGATGGTGACGATCGAGACCCCGGCCGAATCCCGCACCGAGACCGGGGGCTCGGGCGTGTGGCCGGGGGCGCATCCCGCCTCCAGCGCCAGTACAACCGAAACAAGCAACCTGACTCCGCCCCGCACGCTCGGTCTCCTCATGTCACTGCGCCAGAGGAGGACCGGCGATGCAGCCACTGATCGAGGCCAAAGATGTCGAGCGCGGCCGGCATCGACAGGACGAAGAGGAGCAGCACCGCCCGGGGAAGCACATGACCGTGGAACTGGAAGAACGGTTCCGCGAGGAGATGCCCGAAGGTCACCGTCACCAGCACCGCCCCGAGCGAGAGGAGGGCCGGACGGGTGAAGAGACCGAGCAGCAGGAGAGCGCCGGCCACCAGCTCGACGAGCGGGATCGCGGTGCCGACGACCCAGAGCGACCAGGCCGGGAGAAACGTCTCGGCGTACGGCTCCACGAAGAGCTGCCGGGCGTGCTCGGTCGGCCCCATGGAAAACACCTTGGTGACGCCGGTCATGAAGAACATGAAGCCCAGCATCAGCCGGGCGGTCAGGATGGCCCAGGAACGGGCGCGTTCGTCGGACATGCTCTCTCCTCCACGGAGTTGACCACCGGACAAAAAGTTCGGATGGCCTGAAAAGTACCGGATCAAGGGTCGGGAGACGGAGACCGCCGTGAGAACACGCAGTGAACCCGCTCCCGGATGCGCCAAGAACCCACCTCTCCACCCTCAACCAGGTATTGGGTGTCGGGTATTGGGTATTGGGTCCCCCAACACCAAACACCCAATCCCCAATACCCGACACCCAACACCCCGCCCTGAATGCTGATAACTTTCCCGGGAACCCATCCGGAGATTCCCGTGCTCGGCTACATCGCACTCGGCGGCGTCCTTGGCACCGTGGCCCGGTTCGGCCTGCAGGGCTGGGTGCAGGGACGGGTCGGCGCCGGCACCTTCCCGCTCGGCACCGTGGCCGTGAACCTCACCGGTTCCTTCCTGCTCGGCTTTCTCATGCGGTACACCACCGCCACCGTGCTGGTGTCGCCGGAGCTGCGGGCGGGGCTCACCATCGGTTTCTGCGGCGCCTTCACCACCATGAGCACCTTTGCCTGGGAGAGCCAGACCCTGCTCGGAGGCGGAAGCTACTGGCAGGCCGCCCTCTATGCCGGCACCACCATCCTCGGCTCGCTCCTCGCCGTCCTCGCCGGACTCTTCCTCGCCAACCAGCTCCTGTAGGAGTCGGCACCATGACCCAGCGCTTCGCGGGCGAACGCACCCTCATGCGGATCTTCATCGGCGAGAGCGACCGGTACCACGGCAAGCCCTTGCACGAGGCCCTTCTTCATCGCTTCCGGGAGAAGGGCCTCGCCGGCGCCACCGTGCTCCGCGGGGTGTCGGGGTTCGGCGCCAACAGCCGGATCCACACCGACAAGATCCTCCGGCTCTCCCTCGATCTCCCGCTCATCATCGAGGTGGTGGACACCGAGGAGGCGATCAGCGCCGTGCTGTCCGAACTCGACGAGATGATCGGAGGAGGGCTGGTGACGCTGGAACGGGTCCGGGTGATCCTCTACCGGCCCGGTTCCCCGGCTTGAAAGCCCAGCCTGGGGTCCCCGGCCTTTCCTTGAAGGACTGGTGCCTGCCCTCACCCGTCAGGATGTCTGCGGGTGGGCGAACCTTCTGCGTCATCTGTGGTTTCCGCTCGCGTACGAGTACGTGTACGGGGGGAGACCGGCCGTCCTTCAGGACCCCGTCGTCGAAGGCGCGGATGACGTGTATTCGATCAGATCCCAGCGAGTGCCGTACAGATCCTCGAACACGGCGACCGTACCGTACGATTCCTCGGATGGCGGCCGGACAAAGCGGACCCCGGCGGCAACCATGCGGTCATGGTCTCTCCAGAAATCATCGGTCTGCAGGAAGAGGAACACCCGCCCTCCCGCCTGGTTGCCGATGAACGCCGCTTGCTCAGGGTTCGACGCGCGGGCGAGCAGCAGCGAGGTACCCGATCCGCCGGGGGGCGACACGACCACCCAGCGCTTGTCCTGCTCGGGCTGGTACTCATCCTGGAGAAGACGAAAACCCAGCGTGCCGACGTAGAATGCGAGTGCCTCGTCGTAATCGCGGACCACGAGAGCGACGTGGGCAATGGACTGTTGCATCAGGAAGCACTCTCCCGAACCTGGAAGATGTTCCCCTCCGGGTCCACGGCGTTGCGCACGACGAATCCGGGGCCGTGCCACAGCTCAGGCAACACTTCGCCGCCGAGCGAGGCCGCCACCTCCGCGGCCCCGGCGAGGCTCGGGACCGTGTGGAAGAACTTGTAGGCCGCATTGTCCCGCGGAACGGGTGGCACAGAGATCTCCGCCTGGGCCGCGACCACAGCCGGGAGAGGATGAATGGTGATCTGCAGGTCTGGGGATCGCAGGATGACGAGTTCGGGGGTGGCGTGCACCCGCGTCATGCCGAGCAGTGACTGGTAGAAAAGGGCCAGACGCTCCACCTCCTTGGCGTACACGAACAAGCCGGCACGAGCGGGACCCGGCCTCCTGTTCTCCCTGGACACCTCTGATTGATCGACGGGACCCACCGGGACTAGTCTGCGCTTTCCATGCGTCGGACCCGTCCCGTGTGGATCGCGTGAGCGAGATCGAGCACCGTGGTGAGCAGCGCGGTGTATTCCCCGTGCCGGGGATCGAGCAGACCGAGCCGGAGATCGGTGGTCAGCCGGGAACAGATCTCGACCGCGCGTTTGACCCGGAAGTTGCGGACATACGCGGGAGCGTCCTCGGTGTCGACGCCCTGGAGCCGGGCCCAGAGCCCCAGGCGCGCGTTGTCGAGACCGTGCTTGAGCGTCTCCAACGTCTCGAAATCCTTGACATCCCGGTCCTCCGGCACCGGCAACGCCTCGATGGCGCGGTGGAGTTCGGCAAGCTGCTGCAGCAGCTGAGACGACGACATGGGTTCCTCTACGTGGGTGACGGAGGAAAGCTAATGGACGTTTCCCGGCGTGAAAGCCAGGCTCGGCCGGCTACGCCCGACAGGCCTTGAAAGGCGGGACATTCTGAGTCATCTGCGTCATCTGTGGCTTCCGCTCGTGTACGTGTACGGGTACGTGTACGAGTACGGGTACGGGGAGGTAGGCCGTCCTTCAGGACCCGTCGCCGAAGGCGCCGAGCCTCGGCTTCAGCCGAGGATCCCGTCGTGAAGGCCATCCATTGCCTCCTTCGCCGGAACCCGCTCACGAGATCGCCACGGACCCCTGCGGGGTCCTCGCGATGACACAATCCGCGTCCTTCAGGACCCGTCGCCGCAGGCGCCGAGCCTCGGCTTCAGCCGAGGAATCGGCTCGATCGGATTGCTACGAGGTCTTCCTCAACACCCGCGCCACCGCTTCCAGCGTCCGGTCCACCTCGGTGTCGGTCGTGCGATAGTTGCACACCGAGACCCGCATCGCCCGCATCCCCCTCCAGGTGGTGGCGCCGAACCATGCGGTCCCTTCCGCGCGGATCGCCTCCGTCACCGCGTCGGTGCGACGGTCATGGTCTCCGTCATCCCCCAGAAACCGGACCAGCCCCTGGTTCATCCGGGCGGGGGCCACCACCTCGGCGCCGGGGAGCGCTCCCATTCCCTGGACGAGCCGATCGGCCAGGCGACACCCCTCGTCCACGATCCGTGCAATTCCGTCCCGGCCGAGTGCGCGCAGAGCCGCGTAGGCCACGACGCCTCGAGGCCGCCGGGACCATTCAGGGTTCCAATCCACCTGATTCCGTCCCGCGCCATCCGGCGCGATGAAGTAGTCGGCGGTGATGGACATCGCCGCGTGATGCGCCTCCCGGTCCTTCACGAAGGCGAACCCGTTGTCGAACGGAAGCTGGAGCCACTTGTGCCCGTCGGTGGCCCACGAATCCGCCAGTTCACAGCCCTGCAGCACGTGGCGGTGTCTGGGGCTGGCGTTCATCCAGAGCCCGAACGCCCCATCGACGTGGACCCACGCACCCGCAGCATGAGCAAGGGCGCAGGCCTCCGGGAATGGGTCCGCCGCCCCAGTGTTGAGGTCGCCGGCCATGAGGCACACGATCGTCGGACGGTCCGGTTCCGCCTCGAGTGCCGTGGCGAGGCTGCCGAGATCGAGCCGCCCGTCGCCGTCGAGACTCAGCGACTGGAGCGCATCGGAACCGATTCCGAGGAAACGCAGCGCGCGGATCAGCGACTCGTGCCGATGGACGCCCGTAAGAACCCGGATGGGTGGTGAGCCGGAGAGACCTTGCCGGCTGACGTCGACCCCGCGGTCCTGCAACAGCCGCTGCCGGGCCGCCGCCAGGGCCGTGAAGTGCGCCATCTGGCAACCGGTAACCATCGCAAAGGAGCACTCCCGCGGAAGGCGGAGCACATCCTTGAGCCACTCGCCCGCCACTTCTTCGACCACGGAAGCGGCGGGACTGGTCTGGTAGATCGCCCCGTTCTGCTCCCAGCTGGATACGATCCAGTCGGCGGCAATGGCCATCGGTGTGGAGCCACCGATGACCCAGCCGAAGAACCGGGGACCGCCCGAGCCGACCAGCCCGTCACGGGTGTCGCGCAGGAGCTCGTCGAGGACCTGCACCGGCTCGACCCCGGCGTGATCCAGGGGGAGGTCGAGCCGCCGGCGCAGCTCGTCATAGCCGGCGCGGGCAGCCACATGGGTCTCCGCGAGCTCCTCGTAGAGGGTGATGGCACGGGCGGCAGCTTCCCGGAGAACGGTGGTGTCGGACAATGGATCTCCCTGAAACGGGGTGGAGGTTGTGGGTGACGGGTGCGCGTCAAGAAACGGACGTGACACCCATGGTCGTCATTCCCGCGAACGCGGGAATCCATTCTCACGGATCGTTCGCGAACGGCCGGCCCCCAACGTCCTCCCCTGACCAGAACTTCCCTGACAGGGAAAGGTGACCCCTCCGGCCCGAGGGCGCCACCGAAGAGTGGACATCGATTTCCGGCGGAACCGGGCGGTTCGCCGAAACCGCCAAGCCTGGGCTTCCCCTGCACTCTAAGGCCTTGCCCCTCGCCTACAGGCGCCAGGCAACGGTCAGGTACAGCAGCGACCGTGTGACCCTGAGTCAGCCTGCGACGGTCATTGCGTGACGCGGCGAAGCACAATGCGCTCCACGTCGAGCTCACCCCGCTCCACGCCCAGGACCCAACCACGGTCGACACGGAGCGGCCTGAAGTTGGCTCCGTGCTCAAGCCGGCCGACGATGCGCGTGCCGTCTGGCGAGAATATTGTCCAACGCCGCAACCCGTCATCCTCATGGTCTCGAACGAACTCTCGCACCCAGAGGCCGCCCGCCGCATCGGTCAGAAGCTCCTCATACGAGGGGAATTGCTCGGCTCTCGGATGACTGCGCCCATACTTTCGCATCAACTGCCGCATCTCGGGCGTGGCCGACGATCCGCCAGCCCAGGTCTCCAGAACGGCGTCAAAGTCCGACTCGTCAATTGCTCGATCGGGCCCTTGCCATCGCACAATCCTGTCAACGCCATTCAAGACGGTGGTACGACGCAATTCGTAGCGCTTCGCATCTCCATACCAGAAGCCCTCAGCGGCCGGGGCGAGGACTGCCGCCGCTTCGAAGATGGCGGGCGAGTACGCGCCCCCTTCATCGATCTCCTGATACTGGATCACCAGGAGTTCACGCCCCAGCAGAGCCAATTGAACGTCGGCGACATGCAGGAGGTACAACTCGACGTTGACCGTTATGGCACTATGGCTGTTGACGACTCCGCGCTCGACCAGCTGATGTGCGACCACCAGCCGGTCAGTATTCGAGAGTCCGAGGACGCGGCTGCTGCCAGCCAGGGGTGCGACGGCCCTTGTCCGCACCAACTTTCCGGGATCGACGAACAGGCTGAACCGCGCGGGGCCGCCGTCCCACACGACAAGCGTGTCCCCTGCCAACTCAGCGACCCTCTGCGGCCGCCGGAACTCCCCCGGGCCATCGCCCTCGGATCCCGCGGTCCACACGTGAACCCCGAGACTGTCGAAGACGCGAATTGTCCGGCTCCTGTCGAGAACGGCGATGGAACCGTCTCGCCGTCGATGAGCGTCAATGACGTCGTAAAACTGGTATTCGTCCGGCCCATCGACCACACCGATACTGACGAGTGGCTCCGCCTCCAACCGAAGCTTGGGCAGTGCCTCGGGATCGACGGCACCGTGGTCAACGATGGCGATGCCCAGGCTGTCTCCAATGATCGGAGCACCGAACGGAGGGCTCGGCTCACAAGACGTCCCGAGCAGCGCTGTCAGGACCAGCGAGACCGCATATGATACAGCTCGAATCACGGAGAACCTCATTTCGTGCCGTAAAGACTCACTTCGCGGATTGGGCTTAGGCTCAAGCGAACGGCGTGCCGATCAGCCGCGGGGGCATAGCCCCGCTGTTCCGCAACCTCGACACCGTACCGTTCCGTATACCCGGCCCCGCATCCAGCGCCCGGTCAGACGTCTCCCTCCCAACTTCCTCCACCGAGAGGACGCCTCGGTGTATCGCGTGGGCGACGGCCAGGTCCAGGTGGGAGTGGTCGTACTTCAAGAAAAGTTCGCGCGAGGGGCCCTGGTGAAAGCGGTGGATCGCCTCCGACAGATCGAACGCGTCGTCCTCCCCGGCGCGCCACCGCGTGAACTCAGTCTCGAGCTTCGTGAGTTCGGCCGACAGATCCCTCTCATACGCGATGCCACCGAGCTCGCGAAGACGTCGACGCTGCGCTTTCGTGAGGTCATGGTTCATGTCCAGGACTCCTCTGGCTGCCCAACGCCCCGCGTGACCCGCCGGTCGCTCCCGGCGCAACCGCTGGCACCGTCCCTTGACACCACACAGAATCTTGTACAACTTTGTTGTACAACACGACCGGAGCCCATCATGCCCGTCAAGACAAGTTATAGTCACGCCCGCGAGAATCTTGCCACCCTCTGGGACGAAGTCGAGGATTCCCGGGAGGCGGCGGTCATCCAACGGCGGGGCCACGAGGACATGGCCCTGCTTCCGGCCGGGGAGCTCTCGAGCCTCCGGGAAACCGCGTATCTCCTGCGGTCGCCGGAGAACGCGATGCGCCTCCTGGCCGCCTTGACCCGGGCGCGGCGGGGCCGCACCAAGCCTGCGAATATCGCCACGCTGCGCCGCGACCTCGGGGCCCTCCCCTGAACTCCCCCGCCAAGCGGGGACGCCACGCGGTCACTCAGAAGGAGTGCCTGGAGGACCTCCGCTACTGGGTCGAGACCAATCGCAAGACGGCAGTGCGGGTCCTGGACTTGATGGAGGCCGCCCTGCGCGATCCCGCGGGAGGAATCGGCAAACCCGAGCACCTGAAATACTTCGGGGGCAATGTCTGGTCTCGGCGGATCAACGAGGCCGACCGTCTGGTCTACGAGGTATTCACCGACCGCATCGAATTCCTGCAAGCTCGCTACCACTACGGCTGACTCACCTCGCAGCACAATCCCAGCCTTCATCCGGCATCCGTCCGTGCTCACAGCGGCTCGGTCCCCTCGTTGAGAATGTCGAGATACCGGTCGTAGCGATACACCCGGTTCCGTTTCTTGCCCGTCGTTTCGCTCGCGATCTTCCTGTCGAGCAGCACATCGAGCGCCTTGGCAATCGTCGGCAGCGTGAGACCGGTCCGCTTGGCCAGGCGCGGGATGGTGCAGACCGGCATCCGGAGCAGCGCCATCTGAACAGCGGCGGCCGAACCGGCCTTGCGGCCGAGGCGTGCCAGACCGTCCCGGTCTTTCTCGGCCAGTTCCAGGAGTCGCCGCGTGGTCGCCACGGCGCCGTCGGATACGGATGCCACCCCCTCGCAGAAGAACGCGACCCAGGCTTCCCAGTCGCCCTCGCGGCGTACCGAGTCCAGCAGGTCGTAGTAGCGGGCCCGGTGCTGTTTGAGGAACAGGCTCAGGTACAACATGGGCTCCCGCAGCACCCCGTCGGCGCACAGCAAGAGCGTGACCATCAGTCGTCCCACGCGCCCGTTGCCGTCGAGGAACGGATGAATCGTCTCGAACTGGACGTGCCAGAGCGCGGCCTTGAGCAGCGCCGGTGGCGCCTTGGCATCGTGCACGAATGTCTCCAGCGCTCCCATGGCGTCCGGTATCCTGTGCGGCGGGGGGGGGACGAACCGGGCGTTCCCCGGTCTCGTCCCACCGATCCAGTTCTGGCTGCGCCGGAACTCGCCCGGGTTCTTCCCGGCGCCACGGCCGCGGGAGAGGAGAATCTCGTGGATCTCCCGAAGCAACCGGTTGGACAGCGGGAATCCTTCGCGCAGCCGTTTCACCCCGTGCTCCAGGGCGCGGACGTAGTTCGACACTTCGACAACATCGCCGAGCGGCACGCCCGGCGTTTCCTGCAGCTCGAACAGCAGCAGGTCGTCGAGCGTCGCTTGTGTGCCCTCGATCTGGGAGGACAGCACCGCTTCCTTCCTGACGTAGGTGTAGAGCAGGAGGTGCGTGTCCGGCAGGGCGCTGGAGACACCGTCGAGCCGGCCGAGGGCCAGCAGCGCGGCGTCGAGGGCCGCGCGCGGAGCGCCGTCGAGCGCCAGCGGCGGCACCGGGGGCAACGGCGGCGGCACGAAGGCCTTTACCGGCTCTCCGCCGACGGTCGTCGTCTCATAGGTGCCCGTGCGGGTCATCCGCTTCACGCATATCCCCTTGAGAAAGCGCCTTTAGCTCGTCTTGTCGTAACTAAAGCAAAGGTATCTTAGATTTATTATGACTGAATGTCAATTCCTTGCTCCTGGCCCAGGTGGCGCGTGGCGGGCCGTGGCGATAGAGGGTCCGGGCGGTCTCGCAATTTCCGAGATAGGAACCTGTCGCAGGTGGGTGACCCTTCTGCGTCATCTGCGTCATCTGTGGCTTCCACTCGGGTACGGGTACGAGTACGGGTACGGGGAGACCGGCCGTCCTTCAGGACCCGCCGCCGCAGGCGCCGAGCCTGTTTTCCCGGCTTGAAAGCCGGGCTCGGCGGGCTCCGCCCGACAGGCCTTGAAAGGCGGAGCATTCTGCGTCATCTGCGTCATCTGCGTCATCTGTGGCTTCCACTCGTGTACGAGTACGGGTACGAGTACGGGTACGGGGAGATCAGCGGCCGTCCTTCAAGACCCGTCGCCGGAGGCGCCCGAGCCTAGGCGGGAGCCCAGGAAACTCATTGCGACCTGGAGACCACCACCATAGGTTACATGTAACCTAAGAGGAGGAGGATCGTGGCCGAAAAGTCGAAGTCATCTCGAGAGAAGGTCAGGGCGCACCGCGAGCGTCTCCGCCGCCAGGGCCTCCGGCCCATTCAGATCTGGGTGCCGGACGTCCGGTCCCCGGGCTTCAAGGCCGAGGCCCGTCGCCAGTCCCTCGCCGTGGCCGCGAGCCCCCGGGCCCGGGAGGACCAGGACTTCATTGACGCCGTGTCCGACCTCGACCTCCCGTGAAGCGGGGGGATATCTGGACCGCGTCGGGCGGAGCCGATCATGCCGGGAAGCCCCGCCCCGTGGTCATCCTGCAGGACGATGACTTCGACGCGACGCACTCCGTCACGATCTGCGCCTTCACCACGGATCCCGCCGAAGCGCCCCTTTTCCGCATCCCGATTGAGTCGAACAAACGCAACGGCCTGCACGTGGCAAGCAGTCTCATGGTGGACAAGATCACGACCGTGCCCCGGACAAAGCTCGGTTCGAAGATTGGTCGCCTCGACGACGAGGACCTTCTTCGCCTGAATCGGGCGATCGTCGTCTTTCTCGGTCTCGCCCGATCTTCACGGTCCCCGGCCTGAAGGCCTGGCATTTGTGAGCCTTCTGCGTCATCCGCATCATCTGTGGCTTCCGCTCGTGTACGAGTACGAGTACGGGAGGACCGTCCGTCCTTCAGGACCCGTCGCCGAAGGCGCCGAGCCTCGGCTTCAGCCGAGGACCCCGCCAGCGCGTACCCCAGGGGCGGGTCCCGAACCAACCGACAACCCCAACGGGGTTGCGTCACAGTCATCGCCACGGCCCTCCCGGGCACCAGGTGTCTTTCCGCGCCGTTCCCCTCCGCAGATCCTCCAGTACCGGGGAAAGAAACGCATGCAGCAGGCGCGTGAACGCCTCTTCCGGCTTCTCCGGCACCGCGAGACGGGCGCGGCGGGCAAAGGCCCGGACCTGCATCGGCCGCGATGGATTCTCCCAGTACAGGCGTGTGAATCCGATGGGGTCTCCGGCGGGGATGGGCGTGTGGCGGCGCTCGAACGTCCGCTGCGCGGCCTCGGACAGCGTCGCGCGATCGACTCGAAGCGGTGCGCGAGGTAGTGGAGATCGAAGAAGTCCTTGATGCGGCTGTTCCGGTCGCCGAGCACCACCATCGCCTCGAGCTTTTCCGCGACCACGGCCTCACGCGGATAGGCGAGCAGGTCCGGCGGGGGGAAATTGAGGAGCGTCGGGTAGGTGCAGATCTGCGGCGCCGGCCAGACGGCATCACCAAGCCCCATGTCGATCTGGAGCTTCAGTCGAGCCTTGCCGCATCGGGCGGGCAGCGTGGCACGCGTGCCGGCGTACTCGTCCTCCGCGCGGATCGCTTCGACGCCAACGCGCTCCCCGTCAAAGGTGACGGCATCCGGCGGGACCGGCGTCGTGACGATCGCGCGAAGATCCTCGCGGATCGTGTCGAACGCGCCGTCGCCACGGCGCAGCAGATCGAGATCACGCGTCGCCCGATAGGGCCTGTCCGACCAGAGTCGCAGCAACATCGCGCCTTTCAGCACGAAGCGGTCGCGACGGTTCGAGGCGCCGAGGCGGTAGAGAAAACGCTCGAGGCAGTAGCTCGTCAGCAGGGTCTGGTGGTCGTCGCCAGTCTCCTTCGCCCGGTTGAGGAGGCGCGCGGCGACGGAGACGGAGAGATCGGCCTTGCCCCGTCATGCGATCGCGTCCAGGTAGGGCTGCATGACGCGCGCGACCCGGCAGATCCGCGCGAACCGAGCGAGATCGTTGGCGCAGCCGCGGTGCTTCCGGCCGAAGTCGCGCAGCGCCTCGACCGCGACGTCAATCCCCACCTTGTTCCGATACTTGAAGCAGTCGGCAACGGTCTTCGCCGCGGAGTATACCCGGATGACCACACCTTCCACGCGGTGCTCCTCCACGCCTTCGATCAGCGCCGGCCCGGAAAAGCGGGCTACGCGCAGGCGGGGATAGTCGAGGCACGGATGGCGCGCCTTCTCGGGCAGCGCAATCCAGACCTCCGCCGCTGATTGTGTCGTCAGCTCATGAAACCGGAGTGCTGTGAACAGACAGAACACGGCTTCGGGCACACGCTTGGCGACCTGCGCAAGCGAGTGGGCCTCGGTGGGCGCGTGGCGTGCCGCGACGTAGATCCCCCGCGCCTGCCGGATGATCAGGCCCTCCTTCACGAGACGGGAAAGAAGCGAGCGCGAGATGCCGTGCTGCTCGAGATCCCGTGGGCGTGCGAGGCCCAGCTTTTCGATCAGCCGGATCGCCTGGTTCTTGCTGGTTGTCGGCATGGCGCGAATGATACGAAACGTCGGGGGTTGAGCGCAATCCCCGACGTTTCGGAACAGACCACGAAGCGCAAAGCGTCGGCAGTTGACTCTTCCTGCCGACATTCTGTGCTCAGGCTCATGCCCTGGATGCATGCCGGACCACGCGCACCCGGGCTCGCCGGGTCGCAGGCGTGGCGCGAACCACGATCTCCACATCCTGCCCCAGGCGATTGAGAAACCGGAAGAGGCGGTCGGTCGAGAACCCGGCCAGTCGACCGCGGAAAAGCAGGGAGACCCTGGGTTGGGGAAGGTTCAGCAGCTGACCGGCCGCCGTCTGGGTCAGACCCCGGGCGCGGATGAGATCCACGATCCGCAACGCCAGGTCGGCCTTGGCCAGTTCCTCGTCGGCGCGAGGAAACCCCAGGTCGGCGAAGACGTTCCCGCTGCTGCGCTCAAAGGGAGGTGTGGTATCCGCACTCATGGATGGCTCCCGTGCTGTTGATGAATCGCGCGCGCCTGGCGCCAGCGTGCCTCGATCAGGTCCAGCACATGTCTCGGCGTGGCGATTCCCCTGGTGGACTTCTTCTGAAAGGCACCCAGCACATAGATCGTTTCACCCCACTTGGCACTGTACATCAACCGGTAGGTGCTCCCGTGCAAGTCTGTTCGCACCTCGACTACACCCGCAAAACGACTCCCTCTCATTGGGACGGCCATTGGATGGAGACGACCGTTCTGCGCGAACCAGAGCGCCACACCCATGGTGCGCTGCACCTCTCGCGGCAGGGCCTTGAGTTCGCGTCGCGCCGGCCCGACCCAGATCAGAGGCTTCCGCTGAGGCGGTCCTTCACCAGCCATAATATATCACATATGGTATAGCGGGGCAAGCCACAGGGATGGAGCGCTGGCACGGGGAGTGATCGATCTGAAGCATGGGGTGAATCTGTGCTGGCGGCGCTGCGGCACCATCACCATTTCCCCGCGAGCCTGTTACAGATCAGCGCAGAATTGTTCCGG
>JBGSKF010000178.1:0-5122 GCA_041741375.1 Gemmatimonadales bacterium | reverse complement strand
GGGGGAGGCGGCGCCGGTTCCGGCTCGGCGGTGGGAGCCCGGTCGTCCATGACATAGACCGTCTCCGCGGGCGCCAGCGAGAGATCCCGGGGGAGTGAGTCGTCGGGGGCGGGCTGGTCCCCGCCGCACGCGGCGACCAGGGCAGCGGCCACGAGCCACGGACCAGCAGAACGGTGGTTCATCATCGGTACCTCCTGATGCTGTCGGCCATCGGGGGGAAGCCCGGAATGGGCGATCCCCGGTGGCGGTATCATGCCATCTACTGGAGACGTCTCACCCGTCTCCCACCCTCACAACCACCGCCGCAGGAACTCCGGGGTGAATCCCGAGAGCCAGCCGGCCAGGCGGGTGAATTGCCCCGACAGGAGGAGAATGCCGACCAGCAGGAGCAGCACCCCGCTGATGCGCTGCACCCAGGGAAGATAACGACGGAACCGCTGGAACCAGTCGAGGAAGGACTCCACCGCCCAGGCCGCTGCGAGGAACGGCACGGCGAGGCCCGCCGAGTAGGCGGAGAGCAGCAGGACGCCTCGCGAGGTGTCCCCTTCGGTGGCGGCAAGCCCCAGGATACCGCCGAGGATCGGGCCGATGCAGGGGGTCCAGCCCGCGCCGAAGGCGATCCCGACCAGCACGGAGCCGAGATAGCCAAGGGGTTTCCGCTCCATGTGCATGCGCTGTTCCCGGGCGAGGAACCCGATGCGGAACGCCCCCAGGAGATACAGGCCGAAGAGGATGATCAGGATGCCACCGGCCCGGGTCACCCACACCTCGTAGTACTTGAGCGCCCGCCCCAGCGCCGTGGCGCTCGCCCCCAGCAGGATGAAGATCAGCGAAAAGCCGAGGACGAACAGAATGGCGTGGGTCATGGCGAGCCGGCGACGCCCCTTCATCTCGTCCAGCGTCATGCCGGTGACAAATCCGAGATAGGAGGGAACGAGCGGGAGGACGCAGGGGCTCAGGAAGCTGAGGAGCCCGCCCACGAAGGCAATGGCAAGTCCAATGTTCGGTGCGTCCATCGATCAGGTCATCTCCTGCCGGTTGAGGACGGGGCGCCGCGAGCCTGGCACTCGGCGCACCATCCATGGATTTCGACCCGATGCCGTCGCGGGACGAAGTTGTGCTCATCGGCGATCAGTTGCAGCATCCGTTCCAGCCGGTCGTGATGGAACTCCACCACTCGGCCGCATCGCTGGCAGAGCAGGTGCTCATGCTGGGGCGTGGACCCGGCCGGTTCGAAGCGACGGAACGGCTCGCCAAAGTCATGTTCCAAGGCCATGCCGCTCTGCACCAGGAGGTCCAGGGCCCGATACACGGTGGCCGTTCCCACATGCTCAGCACGCTCCCGGAGGGCCTCCTGGATCTCTTCCACGGAAGGGTGCCCCTCGGCGGAAAAGAGCACCCGGGCCACCGCCAGGCGGGGCTTGGTCACCGAGAGTCCGCGCTCGCGCAGGTATCGGACGAAGCGTCCGACCTGTTCGTCGGCCGGGCTACTCGGAGGGCTGGACATCGGGCTCCGGAAACCACCGCTCCCGGGGCACCGGTGCGGGAGGGTCCTCGTCGGACCGGCGGGGGACCGCCGCCAGGAGTTCGTCGAGGGCCTCGAGCGGACCGCTTCCCACCTCCTCGACCACGCAGGAAAAGCCGCCCCGCTCCTTCCCCTTGATGACGTGGATGTAGCGGGCCGTGTAGATCCGGCGGCGATCCCCGTCGACGCGGGAGATCACCGCGGTTCCGAACTCCCGCTCCTCGCGCCGGATCGGGCGGAAGGCCCAGCATCCGTCGATCTCCTCCCGGGGGACGATGGCACCCACCTCAGCCGCCATGCGGACCCAGGCGGCGCCCTCGCCGGGGATGTCGGAAATCGTCAGGCTGGGTTGCATGCCGCCACGTGGTGTCGAAGAACGTGCATGAAGTCCTGGGCGTTGGTGACCACACCCACCGCCTGGTGGGTGCCCCGATCCTTGAGCTTGCTGACGACGAACTCGGTCTGATCCACGCAGACGGTGAGCACCGGCTCGGGCACACCGCGATGGAGGTGGAAGGCCGGAAGCATGTTCCCCACCGCAATCGCATGGAGGGCCGTGGCGATGAAAAGGGCTCCCGTGGCGCGGATGGTGAAGGGCCGCATGGCGTCCTGCGCGTCAAGAACGTCGGTGACCACTCCCGGGAGCGGGCCGTCGTCGCGAATGGACCCGGCCAGCACCCAGGGAATGTCGTGGGTCACGAGGGAGTGCATGATGCCGCTGGTGACGACCCCGCTCTTCACCGCCTCCTCGATCGACCCGATCGCCCGGATCCGGTTGATGGCCCGCATGTGGAGCGCGTGCCCCCCCTCCGCCACCTGTCCGGTTCCGCGCATCCCCAGCGTGGTTCCGAAGAGGGCGGCCTCGATGTCGTGCACCGCCACCGCATTGCCGGCCAGGACCGCCTGCACGAACCCCTGCGCAATGAACCACTCGAAGTCGGCGCGCGCCCGGGAGTGCACCAGGGCCGGCCCCACCACCCAGACCAGAAAGCCGCTGGTGTCCCGCTCCCGCACGAGCCGTGATGCGAGGTCGGCATAGTCCACCGGGCGCTCCCGGCTCACCTCGGTGGACATGAACTGAAAGCCCTGCCCCGGGGTGGGCGTGTGGAGGAACCCGTGGGTGTCGACCCAGATGCCCTCCGAACCGTCCTCGGCGAGCCCCATGGCGACCAGCTCGCCCTGGCGCACCCGCCGGGGTTCGAGGACCACCAACGACTCCGAGCGCCGCACGATGACCCCGTCCATCCGAGCATGCATCGGCATGACCCACCCGTTCGACTGCCGCACCCAGGTCGGCAGGTTGGTGGTGGCGAAGAACCCTTCCGGCATCACCCCATCGGCGGGGGCGGGAAGGAAACGGGCCTCGGGCGCCTCCAGAAGAGGAACGGGCATCGGGTCGGGAGGCAGGTTGGTATGAGTCATGGGCGGAGGGAAGGTAGGCCCCGAGGCGGGCCGATTCAAGCGACCGCCCCACCTTGCTACCTTTCGGCTCCATGTCCTCCCGTTCCCCGTGTGGCGCCCTGGGCGTCTCCCTCTCCCTTCTGGCTCTCCCGCTCGCGTCAGCGGGGGGACAGCAGGACTCCACCCGGACCGACAGCACGCGGGCCGCCCGGCTCCCGGACATCGCGGTGACGGTCACCCGGCAGACGGCCCCGCTGTCCCGGATCCCCGCGTCCATCTCGGTCCTGAACCGGGAGGCCCTCACCCGGGGTCGCGCCACCCTCGGTCTGGACGAGGCGCTGGCCGATGTTCCCGGTGTGCACGTGGCCAACCGGTACAACGCCTCTCTCGACCAGCGGTTGTCGATCCGCGGGTTCGGGAGCCGGTCCAGCTTCGGCATGCGAGGTCTCCGACTGGTCCTCGACGGAGTGCCCCAGACCCTGCCGGACGGACAGGGCCAACTGTCGAACCTCGACCTCGCGTCGGTGGACCGGATCGAGATCCTCCGCGGCGCTTCGAGCGCGCTCTACGGCAACGCGGCCGGGGGCGTTCTGCAATTCTCCACCGTGTTGCCGGAGGAGCGGGGGTTCACGCAGTCGTTCCGGGCCCAGGGTGGCACGTTCGACACTCGCAAGTGGCACTTCCTGTCCGGCTTCCGGTCCGACGCCACGGTGGCGAGCCTCGCGGTGTCCCGGATGGAGATCGACGGTTTCCGCGACCACAGCAGTGCGGACCAGCGTCAGGTGACCGCACGACTCCTCCACGACATCACCTCGCGCTGGCAACTCGGCTTCCGGGTGGCGGTGGCGGATGCTCCCGAGGCGAAGAACCCCGGCGCCCTCACCGCCGCCGAGGCCGCGTCCACTCCCTCGGCCGCCGCGCCCAACAACGTCGCGCGGGGAGCCGACAAGGACGTCACCCAGACCCAACTCTCGGTGCATCTGGAGGGCCGCCCGGGAACGGAGGCCGGGCGTGGTGCGGGCAGCGGTGTCCGAACCTCCCTCGGTGCCTGGGTGCAATGGAGGGACCTGGACAATCCCCTGGCCACCGCCCCTCCGGCTCCCGCCGACCCCACGGAGGGCACCTTCAACACCATCGACCGGGTCGTGCTGGGAACCCGGGCCGAGGCCGCCATTCCGTTCGATGGGAACCGGGGCACGCTGACCCTCGGCGCCGACGTCCAACGGATGCGGGACGAGCGGCGGAACTTCCGGTCGGACGGGGGACAGATCACCACCGCCCTCCTGGTGGATCAGCGGGAGACGGTGTCGGAGGTCGGGCCCTTTGCCCACGCCTCCTGGCAGACCGGTCCCGTCGTGCTGAGCGGAGGGCTTCGGTACGACCGCCTGGTGTTCAGGGTGCGGGACCGGGTGGCCGCCGGAGGCGAGGATCACAGTGGCCGGCGGGTGATGGCCAATGTGAGCGGCTCTCTGGGCGCCACGATCACCCTCGATGACCGGCACAACACCTGGGTCACCGCCGGGACCGCCTTCGAGTCCCCCACATCGACCGAACTGGTGAGTCTCCCCGGCGGAGTCATCGGCCTCAACCGCGCTCTCGGCCCCCAGCGGGCGGTCAGCGTCGAGTGGGGCATCCGCGGCCGGCAGCGGGTCGCCGAGTACTCCCTCGCCGTCTATCGCATCACCGTGCGGGATGCCCTGATCCAGGCCCGGGAACAGGATGGCCGCGCCTTTTTCCAGAACGCCGGGCGGACCCGCCATCAGGGGATCGAGGCCGGGCTTCAGGTCCGGCCCCTCACCGGGCTTTCGCTGCAGGGCGCCTACACCCTGAGCGATCTCCGGTTCACCCGATTCCGCGTGACGAACGGGAGCGTGACCGACACGCTGGACGGGAATCGGCTTCCGGGCGTCCCGCTGCATCAACTGCGGCTCGGCGTCCGGTCCGACGTGGGGCCCGTGACTCTCGACCTGGACCAGACCGTGGCCAGCGGCGTCTGGGCCGATGACCGCAACACGCAGCAGGCGTCCTCCTGGGGCGCCGGCATCACCGGACTCCGTGCCACCTGGACCCTCGGCGCCGGGCGTCTGTCCGGGCGGCCCTTCGTCGGGGTGGAGAATCTCTTCAACCGGCGGTACATCAGCGCCGTCACGGTGAACGGATTTGGCGGACGGGTCTTTGAACCAGGGGCGAGTCGCC
>JBGSKF010000177.1:0-13547 GCA_041741375.1 Gemmatimonadales bacterium | reverse complement strand
CCCTCCCCACCCAGCGCGTCGGCGAACTCCTTGGCACTCGCGAACCGGTCGGCCGGCAGCTTGGCCAGGGCGGTGAGCACCGCCTCCTCCACCGCCGGCGGGATCGTCTTCCGACGTGCGCTGGGCAGCCGGGGATCCTCGGTGATCACCTGTGCCACGATGGCCTGGGCGGTCGAGCCGGTGAACGGCGGGTCGCCGGTCAGCATCTCGTAGGTGACGCACCCGAGGGCGTAGACATCCGAGCGGGCCGTGATCTCCCGCTCCCCCATGGCCTGCTCGGGACTCATGTAATGCGGTGTGCCGAGCGACATCCCGGTTTCGGTCATCCGGCTGCCGGCGGCGCCGCTGGCGGCGAGGGCGATGCCGAAATCGGCCACCAGCGCCTGACCATCATGGAGCAGGATGTTCTCCGGCTTGATGTCGCGGTGGATCACCCCGTGGCGGTGGGCGTAGTCCAGCGCGTCGGCCACGGCGACGGTGATCCGGACCGCCTCGTCGATGCCGAGCTGGGTTTCACGGTCCAGCTTGGCGCGGAGTGTCTCGCCCTGGATGAAGGGCATGACGTAGTACAGGAACCCGTCGGCGGTGCCGGAATCGAACAGGGGCAGGATGTGCGGGTGCTGGAGCGCCGCGGTGGTGGTGATCTCCTGCACGAACCGCTCGGCGCCGAGCACGGCGGCCAGTTCGGGCTTGAGGACCTTGAGCGCCACCTTGCGCTTGTGCTTGAGGTCCTCGGCCAGGTACACGGTGGCCATGCCGCCCTGCCCGAGTTCGCGCTCCAGAGTGTAGCGGTCGGAGAGGGCGGCGCTCAGGCGTTCCAGTGGGTTCACACTGCTCCGGGCATGAGCGGGAGGGTGGCTGTCAAGGGGCTGTCACAAGTTACTCCGGGGGGAGGAGAACGGCCAGATGCCCTCGGCCCTGAGCCCTCACCCCTGTCCCCTCTCCCACAGAGTGGGAGAGGGGGACGACGCCGGGAGATGCGGGACGGGTAGCCCTCACCCCTGACCCCCCAAACTGGCCCCTCTCCCACAGGGTGGGAGAGGGGAACGATGCCTGGAGGTCCGGGAGGGTAGGTGGAGGGTTGGTGGTACGGGTTTTCTGGGGTAGGCGCGTTCGATGGATGTCGGGTCTCCCGGCATCCGGGATATTTCTGGGTGATGGGAACGGGACACAGGAAGGGTCGGCGCCGACGGAAGACGGCGGTCGCGCGGGAGTTGCGCCGGAGAGCGACGGCGGCCGAACAACGGGCCTGGACCCTGTTGCGGAACCGTGGTGTCCTCGGTGTCAATTTCCGGCGACAGAAGGTCATCCGAGGGTTCATCGTCGATTTCTACTGTGCAGACTTGAACCTCGTGCTCGAGATCGACGGGCCGATTCACGAGGCGCCCGAGCAGCATGACTACGATGTGGAACGGGATGCTCTGCTCCGGCGTCTGGGGTTTACCGTGGTGCGGCTGGTGAACGCCGATGTTGGGCTTTCCCGACTGGAGACGGTGGTCGCCCAGGTTCTGGAGTCACGAGGGCGACTTCCCCCTCTCCCTGCGGCTTGTGCTCGGAGGGTTTGTTCCCCCTCTCCCGTGTGTGGGAGAGGGGGTCAGGGGGTGGGTCAGGGGGTGAGGGCCGAGCTGAGGGTTGGCCTGCGGCTTGTGCTCGGAGGGTTTGTTCCCCCTCTCCCGTGTGCGGGAGAGGGGGGCAGGGGGTGAGGGCCAGGGGGTGAGGGCGACGGCTGAGGAGTATATTGCCCTGTCCCCGGAGCGATCACCCCATTCCCCAGGAGCACGGTTCATGGCCTCTCCCTCAGTTGTCCCGGTCCGCCGTCGCGCGGTGCGGGTGTTGTCGGCTCTCGTTCTGGGGGCCGCCACCACGCTGTCCGCCCAGCTCCGGACCACGGAGACCCGGGATCCGGCCCAGACGCAGGACACGAGCTTTGCCCGGAGCTACCGGGAGTGGCTCCCCAACCCGCGGCTCGGAAGCCCCCTGGTCGACCATCTTCCCCTGGTCCCGGGGATCCCGACCCCGAAGGACGTGCTCGGCCACCACATCGGCGCGCCCGAACGGCTCACCTATTACGCCGACCAGTTGCGGTACTACCGGGCGCTGGCCGCCGCCACGCCTCGGGTGCGGGTGGAGACCATCGGACGCTCCGACGAAGGCCGGGAGCTGGTGGTGGTGTGGGTCTCCTCCGAGGAGAACATGACCTCCCTCGCGGCCAACCGGCGGAATCTCGCGGCGATCGCCGATCCGCGGGGGCGGAGCGAGGAGGAGGTGGCGGAACTCATCCGTTCCACGCGCCCCAACTACCACCTGATGGGAGGGCTCCACAGCGGAGAGACCGGGCCGTCCGAGATGCTGATGGAGCTGGTGTACCGCCTCGCGACCGAAACGTCTCCCGTGCTCTCCCTCATCCGGGACAACCTGTACGTGTCGGTCACGCCGGTGGCCGATGCCGACGGCCGGGACCGGAACGTGGACTGGTTCTACCGGAACCTCGAGATGGGGCTGACCGATCCGCCCCCGGTGCGCGACAGCACGGGTCGTAGCGGTGCTGATTCTGCCGCGATCGCGGTCGCCCGGCGGCTGCCCCGAGTGCCGTACTGGGGCAAATATGCCTATCACGACAACAACCGCGACATCAATCTGGTCCTGGACCAGATGCGGGCCATCGCCGACTGGTACTTCACGGCGTACCCGCCGATCATGCACGACCTGCACGAGTCGCTGCCGCTGCTCTACACCTACAGCGGGGCGGCCCCGCAGAACCCGAATCTCGATCCCCTGGTCTTCGCCGAGCTGCCCTGGTTTGCCAACTGGGAAATGAGTCAGATGACGAAGTACGGGATGCCCGGGGTCTACACCCACGCCTTCATGGATGGTTGGTCCCCGGGGTATCTCGGATCGATCGCGTACAATCACAACGGGATCATGAAGATGTATGAGACGCAGTCGGGGAAGGACCCCGACTCCACCTGGACCGCGCCGCCGAGCAAGCCCGCTACCGCTTCCAGGGACTCGACCGCTCCCACCGATTCGGCCCGCCGTGGCGGGGCGCGACCGGCCGGACCCGGTGGCCCCGGAGGCGGGAGGAACGCCCTCCCCACCGGCCGGGGCGGGGCCCAGGAACGCGAATGGTACCGCGGCATTCCGATTGCCCCGGAGGACTCCGCCCGGTTCACCCGGCGGGCCAACACCAACTACATGCAGACCGGTGTGCTCTCGGCGCTGCAACTGGCCGCGATGTTCCCGGCCACGGTGCTGGAAAACTTCTCCGTCCGGACCCGGAACTCCATCGAGGAGGGCCGGACCCGGGCCCCGTACGGCTTCCTCATCCCGGTCCAGCGGGACATGACCCGGGTGGCGGAACTCGTCAACATTCTGCGGACCCAGCGGATCGAGATCGGGATGACCACCCGCGCGGTCACCCTGGGCGGGGTGAGCTACCCCGAGGGATCGTATCTCATCCGGCGCGACCAGCCCTATGGCCGTCTGGCCAAGAACCTCCTGGAACGGCAGCAGTATCCCGATGCCCGGCTCACCACCTATGACGACAGCGGCTGGACCATGGGCCTCGCCATGAATGTGGAGGTCGCCGAGGTGGCCGACTCCGCGATCTTCGCCGTGCCGGTGACTCCGGTGACCACCGCGGTTGCACCGGGCAGGATGGCGGGTGCCGGCTCGGCGGGGCTGGCCGTGGCCCATCAGGGATCCAACAACATGATCACCTTCCGCCACCGGCTGCAACACGTGCCGATGCAGATTGCGGAACGGGGATTCACCGACGGGGGGATCGACTTTCCCGCGGGCTCCTTCCTCGTGGCCGACACGATCCATGGCCCGGCCGTGCGCGCCGCGGTCGAGGAACTGGGGCTCACCGGTGCCGCCCTGGCCGCCTGGCCCGACGTGCCGTCACACGAGGCCGACGTGCCCCGGATTGCGATCTACTCGCAGTGGACCGGCACCCAAAATCTCGGGTGGTACCGGTTCACCCTCGACAGGTTCGGGGTACCCTACGACCTGATCTACAAGGAGCAGGTGCAGCAGGGGAATCTCCGGGAATCGTATGACGTGATTCTGACGGCGGAGCAGAACCTGAGCCGGAAGACGGTGATGGAGGAGCCCGGTCCCCGGCCGGTTCCCTATCAGAAATCAGACCGCTATCAGTTTCTCGGCATGTATGGGGAAACGACCGACATGACCGGCGGGTTCGGGCAGGCGGGGGTTGACGCGTTCGCCCGGTTCCTCGAGGAGGGGGGAACCGTGATCGCGGTGGGAGACGCCACCCTCCTCCCCATCGAGTTCGGATGGGCGGGGACGACGGCCCGGGCGGCCGTGCCGGGACTCACCGCCCGCCGCCCGCTGGTGGAGGGAACGATCGTGCGGAGGGAACACCCCGTGTTCTATGGATTCGCGGACAGCATCGTCCCGGTCAAGTACGTGGGAGGACAACCGTTCCAGGTGGGAGTGGCCGACGAGGACAACGTACTGGCGCGCTACGTGGGAGGGGAGGCATCCGTGCTGTCGGGTCTCATGACCGGGGCCGATTCCCTGGCCGGGAGGCCGTTCGCCGTGGACATCCCGGAGGCTCATCGGGGGCGGGGCCGGGTGATCCTCTTCTCGAACAACCCGATCTACCGGTGGCAGAACCATGGCGAGTTCAACATGGTCTTCAACGCGCTGCTCAACTGGAACGACGTGGTGGGGAAGACGAAGTAGACAGGAGGTGGAATCTCTGATCACTCGTCATCCCCGCGGAAGCGGGGATCCATGTGAACGAGGGCGCAAGGAGAAAAATGGATTCCCGCGTGCGCGGGAATGACGAGTGTGTGCTGCGGCTGGTTGGACAAGAATCCTGAGTGTCACCCCCGCCGCGTGGCCTGGTCGCGGCGCACCGTCTGCCGCTTTCCCTTGATCCGGGCGGCCCGGAGCGCCGTCACCACGGCGGGGACGAGATCCTCGGGGAGTTCGACCAGGGAGAACTTGTCGGTGATCTCGATGGCTCCGATCTGGCCGGCCTCGATCTTCGCCTCGTTGGTGATGGCCCCCACCAGGTCCGCCGGGCGCATGTTGTCCTTCCGGCCCGCGCCGATGTAGATCCGTGCCATGTCGGCGCCGGCCTTCCGGGCGGGTGACGCGGGGCGAGCCCGCTTCTCCCGCGGTTGAGGACGCCCGGAGGACGTGGGAGAAGTCGGGGCGGACGGTTCGGGCTCGGTCCCCGGGTCGGCACCACCGCCGGCGAGGTGCGCCAGCTTGACCGCGGCGGTGGCGATGTCCATCAGATCGAGCTCCTCGGCCAGCGACTCGACGATCACGCGGTAGCCATCGAGGTCTCCCCCCAGAACCGCCTCCCGCAAGGCCACCCGGGTCACCTCGAGCTGCTTGGCCCTCACGTCGTGCGCCGTGGGCAGTTGCGCCACGACGATGCGTTGCCGGGTGAGGCTCTCGATGTTCTTGAGCATCCGGTGCTCGCGCGGTTCCGCGAAGGTGATCGCCACGCCTTCGCGGCCGGCCCGCCCGGTGCGTCCGATCCGATGGACGTAGCCTGCGGGAGATTCCGGAACGTTGTAATTCACGACATGGGTGATCTGCTCGATGTCGAGTCCCCGGGCGGCGACATCGGTGGCGACGAGGAGATCCACCATGCCTCCCCGGGTGCGCTTCATCACCCGGTCGCGCTGGTCCTGGGTCATGCCGCCGTGGAGTGCCTGGACCCGGTACCCCCGGCCGCCCAGGCTCTCCGCCAGGCTGTCCACCTCGTGTCGGGTGCGGCAGAAGATGAGAGCGAGAGTCGGGGCTTCGAGGTCGAGCACCCGTTCCAGGGCCTGGACCTTCTGGGCGCGGGAGACGATGTACGCGGTCTGGCGGACCTTGGGGATCTCTCCAGCCGCCGCCACGTCCTGGGCCACGAGCACGCGGACCGGGTCGCGGAGATGCCGGTCGGCGATCCGGGCAATCCTCGCCGCCATGGTCGCGGAGAAGAGGGCGGTCTGGCGGGTGGCCGGCGCCGATCGGAGGATCTCCTCGATCTCGTCGGCAAACCCCATGTCGAGCATTTCGTCGGCTTCATCGAGCACGACCGCAACGACTCCGCCGAGGTCGAGGGTGCCCCGGCGGAGATGGTCGAGCGCCCGGCCCGGCGTGGCGACGACGACGTGGACCCCGCGCTTGAGGACCCGGATCTGCTGGCTGAACTCCTGGCCTCCGTAGATCGGCACCGTCAGCGCTCCCAGCGCCCTCCCATACCGGTGAAACGCCTCGGCCACCTGCACCGCCAATTCCCGGGTGGGAACGAGCACCAGGACCGCCGGGCGCGAGGATGGGGGAGGAGTGGTCGGGAGTTGCTGGAGGAGGGGCAGGGCAAAGGCCGCGGTCTTGCCGGTTCCCGTGGCGGCCTGGGCCAGAATGTCACGGCCGGCCAGGAGAGGAGGGATCGCCTCACGCTGGATCGGAGTGGGCTCCTCGTAACCCAGGGCGCTGAGGGCCTCGACCAGGACCGGGGAGATGCCGAGAGAGGAGAAGGTGGACACGCTGCTTGATCCCGGGGCTCGAGACATCAGTCCGGCGCCGGCTGGTGGTGAGGCAAAGCGGAGGTGGAGTGGTTTTCCCGCGCCAGGAGGTCGCTCACACGAAATGGTTTTTGCAGGACGCGGGCCACCCCGGCGTCTTCCGCTTCCTGGACCAGGCCGGGCGAGAGATCTCCGGACACCAGGATGACCGGGAGGGAGGGTCGAAGCTGGCTCACCGCACGGGCCACCTCCACCCCGGAGACTGCGGGCATCGTGGCGTCGGTCACCACGAGATCGAAGTCGTGTGGGGCCTGGCGGAGAGCCTCGAGTGCCTCCGCCGGCTTCAAAAAGGTCCGGACGTCGTGGCCGGACCGGCGGAGTGCAAACCCGATAAACCGGGTGAGCTCTTCCTCGTCATCGATGTACATGACCCTCAAAAGCGCGGATCTCGGCGGGGTCTGAATCGGCTGAGGATCGGGTGGGGGCGTTGTGTCAACGATGATTTCTCCACGGAGCCCCAGGTGGACGATCTGGTCTGTGAGGGAACTCCCGCGGGAAAGATAGCGCAAGAGGTTCTCGGGAGCAGGGGACGTCCGGGGGGGAAAGGGGATTTCCAGACTCGGAGATGCCAATTTCGCGAGTCCGGCGGGAGGGAGGGCCGGGAGAGCGGCCGCATCCGAGGGCGGCGTGCTCGCGGGCCGCCACCGTGCAGAACGCGGCCACAATCCCCGGATCCCACCATCCACGATCGGCCTCGGTCCGCAGGATATCCAGTGCCCTGTCGGGGGAGAGAGCCCTCTTGTAGGGCCGTTCCGTGGTCAGGGCGTCGAACACGTCGACAACCTGGAGCACACGCGCGGTCAAGGGAATGGCGTCCCCGGCCAGGCCGTCGGGGTATCCCGAGCCATCGCGTCGTTCGTGGTGGTGACGGATGATCGGCAGCACGGCCTTGAGGGAGCGGATCGGCCGACAGATTTCCTCTCCCTGCACGGGATGCCGTCGCATCCGAACCCATTCCTCGTCGGTCAGGGGACCCGGTTTGAGGAGGATGGCGTCGGGGATGGCGATCTTGCCGATGTCGTGAAGGATGCCGCCGAGGCGGAGGGCGGCCAGATCGGAGTCGGGGAGGCCGAGGGTGCGGCCCAGCGCCGTGGCCAGCGTGGCGAGTCGGTCACAGTGGCCCTCGGTGTAGGGGTCCCGCGCTTCGACGGCCAGGGCCAGGGAGGTGATGACCGATTCGGCGTGCTCCAACTGGTCGACGAGGACCTTCATCCGGAGAAGTGCGCGGATCCGAGCAAGCAGCTCTCCGCCGACGAAGGGCTTGGACAGGAAATCGTCGGCACCGGCATTGATTCCCTGGATCCGGTCGCGTACATCCCGCAGGCCGGTGAGCATGATCACGGGGATCCACCGGGTGCGGGGATCCGATTTGATGATCTGGCAGATCTGGAATCCGTCGAGGCCGGGCAGTTCGACATCGAGCAGGATGAGATCCGGGCCCAATTCGCGGGCGCAATGGACTCCGAGGGGACCGGTGGCCGCAGTGGCGACCAGGAGGTCTTCCCGGCGAAGCAGGTGAGTGAGCTGTGCGGTGATCGCCAGGTCATCGTCGATGATGAGGACCGATCGCTGAGACCCCGGTGGTTTCGTCATGATGGGACATGTGGCGGCCAGGCGCCGAGGGGGAGGCTCCTGCGGACCGAGGCTGTGGGTCCCGGGAGACGCGGTGGGCTGATCCGGCATGGCTCCCTCGGTGAAAGACAACGACTCGACGGTCTCCTGATCGTGTGGTGGTATCGGTGGGAAGGGTGGGGCCCTTGAATTGGTTCAAGGAGGTCCCGACGGATGCCGATAGTGCGACTGTCAACCACACGAACGGAGCCCGCGTGCCGACGTTGGCCGATGATCTGGTCCACCTGCTCGCCACCTCCCCGGATCTCCCGACACTTCCGGAGACGGTTCTGGACCTGATGGGCTTGCTGCGGCGGGACGATGTTCCCGCGTCGGTGATCACGGAACGGATCCGTCGTGACCCTGCGCTGTCGGCCCGGATCCTGCGCGCCGCCAACGCCGCGGCGATTGCACGGGCGGGGGTGTCGGTGGCCACCGTGGAGTCGGCCCTGGCCCGATTGGGTCTGCGCCGGGTGGGCTCCCTGTGTCTCGCCGTGGAGACGATTCGGGCGTTCGACGGTGTGGGGCGCCTCGATCATCGGGCATTCTGGGAGCATTCGTTCACTGTGGCGAGCGTGGCGGTCGCGATCGGGGAGGCGGCCAGGGTGCCTGCCTCCGGTGATTTGTACATGGCGGGCCTTCTTCATGATGTGGGGCTGCTCGTTCTCGATCAGCGGCTTCCGGCGGCCTACGTCCGGGTCATGGATGAGGCACCGAGTGGAACGCCCCGTCCCCAGTGGGAACGTGAGGTTCTCGGCATGGATCACGGCGGCATCGCGGAACACCTTCTCCGCCGGTGGAGCATGCCCGAGACGATGGTCGCCGCGGTGGGCCACCACCATGTGGCGGCCGAGGGCGACTCCCCGGTGGCAGGTGCCCTGGTGCTGCGGGCGGCCGAAGGGTTGATCGTGGAATACGGACTGGCGCTGGATGCGGAGGAGGGGTGGCAGGAGGACGTGGATGTGGCCCTGCGACGCCTGGGGCTCAGCCCCGAGCGGGCGGAGCAGTTGCGGGTGTCCCTGGCTGGTGTGGCGATGGAGTCGGCGGGGCTGCTGCGTGCCACAGTCTGAGGGGGCCCGAGGAGGAGTTGACAGTTCAAGAAGGTCTCGTTCGAAGCCGATATTCCTGGTGTGATTGCCCTTGTCGGTGTACTCGTCGTTCTCGGATCCGTGTTGGGTGGATTCGCCATGGCCGGAGGCCCGTTCCTGGTGCTTCTGGCCTGGTCGGAGTGGGTCGTGATCATGGGAACTGCCTTGGGGACGATGTTGATCTCCACGCCCCAACCCGTGATCAAGGGAGTCATCCAGCAGGTCCTGGCGGTGCCCAAGCCGAATCCCTTCCAGGCGGCCTTGTACCTGGAGGTGCTCAAACTGCTGTATGAGCTCTTCCAAACGGCCCGGCGCGAGGGATTGGTGGCCATTGAAGGGCACATCGAGCGCCCCGAGGAGAGCGCCATCTTCAAGCGTTACCCCACGGTGCTGGTTCACCACCATGCCGTGGCCTTTCTCTGCGACAGTCTCCGCCTGGTTCTGGTGGGGAGTGTTCCGCCGCACGACCTGGAGCAGTTGATGGATGCCGAGATCGACGTGCATCACGAGGAATCGGCCAAGCCGGTCGCCGCCCTGCAGCGGGTGGGGGATGGTCTGCCCGGGATCGGGATCGTGGCGGCCGTGCTCGGCATCGTGGTGACGATGCAGAGCATCAACGGTCCGGTGGAGGAGATCGGGCACCACGTGGCGGCGGCCCTGGTGGGGACGTTCCTCGGCGTATTGTTGTCCTACGGTTTCGTTGGACCGATTGCGAGCAACATCGAGGGGCGCAACGGGGACGAATCACGGTTTTATCAGGTCATCAAGTCGGGAGTCGTGGCGTTTGCCAAGGGGATGCCCCCCCTGGTGGCTGCGGAGTTCGGTCGCAAGGCCATCAGTGGTCACGACCGTCCCACGTTTGCCGCGATGGAAACGGCCTGCAAGGCTGTTCCCGGAAAGGGGGGGTGAGTCATGAGCGCCTCTCGCGACCGGGAACAGCCGATCCTGATCATCATCAAGAAAAAGAAGGGCCACGGGGGGCATCATGGCGGGGCCTGGAAGGTGGCATTCGCGGACTTCATGACCGCGATGATGGCTCTCTTCCTCGTGCTCTGGCTGGTGACCCAGAGCTCGGACATCAAGTCCTCGATCGCGGGATACTTCCAGGACCCCCTGGGCCATGCCTCGGAGTTCGGGAACTCGATTCTGGCCGGGGACGGAGCCCAGGCAGCGAATGTCCGTCCGATCTCGGAGCAGCAGATCGCCGAGTTCCGCCGGGACCGGCTTCTTGTGCTCCAGGCCAGGCTGCAGGACAAGCTGGAGTCGGCGCCGGACCTCGGGAGCATCGCCCAGCATGTGGAGGTTGAGATGACCGCGGACGGATTGCGGATTTCTCTCATCGAGGATTCGGCCGGGGTGTTTTTCGAGGTGGGAAGCGCGGTGCCCAAGCCTCAGGTCGCGGTTTTGTTTCAGCTGTTTGGAAGTGAGCTGGCCGACCTTCCCTTCGCCGTGCGCGTGGAAGGGCACACCGACGCTCAACCCTATGCGTCCTCGGGAGGCTACGGCAATTGGGAACTCAGCACGGACCGTGCCCACGCCGCTCGTCAGCTTCTCGCGTTGGGCGGGCTTGGTACGGAGCAGGTGCGGGAAGTGAGCGGCCACGCGGACCGGGATCTCCTGGATCCCGAGCATCCCTACCATCCGTCCAATCGCCGGGTCACGATCACTCTGCTGGCCGATCCCGGCTCCGAGGCCCCGGTGTTGCCCGCCCTGCCCGCTCCCGGCGGGTCGGGCCAGCCGGGAGGCGGTCCATGAGGGACCCAGACACCCGGGCGGAAGGGCAGAAGGCACGCCGCGCACTGGTCGTGGGCCAGGGGGCTTCGGCGTCGTCAGTGGTTTCCATCCTGCGACAGGCGCATTTCGCGGTTGATGAGGCTGCCACGGGACGGGATGGCATCCGGCTGGCGGCCACTGAAAGGCCTGATGTGGTGGTGTGCGACGTGGCGCTGACCGATCTCGACGGATGGGCCTTCTGTCGGTTGGTCCGCAGCGGCCCGGAAAGGGATGCCCTGCCTTGCGTGTTGCTGGGGAGCAGTCGGGAAGGTGTGCGGGAGCGTGGGGGGATGGAGGGGGTGGACCACTTCCTCGCCACCCCGATCTCGGGGGAGGAGGTGCTGGCGACGATTGCGGGTCTGTTCCATTCCGGCCGTCCGGTGCGGCCTCATTCGGCGGAGCACAGTGCCCTTGCCGACATGCACGAGCTCCTGGAGACGAGCTTCGACCAGATGGTCCACCTGCTGATGTACATGTTGGACCTGAGTGTTCCGGGCGCGGGGAGGCGGGGGCGGGAATTGGCGGACGCGGCCCGCAGGCTGGCGGACCGCTTCGAGGTTCCTGCGGAGTTTCTCGCCGATCTGGAACGGGCGGCGTTGCTGCATGAGATCGGCGGGATTCTGCATGCACCCGGGGAGGGGGGACCGGAGGGTGGGTGGAGCTATGTGGTGGCATCGGCGGCAATTCTGCGGCAAGTTCATCAGTTCCAGGGTGCGGCGGAACTGGTGGAGTGCATCTTCGAAAACTGGGATGGCACGGGTCATCCGGGCCACAAGCAGCGGGGGCAGATTCCCTTCCGTTCCCGGTTGCTCCGGGTGCTGATCGATTACGCGGCGGTGCGCCGAGGGGCGCGTCCGGGGGGAACGGACGGAGTGGCCGATGCTCTGCAGAGTCTTGCCCGGCACTCAGGGACCTGGTACGACCCGCTGGTGGTCGGTCGTCTGGTGGAAACGGCCCGCGGAGAAGCCGGGGGAGAGTTGGTGGACGGGACGAAGGATCACCTCGTGGTGACCGATCTGCGCGCCGGGATGACCCTGGCGGACGATCTCCTGACCGGATCAGGGGTGAAGCTGCTCGGGGCGGGGGCCACGCTGACCGAGGGGAATCTCGATATCATTCTCCGCCGCCACCAGACCGACCCGGTCCTGTGCGGGGCGTGGATAGCACGTGAAAGGGCTGCTGTATGACACGGGACATTGACGCGTTGCGGGAGACGGAGCGACACCGGGAGTTGCTGATCGCGGCCAACCGAGCCGACCTCCAGCACCAGTTCCTGCGGGGCCTCTCGCATGCCTTGGGGGGTCCCATGCAATCCCTGGCGCTCTCCCTGCCCGAGTACGGCGGATCAAGGACCGTTTCCTCCGAGGACGTGCGGTTTCTTCTGGACGTGGCCAGCGCTTCACTGGCCTCCCTGGGCCAGATCCTGGACACGTCGGCTGAGTTTTCCCGTCTGGCGATCGTCGGCGAGGCCGAGCCGGTGCGGGTGGAAGATCTCTTCTCCCACCTGGACCGGTTTCAGCGCTTTTTTCGAACCCTCGCTCGGGCCGAGCTGACTCGGGAAGCGGACGGGGGGCTTCCGCCGGTCAAGGGGTCCTTGTCGGCGATGTCCCATGCCTTGCTGGCCGTGGTTCTGAACGCGGCGGAGGCGGAGGGGGTTCGGCATGTCCTGGTGCGGGCGGAACTCGATCCTGACGGACTCCGCATCCGGGTGCAGGATGACGGTCCCGGTATCGCGCCGGGGGACCGAGTCCGGGTGTTCGATGCCTTCCACACAGGAAAGGGACCGGAGCACCGCGGGTTGGGGCTCACGGTTGCCGGCCTGTTGATGACTGATCAGGGGGGGCGGATTGCGATCGAGGAGTCGGCGGGGGGGGCATGGCCGGGAGCGTGTGTGGTCCTGACCGTCCCGGTCTGGAGCTGACGGGGGCCCTCGGGTCAGTCGGGCGGCGGGGCCAGGGGCGGGGCCAGGAGAGTGGCCCATGGTTCGAGCCCCTCGGGGACGCTGGCGCGGCGGTTTTCGCCAGCCACGCGAAGCACCAGTTCTTCCCTCTGGATCTGGGTCGTGGAGGGCGCCTCGATGCCAAGGCGCACGCCGCGGCGATCGGCCGAGAGCACCACGACGCGAATGCCTCCATCGAGGAGAATGGCCTCCCCCACCCGTCGCCCCAGAACAAGCATCCTTATACCATCCGGAGAATGTCCTGCATCATCTCATCGGCCACGGTGACGATGCGGGAGGCCGCCGCAAACGCCTGTTGCTGCCCGATGAGGTTCACCATTTCCTCGTCCACCGACACGCCGCTGACGGAGGAACGGCGGGTCTCCAGGTTCGATACCAGGACGTCGCTGACGGCCGACTGGCTTTCGGCGTTGCGCGTGAGCACACCGACGGCCCCGACCGCCGAGATATAGAACTCGCCGGCGGTGGCTCCCCCGAGGCTCGTGAGCCCCTGGGTGCGCAGTCCGGCCAGCGCGAGCGCGATGGCGTTGTCGCCCGGCGCAGTCGTGGCACCGG
>JBGSKF010000176.1:0-14100 GCA_041741375.1 Gemmatimonadales bacterium | reverse complement strand
GGAGAACACGGAGGTCGCAGAGGGTCTCCGCATGATTCCCGCGGCCCCACGCCTCGCGCGCTGAGATCACGATCTGTTTTGTGGGGTGGAAGGGCCCCCCCTCCTGCCGATGCCTGCCGTGCGAGACGAGGAGCATGTCGTGGGAACCGTCAACCCTCTGTGTCCTCTGTGTTCTCTGTGGTTCACTCCGGGGAGAGGAGGGGCGCCACAGAAACCGCGGAGGGATCGTTGCGCCCCACCCATGCCGTCTCCATCTTCTCCTTCATGGACCGCTCCGACATCGTCTTCGCCGAGAAGGATGCCCCGCTCCGGGCCGACGTCCACACCTTCGGCGCTCTCGTGGGCGACATCATCCGCGAGCAGGGAGGTGATGCGCTCTTCGAGTGTGTGGAGGCGGCCCGGCGGACGGCGATTCGCCGGCGCGAGGGAGTGGAGGCCGCCGACGCGGAACTCGCGGCCCTGACGAGCGGGCACGACCCGGAGGGGGCCGCGCTCCTCGTCCGGTCGTTCTCCACCTACTTCCGGGTGGTCAACCGGGTGGAGCAGGTTCACCGGATTCGGCGGCGGCGGGAGTATGACCGCGACCCGAACGTGCCGGCCCCGGGAAGCGTGCACGAGGCCCTCGCGGCTCTGGCCGCCGCAGGTCTCGACACCGACGGCGCGCACGCGCTACTCACGAGGATGCGGATCGAGCCCGTGTTCACCGCGCATCCGACGGAAGCCACCCGCCGGACGGTCCTGGAGAAGGAACAACGCCTGGCCGCTCTCCTGCTGGAACGCCAGAACCCGACCCTCACGCCGCGACAGGCGGCCGTCACTCTCGCTCGGATCCGGATGGAGATCACCACCTCCTGGCAGACCGACACCCATCCGTCGGTGCGTCCCTCGGTGGCCGATGAACGGCAACAGGTACTCTTCTACCTGGCCACCACCCTCTACCACATCCTTCCCGCGTATTGCGAGTCGATCGAGGAGGGGTTGGGAGCCGTCTACGGGCCGAACCCACGGGGTGAGATCCCGTCTCCCCTGCGCTTCGGATCGTGGGTCGGCGGGGACATGGATGGCAATCCCAATGTCTCGGCCGACACGATCCGGGACTCCCTGGCGAGTCATCGGACGACGATCCTGCGCTGTTATCACGAGGAGCTGACCGAGCTGGCCTCCGTGCTGTCCCAATCGTCCGTCCGTGTCGGGGTGAGCCGTGAGGTCCTCGACGAGCGGGATCGGTATGCGGCGTGGTTTCCCGAGGCGGCGGCTCTCCTCCCGGCCCGCCATCGGGACATGCCCTACCGAATCCTCTGTCACCTCATGAAGGCTCGCCTCTCCGCCGCAACCGGATCCGAGCACGGGTTCCGGAATCCGGGAGAGTTTCTGGGGGATCTCCGAATCATGGCCGACAGTCTCGAGGCCCACGCGGGAGAGCATGCGGGGGCCTTTCTCGTGCGGCGCGCGCTTCGCCGGGCCGAGACATTCCAATTCCATCTCGCTCGGCTGGACGTCCGACAGGATGCCCTGGTCCACCGGACCGTGGTGGGAGCGCTCCTGGGCGACGCCGAATGGGTCGACCGTGACCGGTCCACCCGGGCCGCGAGACTGCGAAGGGCGATCCTCGACGGGGAAGTTCCCTCCGCGGCTCCCGATGTGGAGCAGCAGAAGACTCTCGAGGTCTTCCGGGCCATTGCCGAGTGTCAGCGCGAACATGGTCCCGAGGCCATCGGTCCCTTCATCATCAGCATGGCGGAAGGGGTGGACGACGTCCTGACCGTCCTGCTCCTGGCACGGTGGGGGGGCTGCGTGGAGGACGCCGGCACGGTCCCCCTCGATGTGGCGCCCCTCTTCGAGACCGTGGATGACCTGACGGCCGGCCCGGCCACGCTCGAGGCGCTCCTGGCCGACCCGGTGTATGCCGGTCATCTGGAGACACGGGATCGCCGGCAGATCGTGATGGTGGGATATTCCGACAGCAGCAAGGACGGCGGGGTGACGGCGGCTCGCTGGGCTTTGCAGCAGGCCCAGGCCGCCCTGACCGAGGTGGCTCACCGGGCGCGGGTGGACCTGACCATCTTTCATGGGCGAGGAGGGACCGTGGGCCGAGGAGGAGGCAAACCATCCCGCGCCATCCTGGCCGCACCCCCCGGATCGGTGAACGGACGCCTCCGGGTGACCGAGCAGGGGGAAGTGATCGATGCCAAGTACGGTTCTCCCGGCATCGCGGCACGCACCCTGGAGCGGGTCACGGGTGCCGTGGCGCTGGCAACGGCACTTCCCCGCCCTCGCGACACCCCGGAACAACGCTGGCACGCCCTCATGCAGGAGGTGGCCGACACAAGTCGGGCAGCCTACCGCGCCCTGGTGCATGAGCACCCGCACTTCCTCGAGTACTTCCGAACCGCGACACCGATTGATGTCATCGAACGCATGGCAATCGGGTCACGGCCTCCCTCCCGTCGCTCGGGGGGTGGCATCGAGAACCTGCGCGCGATCCCCTGGACCTTCTCCTGGACCCAGAACCGGCACGTGATCCCCGGTTGGTTCGGTCTCGGGTCCGGCCTGGACGCTGTGTCACGTCGTCATGGAATCGAATCTCTGCAGGAGGCTGCGGAGGCGTGGCCCTTTTTCAGTACCCTGCTGGCCGATGCGGAGATGGTTCTGGCCAAGTCCGATCTGACCATCGGCGCCCGGTACGCCGATCTTGCGGGGGACACGGGAAGGGTCGTCTTTCCCATCATCCAGGAGGAGTTCGACCGGACGGTGGCCCATGTCCTGGCGATACTGGGCACCACCACCCTCCTGGACGGGGATCCCACCCTCCAACGCCTGATACGACTCCGGAACCCCTACGTGGACCCGATGAGCTTCCTCCAGGTGGATCTGTTGCGGCGCTGGAGGGCAGCAGGACGACCGGAGGACGCTCATGTGGAGGCCCTGTTCGAGACGGTGAACGGGATCGCCCAAGGGTTACAGAACACCGGGTAGGCACGACTCAAGGTGGCTCCGGGAGTGGGTGTCGCATCGGGAGCACTCGAGGCACGAGCGGTGGGAAGTCGCCGAGGGACCTTGTGGCGGAGTTTCCGGGAGAATACAATGTAAGCTGAAGGTCTTTCAGCACTTTGTCAGCCCGCAGACATATTGCGCAGGATGAGCCATTCCGAGCGAGGGCATGGATACCCGAGATACCTCCGCCCGCCAGGACCTCGAAACCCTCTTCCTTTCCGTCCTCCCCACCCTCGACCGGGGCGTACGGCTGATCGGCCGTCGGCATGGACTGTCCGAGGCGGACGCCGAGGAGTTCGGGGCCTGGTTCAAGGCTCGTGTGATCGAATCCGACTACGCGATACTCCGCAAATTCGGAGGCAAGTCGACCCTCACCACCTACCTCTCGGCGGTTCTGGTCAACGCCTTCAAGGATTACCGAAACGCGAAGTGGGGCCGCTGGCGTCCCTCGGCCGACGCGCGCCGACGCGGGGCCCTCGCGATCCGACTTGAGGCGATGATCTGCCGAGACGGCTGGTCGGTGCGGGAGGCCGTTTCCGTCCTGGAGAACTCGGACGGCCATTCCCCGGATCGTGTGCACGAGATGGCCCGGCAGATCCGCCCGAGACCGCGCCCGCGCGAGGTGGACGTGTCCGCCGCCCACAGGGAGGCCGCTCCACAAGGGTCGGACGGGTTCTGGGAGACCGAACATGCCACCGGACGGGATCGGGCTTTTCGGTTGCTCACGGACCAGATCGCGCGCCTCGGTCCAGAAGATCAACTGGTCCTTCGCATGCGGTTCTGGGATGGCCTGTCGGTCGCCGACATTGCTCGAGCCCTGGGCCTGGAGCAGAAACCGCTCTATCGCCGGCTGGAACGGCTGGAGGGAGCGCTCCGCACGATGCTGCATGGGGTCGGGATCACCCGGGAGGAGGTCAGACAGATCCTCGCGACCGAGGAGGCGACATGAGGCGGGCGGAGGGAGAGAGTGTGGTTGTTTGGTCGTCTAAAGAGATATGGTGGACTAGTACTCCGGAGGTCTCTCATGAGTGAGGCACAGTTGAGTCCCGAGGTCTTGGCGGCCTTCGTTGACGGAACCTTGGACTCGTCCGAGCGGGAGAGGGTGATGGCCATCCTGGCGGACTCTCCAGGCGACTATGCGGATCTGCTCGATACGGTAGCCGTTGCGGCGGAGATGGATCCGCCCGCCTTGAGCAGCACCGGGGTGAGACGTAGACGATGGAGGTATGTCCTGCCGGCACTTGCGGCAGCAGGTATTGCCGCCGCTTTTCTTCTGCCCCGCCCCGAGGCCCCATCGGGTGTGGTGGGGACACTGGCGGCGGCGATTCCTTTCGACCGCGTTTCCGGGCAGACACTCGAGATGCGCCTGGGACCGACGTGGGACCAACCGGGATGGTCGGTGACGCGCGGGAATGAGGTCTCCCTGCCCGAGTCCGCCGTCGCCTTCCGGCTCGGGGCTCGGGGTGTCCTCTACGAAGTCGCGGCGAGGCTTTCGGATAGTTCGGCCACCGCCGTGGTGAGCGCCGAGTTGCAGGGCCTCTTGAGATCCCTGCGCGGTGGAGCGCCGGTCGCGGCCCTCTACGCCCCGGGATTGATGGATGACAAGGACTCTCGCGCGGAACGAGGGGCGGCCTTGGAGCGGATAGCCGACGACCGGGCGTCATTCCGTCTTGGCGCCGCGATGGAGCTTCTCCGACTCTCGATGGCGACAGGCCCTTCCCCCTCGATCCCGGAGGAGGTTCCCGAGTCGCTCGCCTCGGCAGCGGCGACGCTCCTCCCGGAGAAGGAGCCGCTCCGAATCAGGGTGGGCGAACTCCTGGTCCTCCTGCGGTCGCCCGACGTTGATCTCGAACAGGTCCGCCGAACCATGCAGTCCATTATGGAACTCGCGGGCGACTGACCCGGCATCCCCATGGCCGTCCCGCTTCCCCGTCTCCTGCTGGCCTCATGGGTGGCTGTGGCGGGATGCTCGGGCGACCCCGTTCCGCTCCGGCACGAGCTGTTGGACTATGCGGCGCGGAATCCCCCCTTCCAATTGTCGTTTGCCGGAGCGCGATACCAGAAGCCGTGCCTCCCGGAACCCGATACGACGTTGATCCCCGTCATCGGGTGCAGAACATCGACGGATCCGGGGGGGCTCTCTCGCCTTGCCAGGTTGCTGGCGCCGGCCCGGGGGGGCCTCGAGAACGATGCGGAACAGCAGTGGGCCGAGGCGCTCGTGGACCTCGTTTCGCTGGTGGAGGACCCCGTGGTGGCGAGGCGAGTGGTGGACCGGCTCCAGGAACTCACCCACCAGCCGGGAATCCCGGGGCACCTCTGGAACGACCTGGCGATAGCGCAACTGCATCTGGCCGGGAGGGAGCAGAACCACACCCTGGTGTTTCAGGCGTTGAACTCCCTCGAGCAGGCCTACCGTGCGGACTCGGCCTCCTCCCAGATCGCGGCCAATCGCGCCTGGCTCCTGGATCGACTCGGGCTCCACGGGCAGGCGGGGCGGACGCGCACCGCCCACCAACGGCTCTCCACGCCGGATGCCCTTCCCCAGCCAGCCTCACATGCCGTCTCCCATTCCCCAAGCCCCCTGAGCGGCCTCCCGCTGGCTGATTCGCTTCGTCATTCGGATTCCTCGGGCATCCGCCAGCTCGCCAAAGAGTATCCGGATGGGAGCCGCGAGCTTCTTCTTCGCACTCTGCTCCCCGACTGGGCTCGGCTGGCGCGAGGCGGCGCGCCCCAGGCGCCCCACTCCGCCCTCCAGCTTCGATGGATTTCGGAGGGATACCGCGCCCGGTCCGGTGGCTCGGCGTTGGCCAGGCTGGTGGACTGGACGACGTCCCGTGTCGCGGACACCCTCCTTCTCGATGGCCTGGTCGCCCTCGGTGAGGGAGTGTCCTTCTATCAGCGCGGGGCTTACAGAATAGCCCTTGATCGCCTGGGCACCGCCCGTGTCCTCCTGGATGGAACTCCCCTGGACGGATGGGTGACTTTCTTCATCGGGGCGGTTCATGCGGGGCGTGAACAGTACGCCGAGGCGATTGAGGCCTTTACCCCAGCCTCCCGGATTGCAGAGGATGCGACGGACCCAGCTCTGGCGGGCCGTTCCGCCTGGGGGATCGCCCTCTCACTCTCGCGGCAAGCCCGTTACCAGGAGGGCCTGACCCAGTATCTCCGGGCCATAGAGGCCTTCTCCCAGGTTGGCGAGGAGAACCACGCGGCCCGGCTCGAATTCGAAACGGCATCGCTCTACGGGCTCATGGGGCTGGAGGAGTCGTCCCTGCGGATCATCCTCCGGGCAGCCCGCCGGGGACCGGGAACTCATGCCACCATGGCCAGCATCGCCCACCGGCTCCTGGAGATCGGCCTTCCCTGGGCGGCGGCGGTCTTTGCGGCGGAGGACGTTGCTCTCCCGGGGCTCCAGCCCGACGAACGCGCCGAGGGGCTGGTGAGGCTGGTCCGATCCCTTCACCGGACCGATGACAGCGTGGGCGCCACCGGTGCTCTTCGCGATGCAATGAGTGCGGTGGATTCGATTCCTCCCGGCGAGCGGCGGGAACGGGTGCGGGCGGAGGTCGCCATGGCAGCGGCCACGGTACTTCCGGACCGGCCCCGCGAAGCGGTACACCAGTTGGATCAGGCGCTGGCGTTCTTTGGCCCGCGCAACGTCGTGACGACGCTTCAGCTTCAGGTCCCACGGACTCGCCTCCTCCTGACGTTGGGTGACACTCTTCGCGCGCTTGCGGCTCTAACGGATGCCGCCAGGAGATTGGTCCGGTCCACGTCGGTTCGGCGGATCCCCCCGGAAGCCGCCGCTCAGGTGTTCCTGCAGCTTGCGGCCATCCGCCTGGCCCAGGGGGACACCGTCGGCGCCTTCTGGCTCGAGGCCCGCTCCCGGGGTGTCACCGCCGGGGACTCCCTCCGATTCGAGACACTGCGTCACCGGATTCCGTCCCACACGGGGTTGATGACGCATACCCAGGAGCGGGATCGTCTTCTCATCTGGATGTGGCGGCGGGGAAAACTCTCGGTGCGGGCCGTCCAGGTGGAAGAGAGATCGATGGGGTCGTGGGGAGGAAGGCTCCAATCGCTGGTGGCGGGACGGGCCCATCGATCCGTACATGAGCCGATCGCCCGCGCGATCTACGACTCCCTTCTCGGGCCGGAACTGGCAGCCACACCGGAGCTGACCCGCGTTCTCGTCGCGGCGGCCCCAACCACCTACGCGATCCCGTTGGCGGCGGCCCTCGACTCCTCGGGGCAACCGGCTGTGACCCGCGTGGCACTCGGGTACGCGACAGATGTGGTGACCGCGGCGGTGTCCGAGGTGTCTCGGTCCCCAACCGGGAACGGGACTTTGCTCGCGGTGAACCCGGACTTCGACCGGCGGGTCGTGCCCGATCTGGCCCCGCTGCCTCGGGCCCGCGAGGAGGTGGAGCAGATCACGGGGGCCAGGCGACGGAGCGAGCAACTGGCCGGCCCGGGTGCCACGATATCGGCACTCCGCCTGGCGAGCAGAAACGCGGGCACGATTCATTTCGCGGGGCATGCCCGGGTCTCATCTCTCGGCGGGGGAGGTGTCCTGGTCCTGGCTCCGTCCGCAGACGGCGATGCGGGGCTTCTACCTGCGGAGGAGGTCCGTCGCTGGGATCTGGGTCATGTTTCCCTGGTGGTTCTCTCCGCCTGCGGCGGGCTGGCCTCAGGGGACGGGGGACAGGTGCGGAATCCCCTGGCGGGTGCGTTCATCGAGGCGGGCGCGGGGCACGTGGTGAGCAGCCTCTGGGAAGTGGACGACGCCGCGACCGGGAGTCTCATGGGCCGGTTTCATCATCACCTGAGCTCCGGCCACGACCCGATGGAGGCCCTGAGGCGGGCCCAGATGGACCAATCCACCGAATCGCGGGATGACCTGAGCTGGAGCCGGTTCCGCGTGGATCGATAGGACGAACAACATTCACCCCCTCGGAGGTCCGATGACCGTCAAGATCATGTTGCTTGGCGTGGCCCTGTTCCGCAAGGAATACGATGAGCGTCCGGGCAAGCCGGAGGGCGAGAAACTCGTCATCCGATTTCCGGGGGATCCCGGTCGGGTGAGGCACTACGATGGTCACGTGCCGGTCACCCACCACCACCCTTGGCTCTACGCAAAGTCCGCAAGCGGCAGGCTCCGCGTTCCGCTCGCAGGAACCCATGTCAGTATAGAGGGGGCCATCGGGGGGGGGGGGCCGGATTCATTTCCTGGCCTGATACCCATGGCAGATGTGATGGACAACCCCGCATTGACCCCGTCAGCGAGCTGCCCGTCTGCTACCGGCCCCTGCCTGACCATGGTTAATCTGTACGATGGTCACCTCCAGGGGGGAGAGCAGCTTGACTTGAGCTTTCCGAACCACCTGACGAATAACACGGGCCCGGTCCGGGTGACAGGGCTGTGGCGGACGGAGTGGGACTCCCTCCTCCCCGAGGTTGTCGTCCGCATCTGGACCGACGCCAACCCGATCCCTGCGGAGATCCCTCTCAAGGCGACCGACTGGTCGGAGATCTACCTCGTCAATGCCGACAAACCCACTCCCGAGAACTCGGTGAAAAAGGTCCAATGTACGGACCCGACGGTAGTCGACAACGACTTCCGCTGGATCTACCACCTGCTCTCTCCCGGTCTTCCGGGAACGGCCGAGCAGGCATGGAAGGCGCGCCTCAAGAAGGCCGGCCTGAAGTCCCTCCCCTGCCCGGAGTACCGGTGCCCTCCAGCCCCCACTGGACTCAGGACTGTCGACTTGGCCTTCAACCCGGAGGTCGGGACCTGCCTTCAGGGATCTCTCGACGGCTGAGAGGGGACCAGCCCAAGATTCCCGTGGTCCCGCGCCCTGTCCAGTGACGGGGCGCGTTGCTTTCGAGGTACGACCACCGACCCTATCCCATTCTCCCGCGCTCTTCCGGACCGAATAAAACCCATCCTACGGAGAAATCTCCAACCCTGGGCCGTCAAACCAGTTTGGAGTCCTCTGGGTCTTTCGCTTGAAAGGTGTGACATAATGCCTTCGCTGAATCTTCCCGTCACGGCAATGGTCGCACTTGGCCTCGCGGGCTATGCCGTTCCACCTCGGAACGGCATTACTCCTCTTGTCACCGATCCGGTATTCCCTTCACAAAAGAGAGAGGTATGCGAGTAGCCCTTAATGTCGCAGCAATTGGCCTTCTTCTTGGTTTCTACACCCCGATTACGGTCGTGACTGCACAACCCTCACTCCTCGGCCGAGGGTACTCGCCGTTCCTAAATCAAGTTCAGGAAGTTGCCGTTACACCACCCCCGGACCGCCCCATCGCCGGAGGAGCCTCAAACACGACGCAATTCGGCTTTCTGGCTTCCAATCAAGACTTCGAGCGGGTCATTGATGCCGATATGTCGGTGTCAGCAGCCATTGGCGGGTGGGGGGCCAGCCTCCGGGCGTCTCTAACGAAGGAGTACCGAGAGGATCGCAGGCGCATCACATTTGCTGCCGTCCAAAAAGTAATCCGGGGTAGTGTCTCGCTGCCGCCGAGCTCTATCACGTTGAATAGGGTTGCGTCACGCCTGCTGCGAAGCGACCCTTCGAAGTATATGCTTTCCTATGGCACTTCCGTCATCGAAGCGGTAGAGCTCGGTGGGTCTGCGGTGTTCCTCTTTACCTTCCACTTCAATTCTGAAGAGGAGGCGATGCGATCGTCCCTTAACGCGGAGGGCCACTATGGGGCTGCGAAGGGGAGCCTGAGCGTGAGCGTTCGAGAGTTACTAAGGCGCTCCACCAACAACGTGACCGTGTCCGGATTCGTGACTGGAACAACCAAGTTCCCAACTTTTTTCGGAGTTGCCGCCAATGGTTCTCGCGCTGAGGTTTACAGTGCTCGGTACTCCGAAGAGATGCTGCAGAGTATCCTTACCTACCTCGACGACTTCCAGGCGACCATCAAGTCCGCCAGGACAGAAGAGCTAAGTCAGGTCGGATTCGTTCATCGGCATCTCTCGAATGTGGGAAGCGTTAGGCTCAGTGCGAAAGCAACTGAGGTGTTTAATTCGGCTGAGTCGTTCGCGAATGATCTGCAGGACATCGTCGATCTCGTAGATGAACGCCGCACCGCCTTGCGGAGAATGACGACCATTTACAAACGTTACAATACTGATGCAAATGTCAGCCTTGCCGCGTCGATTGATCGAACTCTGCTCTCGTCCGAGAAAGATATCGAGAAGCTCCGCGAAGCGCTGGCAACATACGGAACGATAGATGAAAAGAGCCTCGCGCAGGTCCAAGTTCCCCCTGTTCCCCCGACGTTCTGCATAACTGAGCCAACGGACGTTTCCCCGCCGCGTTTTCGTCGACTCGATGCCGGGAATCCCAAGAATCAAGCGAGCTCACCACCGCGCAAGTGGCTGGAGTTTATCATTACGCCTCGATTGACAAGCGTCACCTACACTGTATGGGCCGAAGTGAGTCTCGGGCACTCCCGGTCTCATCCGGGATGTAATTGGGGGCACGCAGTACTTCGTGTTCGCAAACGCGGTGCACCTCCCAAACCCGAAGCACGCGAATTAGGCTCGTGGTCATCCCGGCCGAATCCACAGCTAGGACCCGATGAAGACGTCATATCTGACACCGGCGAGTTCGGTGTTTGCCGTCGTCAGCCTGACCAGGGGTTCGGCACGAGGCCATATTCCTTCGTCGCCTCGGATACCCATGAGGTCCGCATCCTCTATAGCAATTGGGACGACATCGGCTACACCTCTGTAGCTGTTCGTGCACTGCGCTGCGGCCAGCAATAGCCTTCGAGGTGCGAGGGGAGCTACCCTTGTCGCTAGCAGCCCGTGGTAAATGTCGCCTTGCGATGGCTAGCGGGCTGAACGCCGTGAGTGTACAATAGTACCATGGCTATGGGAACTCGGAAACAGAGAGAGCGGCAGGCCGATTTGTGGGTTGCTGCTCAGGCGATCGCGGAGCCCCCGGGGCACGCCTTCTACGAACGGTTGGACGCGTTGCTCCGGAAGCACCGGGTCGACACGCGGGTGGAGCAGCTGTGCCGGCGGTACTATCGCGGGCCCTACGGCCGGCCGAGCTTGGCGCCCAGCGTGTATGTGCGGATGATGCTGATCGGGTACGTCGAGGGACTCGACTCGGAGCGGGGGATCGCGTGGCGGGTGGCGGATTCCTTGTCCTTGCGGACGTTCCTGGGCTACAGCCTGACGGACCCGACGCCGGATCATTCGACGCTGTCACGGACGCGCCGGTTGTACTGGGTCTCGACCCATCAGGCGATCTTCCGCTGGATCCTGAAGATCCTGGCCCAGGAGAAGTTGATCACCGGGACCACGCTGGCGGTGGATGCGACGACGCTGGAAGCGAACGCGGCACTCCGCTCGATTGTGCGGCGCGACACCGGGCAAGGCTACACGGACTATGTCTGCGACTTGGCCCGCACCGCCGGTCTGGAGGAGCCGACCCGCGAGCAACTGGCGCGCTTCGACCGGAAGCGCAAGAAGAAGGGCTCGAATCAGGAGTGGAAGAGCCCGCATGATCCCGATGCCCGCATCACCAAGATGAAGGATGGGCGGACGCACTTGGCCCACAAAGCGGAACATGCGGTGGACCTGGCGACCGGCGCGATCGTCGCGGTGACGGTGCAGGGGGCCGATACGGGGGATACGCAGACGCTGGGCGCGACGCTCACCGAGGCGCAGCGAATCGTGAAGAGGGTGTGCGGGAAGAAGGTCCGGGAGGTCGTGGCGGACAAAGGCTACCACAGTGGGGAGGTGCTGGAGCATCTGCAGCAGGAGCACGCGCTCCGCACCTACATTGCGGAACCCGACCGTGGCCGCCGCCGGTGGCACGACAAGGAAGGGCAGCGGGACGCGGTCTATGCGAACCGCCGGCGGCTGCACGGCGAGCGGAGCAAGCGGCTGCATCGTCGGCGGGCGGAATTGAGCGAGCGCAGCAACGCGCACATGTATGAGACCGGAGGTATGAGGCGGCTGCACGTGCGCGGTCGCGATAACATCCTCAAGCGGATTTTGCTCCAGGCCGCCGGCTTCAACCTCGCCCTGGTCTTGCGGCGGCGGTGGGGCCATGGCAAACCGCGGCAGGCCAAGAGGACGGCAGGATCCTCGGTGACGCCGTTGACGGCCCTGGGGAGGCTGGTGCAGGCCTCCTGCGTCTCCATAGACCGCTTCTGCCGGTTGTGGGGCGGCGCCAGATGCGCGGGAGCACCTCAGGTGATATCGGCCTGCGCAGGATGAAAAAGGACCTTTCTACCACGGGCTGCTAGGGTCCCGTAGCAGTGATTAGCGACATAACTCAACGGGCCCCGTGCCCTCGAAGGGTCCGTTGGGCGAAACGCCACCCTCTGCGTCCTCAGTGTCCTCTGCCGTTCCATCGGGGGTGGGGCTGCGTCGCCGCAGAGACCGCTTGAGCGCCGAGACCAGGGTCGGGGGAGGGCGGTAACTGATGAAACGCGAGGACGCCCCCAAGGCGCACGAGATCCCCGTGCGTCTCTGCGCCCTTGCGGCTTTGAGTTGTGGCAGTTCCATGAACATCATGGCCCCGATGACGGGTTGTAGGGGCCGTTCGCGAACGGCCCGTACCACACAGGGGACCTTCTCAGATCCCTCGCTTTGCTCGGGATGACGTTCCGAGGACGGAAGAGAGAATCAGCAGATCCGCAGCAATTGACCTCAGGGGAGAAGGTCTACGATCCTGCTCCCGCCGTGCCCGGTGCGCGTCACCACCATCCCGGGGTGGTTCCCGACGCTCGCCCCATGATGCCAGAGTCTCTCGGGGGCCGGTGGCGAGCACCGCGACACCGCGCCACTTACGCTCGCGTGGCGGGGCCCCGGCTACTCGTTCCGCAGGGACTCGAGCGGATCCACACGGCTGGCCTGCCGGGCCGGCATGTAGCTCGCCACCATCCCGACCGCGATCATCATGAGTGACATGGCCCCGAACAGAACCGGCTCCACAGCCCCGATGTCGTAGAGCAGGCTTCCCAGAAGTCGCGTGGCACCGATCGCCGCCCCGATGCCGATCACGACGCCGACCAGCACCACCCGCGTCCCCTGGGTCACCACCATCCGCCGGACCGCCCCCGCCGTGGCGCCCAGCGCCATCCGCACCCCGATCTCCCGGGTCCGCTCGGCCACCACGTACGACAGCACGCCGTACAGCCCCACCGCACCCAGAATGAGGGCCAGCCCCGACACGACTCCCAGCGTCAGCATGGTGAAGGACAGCTGCACCATCGATCGTTGGGCCAGGAACGCCATGGTATACTCGCGATAGACCGGCGCTTCGGGGGCGACCTGCCGCACCAGTTCGCGGACCTCCCCGGTGAGGCCCTCCGCCCGGGGCGATTTCACCACGTAGGCCGGCGAACCCATCGCCCAGGTGCTGTCCGTCGGCCCGGTCAGGGGCAGGTACACCCCCGCCTCCCCGGCGTCGCGCCAGTCGTCCTGCTTCACATCCTCCACCACACCGACCACGGTGAAGGCCAGCACCTCGCCTCCCAGGCGGCGCCGTAACCTTTGGCCCAGAGGGTCCTGCCCCGGCCACAGCGTCTCGGCAGCGGAGCGGCTGACGATGATGCTGTTGTTGGGCGTCACCGCTTCATCGTCGGTGAATGCGCGGCCCTTGAGCAGGTCGATGCCGATGGTCCGGAAGTAGTCACCACCGGTAAAGTTCTGGTCGAGCAGGGTGCCGCCGGCTTCCTCTGTCATGGCATCGGTCAACCAGCGCCCGCCGCCGGTTCCCTCATCCAACGGAAGGTTGTTCACCACGCCCACCGACGTCACGCCGGGGAGAGCGCGCAGCCGATCCATGAAATCGAGGTGGAGCCGGCCCCAGTCCGGGCCGGTCCTCAGGCGCTCCTGCTCGGGGGCGAACTGGAAGGTGTAGAGGTCGTCGGTATCGTACCCCGGATCCACGTTCTGAAGCTTCTGGAAACTCCGCACCAGCAGTGCCGCTCCGATCAGCAGCACCAGAGCCAGCGCCGTCTGGCCCACGACCAGCCCGTCCCGAGCCCAATGGCGGCGCCCGGTTCCGCTCCGGCCCCCTTCCCGCAAGCGATTGAGGTCGGGCGACGACGCCCGGAGCG
>JBGSKF010000175.1:0-42103 GCA_041741375.1 Gemmatimonadales bacterium | reverse complement strand
GCGGGGGGAAAAGGGGCCTCGCCGTATCCTCCGAACGTCACCCCGGCGGACGCCGGGGTCCATTGGCATGTGAGGGAGGGGCTCGGCGAGTGAGAATGGGTCGGATGACCGGCGAAACCCAATGCCCCAACGGGGCATCGTGGTCCCCAGCCCAGGGTTGGCGCGCAGCGCCTACCCTGGGAGAGAGATGCCCGTATCGCACCAGGTCAGGGCACGGCCGCGCCGTGCGATCGGATGTCAGCCGGGGTTCGGGCGCGGTTGACCTGCCCTCCAGGGCATTGTGGCCGATGGTTGTGGCCCTTGTACTCCGCGGCGTCCATGCTGCCGCGGAGGGCGTCGGCCATCTGCCAGAGCTGGGCCTCGTGGCCGACGTTGGCGGAGGTCGTGGTTGCCTTCTTCGAGCTGGTCTTTCGATTAGCCAACGGCTACCTCATCTGATCGTTGATTAGTAGCCACGGTCCAGGTGTCGCAATCATAACAGGCGTGCAATGCTGTCCGGGTACTCGGGTAGATTGGTGGCGGCCTTCTCCCCGTGGGACGGGGAGACTGTTCACGTGATGGGTGCATGATAAAGGCCCAGAACATTAGCACTTGCCGGTCGATCTGGTAACCCCGCGAAGGCCAGGGGGCCCAATCAGGAATTGTGAAAAGTTTCACAAAGTTGGAGGGACCGACCGGGGCTCACCGGTGGCGTCCGCCCCGGGAAACACGGCTCAAGGCCGAGCACGCCCGAGCACAAGGGGTCATCGGCCGCGGTCGTCTGCCACCCGTTCGGGTACGTGTACGAGTACGTGTACGGGTAGGGATGCGCTCGAGGGGGAAAGGTGCACCGTCGCGATTTCCGCGTGCGCCAAGTCACGGACTAGATTTCCTTCCCGATGCCGACCCCAACCTCCACCACGTCTCCCGCCTCGCTCTCCGAGCACGCTGAGCTCCCCCGCGCCGAGTTCGGGATCGAGGGGGAGCTGGTCCCGCTGTCCGCCGACCGGGGCGCCACGTACGCCGTGGTCCTGAACGGGGCACTCACCCACGTCGTCAAGATCGGACCGGCCCTCACCGACGCCGATCGCGCCCGGCTCGACCTCCAGGCCGGGTTCCTTCGGTGGGCCCGGGGCACGCTCGGCGCGGTGCAGATACCCCTACTGGTGGCCGATCGGCAGGGCAGGGGATGGCACCCGCACGTGTCCCCCGACGGATCGGTGACCGCAGTGCAGGTGACCACCTGGGTGCCCGGCAACCCCCTATCCCGATGCCGAGACCGCACCCCGCCTCTCCTCCGCAGCGCGGGCCGAGCCCTCGCCTCGGCGACCGTCGCGATGGCCGGGACGCCCGATTCGCTCGCCGCGGGCGTCGGCAGTGCTGCGCCGGGGGATCCCTTCGCCTGGGACCTCCCGCAGGCCACGTGGATCGTGCCGGAACTGGAGAGATCTCCCGACCCGGCGCTGCGGGAGTTTGTCCCGATGGCTCGGCGCTTCGTCGAATCGAGTCTGCCCCGCGTCACCCGTTTCCCACAACAACTCCTCCACAACGACTGGAACGACGACAACATTCTGGTGACCCGCGCGCTGCCGCACGAGGAGCCGCAGGTCACCGGGCTCATCGACTTCGGAGACATGGTGTGGGGTCCCGCCGTCGTGGAACTGGCCGTCGGGCTGGCCTACCTGATGCTCGACTGCACCGACCCCCTTGCGGCGGCGTGCCACGTCATCGAGGGATACAGCGAACCCCGGACCCTCGAGGACGAGGAACTGAACCTGCTCTGGGACCTGGTCCGGATGCGCTGGGCCCTGAGTGCGGTCCACGCCGCGTCGCGGAGGTCGGGCCCGGCGGATAACGACCATCACCAGGTGAGCCAGGCCCCGATCCGCCGCGCCTTCGAGGCCACCCGATCCCTCCCCGAGGGCGTGGTGCTCGCGGCATTCCGACGAGCGGCCGGACTCCCTCCCGCGCCCCACCGGGATGCTGTCCTGGCCCACATCCGCAAGACTGCGTTGGAGGGACAGCTGGTGCCGGTGATGGGGGACCTACGCGGTGCTCCGATACTCGACCTGAGCGCCTCGAGTCCCGACGCCGGCCCCGGAGCCGCGCTCGATGCCGCCGCCTTTTCCCGGTGGATCGACGCCCACTGCCTGGCCCACCCCTCCCGTGGGGGGGCCGCGATCGGCCGCTGGAACGAGCCGCGCCTCCTCTATCAGAGCAGGGGGTTCGGCGAGTCCGGAGGGGGGACCGTGGGCGGCACCGCGCGCACCATCCACATCGGGCTCGACATCTTCGCCGCCGAGGGGACCCCGGTGCGGGCGCCACTCGACGGGGTGGTGTTCACCGTGGCGGACAACGCCGGAGAACTCGACTACGGCCCCACGGTGGTATTGGAACATGCGACGCGGGAAGGGCACCGATTCCATACCCTTTACGGGCACCTCTCCCGCGGTTGCCTCGCGGAACTCACCCCCGGAACCGTTCTCCGGGCCGGCACCCCCTTCGCCACGATTGGTGGGTGTGCGGTAAACGGCGGGTGGCCCCCGCATCTCCACCTGCAACTGATCCTGACCGACCCGGACGCGGGGGGGGACTATCCTGGAGTTGCTCCCCCCGACTGGCGCACCCTCTGGACCGCGATCTGTCCCAACCCCGCGGTGCTGGCGGGGCTGGAGGAAGGGTCCGTCGCCGCACAGCCTCTCGAAATCCCGTCGCTGCTCGAACGCCGACACCGGATCACCGGCGCCAATCTCAGCCTCTCCTACGCCGAACCGCTCGTGATCGTCCGGGGGGAGGGGCAGTATCTGTATGATCACGAGGGGCGGCGTTTCCTCGACGGGGTCAACAACGTGGCCCACGTGGGCCATGGCCACCCGCGGGTGGTGGCGGCACTGAGCAGTCAGGCTGCGGTGCTCAACACCAACACCCGGTATCTGCACCCCCGGTTCCTGGAGTACACCGAGCGTCTCACGGGGCTTTTCCCCGATCCGCTGGAGGTCTGCTTCCTGGTCAACAGCGGGTCGGAGGCGAACGAACTCGCCCTCCGGCTGGCCCGGGCCGCCACCGGACGGCGCGGAGTGGTCGCGATGCGGGACGGCTATCACGGCAACTCCGGGGCCCTGATCGACATTGGTGGCTACAAACATCTCGGCCCGGGAGGGCAGGGAACCCCGGCTCATGTGCGGCTCCTCGCCACACCTGGAACCGGCAGTGTTCGTGATGTCGCCGGGGAGATGAGCCGAGCCTGCGGGGAACTCGCGGAGAACGGCGGCGCGGGGGCCTTCTTCTGCGAACCGATCCTGAGCTGCGCCGGCCAGGTGGTGCTCCCCGCGGGGTACCTGAAGGCGGCATGTGCAGCCGCTCGAAGCGCCGGGGCCCTCTGTGTGATCGACGAGGTACAGACCGGGCTCGGCCGCGTTGGCACCGCGTGGTGGGCCTTCGAGGAGCAGGGGGTCGTCCCCGATATCGTCACCCTCGGCAAACCACTCGGCAATGGTCACCCCATGGGCGCTGTCATCACCACCCGAGCCATTGCGGACGCGTTCGCCAACGGGATGGAGTACTTCAACACCTTCGGCGGCAATCCCGTCTCCTGCGCCGTCGGTCTGGCCGTTCTCGACGTGATCGAGGAGGAGGGCCTCCGGGCCCGCGCGGCGCAGCTCGGCGCCCGTCTCCAGGCAGGTCTGCTCGAACTCGCCGCGGACCACCCCCTGATCGGCGAGGTCCGGGGACGGGGTCTCTTTCTCGGCGTCGAGTGTGTCGAGGGCACGGACCGGACTCCCGCGCCGAGGCAGGCGCGAAATCTGGTGGAACGGATGAAGGGGGAGGGGGTGCTGCTCTCGACGGACGGGCCGCATCACAACGTGATCAAGATCAAGCCGCCGCTGGTTCTGGAGGAGCGGGATGTTCAGCGGATCTTGGAGGCGATGGAGCGAAGTTTGAAGTTCGAAGTGTGAAGTTCGAAGGGGCTCACGCGAAGGCGCGAAGGAAACGGGGCCTCGGCATATCCTCGGAACGTCACCCCGGCGGACGCCGGGGTCCATGGAAGGGTGAAGGGCTCACACGAAGACACGAAGGCACGAAGGAAATGGGGCCTCGGCGCATTCTCAGAACGTCACCCCGGCGGACGCCGGGGTCCATTGTGAGGTGTAAAGGAGGTGTCGGATCGCAGGGGCGAATCATCAACGCAAGGCCGCGCGGAGGGGCTCACACGAAGACACGAAGGCACGAAGGGAAGTTTGAAGTTGAAAGTGTGAAGTTGGAAGGGGCTCACGCGGAGGCACGGAGGAAACGGGGCCGTGGCGTATTCTCGGAACGTCACCCCGGCGGACGCCGGGGTCCATCGTGAGGTCTGAAGGAGGTGTCGGATCGTAGAATCACATTCGCCCTCCGGGGTCCATTGGCACGCGTCACGGAGCAAACATCTCCTGCAGGGTCACCAGGGCCTTGGAGAGGGTGTCCGGGGATAGCCGCCCCACGCGCCGGACGAGTCGCTCGTGATCAACGGCGCGCACCTGGTCCAGCACCAGAAACCCCGTCTTGCCCCCGAAGCGGCACTGCAGCCGAAAGGGATAGCGATGGGTCCCGGTGGTCAGTGGTGCGACGATGAAGGTCCCGAGATGGGCATTCAGCTCATCCGGTGACACCACGGCGCAGGGCCGGGTCTTGTGGATCTCCTGTCCGCGCGTGGGGTTCAAGGCCACGAGGTACACGTCACCGCGTCGGACCCCGGTGCCAGCCGTCACCACTCCCATTCGTCCTGGTCGAAGCGAGTAGGGATTGGTTCATCCAGCAGTCCTGCTTCTCCGGCCGCTGCCAACTGCTGTGCCGCCTCGGCCCACCCGGCACGAGGGGGGGAGACCGACTCGATGTGTATCGCGCCCGCCTCGACCCGAAGCTCCACCTCGTCGCTGAGCCCTGCCTGGGTGAGGAGGGGCTTGGGTATCCGTACGCCGCGGGAGTTACCGATCCGGATGATTCGAGTCTTCACGAGACCTCCTAAGATGTAATTACAATGTAGCTACAGCCAGTGGTGTTGACAAGACCGGGGCGTAACCTCGGGGCGTCAAGAGGAGACGGGGCCTCGGCATATTCTCAGAACGTCACCCCGGCGGACGCCGGGGTCCATTGGCAGATGTGAGGGAGGGGCGCGGCGAGTGAGAATGGGTCGGAGGTCCGGCGAAACCCAATGCCCCAACGGGGCATCGTGGTCCCCAGCCCAGGGTTGGCGCGCAGCGCCTACCCTGGGAATCGGGTTGTCAGGGTGTACCAAGTCATGGCACGGCCGCGCCGTGCCCTCCCATGACGCAACCCCGTTGGGGTTGATGATATAGCGTCGGATGACGCACCCAGGGTAGGCGCTGCGCGCCAACCCTGGGCTATGACAACAACCCCTTCGGGGTTGCTGGTGGTTTCGATGCGGTGCGTAGGGGCTCGGCGAAGAAGTTTGAAGTGTGAAGTTTGAAGTTTGAAGGAGTCCACAGTCCAAGCGTCATCCCGGACCTGGGAAACGAGTTCACGATCCGGACGACGGGAAGTACTCTCCCGTCCTTCTCAGATCCATCGTTTCACTCGGGATGACTCCGTCCTCCCGTACTCTGCACCCTGAACACTGAACACTGAAAACCGTACACTTCAACTCTGCTTGAGGCGACCGGCCGTAAGCCTTGTTAATACAGCAGGATAGAGTCATATTACCCGCCGGATGCAACCGGGCCTCCTTCGCCCCCTTTCCCCGGTTGCTGGAGCGTTGATGATCCAAGTTGAAGCGGTCCAACCCGGTTCCCTCGCCGAGGAGATGGGGATTCGCCCGGGGACCACCCTTCTGTCGGTGGATGGCCACCGGCTCACCGATTTTCTCGATTGGGAGTTCCTGACCGCCGAGGAGGAGTTCCTCCTCCACGTCCGCCACCCCGATGGCGAGGAGGTCGAGTACGAGATCGAACGGGACCTGGAGGATCCGCTCGGCGCCGTGCTCGAGCCACCGCGGATCCGCCGTTGCGCCAACCGTTGCGACTTCTGCTTTGTCGACGGGTTGCCCGAGGGGCTCCGCGAGGTGCTCTACATCCGCGACGACGACTACCGCCTGTCGTTCCGGTACGGCAACTTCGCCACCCTGACCAACCTCAAGCCGTGGGACACCGACCGGATCATCGCGTATCATCTGTCTCCCCTCTACGTGTCGGTCCATGCCACCGATCCGGTGAGCCGCCGCTATCTCCTCCGCAATCCCGACGCGCCGGACATCCTCGAACAGCTCCGTCACTTCGCGGCCCACGACATTCAGTTCCACACCCAGGTGGTGATGTCGCCCGGGGTGAACGACGGGGAGATTCTCCAGCGCACCCTCTCTGATCTCTGGGATTTTGGAGACGCGATCCTGAGCGTGTCGGTGGTGCCGGTGGGCCTCACCGAGTATAGCAAGCACCACCTGGTCCGGGAACCGACCGTGGCGGAGTGCCGCGCGGCCGTCGACCTGATCGCGCCCTTCGCCGAGCGGGCCCGCGAGACCCGGGACGACGCCTGGGTGTACGGCGCGGACGAGCTCTACCTCCGCGCCGAGCTGGACCTCCCCTCGGCCGAGAGCTACGGATCGTTCGATCAGGTGGAGAACGGGGTCGGGTCGGTGCGGTATCTCCAGCAGCAGATCCGGACCGCGGAGCGGCTCCCCGGTTTCGAGGGCCGGCGGATCGGGGTCTGCACCGGCGCCTCGATGGGGGCGCTGATGCCCCAGGTGCTGGACCCCCTGCGCCAGGCCACGGGGGCCACGTTCGAGTTGATGCCCCTCACCAACACGCTCTTCGGATCCCGGGTCACCACGGCGGGACTCCTGCCGGGCCGTGACTTTCTCGATGCCATCCGGAACCGGAACGACCTCGACCTGGTGCTCCTGCCCGGTGAGGCCCTGAACGATCATGGTCGGTTCATCGACGACCTGTCCCTCACGGAATTGCAGGCGGGAGTGCCCATGCCGATCTGGATGTCGAAAACGTTCGTGGATGTCCTGGTCGAGGAGGGGGAGGGGGCATGAGTCTTCCCACTGTCGCCATCGTCGGCCGCCCCAACGTGGGCAAGTCGACCCTGTTCAACCGGATCGTCGGGGGCCGGACCGCCATCGTGTCGGATCAGGCGGGGACCACACGGGACCGGCACTTTGCCCGCGCCGACTGGGCAGGCCACACCTTCTGGCTGGTCGACACCGGGGGGTTGATACCCGATGCGTCGAACGCGATGGACAAGGCGATCCGGGATCAGGTCGACCAGGCCCTCGCCGCCGCCGATGCGATCCTCTTCGTGGTCGATGGCCAGGCGGGGGTCCATCCGGTGGACAGGGCCATCGCGGAACGTCTCCGCAAGGTGACGGTACCGGTGGTTCTGGCGGTCAACAAGCTCGACAACCTCCCGGCGACGCATGAGCATTATGCGTTTCACGAACTCGGTCTCGGGGAACCGCATCCGGTGAGCGCGCAGGTGGGGAAGGCGAGTGGCGATCTTCTCGATGTGGTGATCGAGGCACTCCCCGAGGGGGAGGCCCACCCGTGCGACGAGATCTCGGTGGCCATCATCGGGCGGCCCAACGCCGGCAAGTCCTCCCTGGCCAACCGGCTCCTGGGCGAGGATCGCTATGTGGTGTCGCCCGAGGCGGGCACCACGCGGGATGCGGTCGATTCGGTGCTCCAATATCATGACACCACGATCCGGTTCATCGACACCGCCGGCCTCCGCAAGCGCTCCAAGGTGGTGGAGGACATCGAATTCTACAGCACGCTCCGAACCCAGCGCGCCATCGCCGAGGCCGATGTCTGCGTGCTGGTGGTCGACGCGACCCGGGGGCTCGAGATTCAGGACCTGCGCATTGCCAACGAGGTGTGGGACGAGGGCGCCGCCCTGATCATCGCGGTGAACAAGTGGGACCTGGTATCGGAAAAGGACACCAACACCGCCGAGCGGGGGAGGAAGGCGTTGATCGCGAAGGCGCCTTTCCTGGAGTTCATTCCGTTCATCTTCCTCTCGGCCACCAGCGGGCAGCGGGCCCGGAAGGTGCTCGACGAGATCATTCGCGTGGGCCAGGGGCGCCATGAGCGGGTGGCCACGGCGGAGGTGAACCGGGTGTTGCGGGAACTGGTGGACCGGAACCAGCCGCCCCAGCGTCCCGGCGAGGAGGTCCGCCTCCTCTACGCGTCCCAGATCGGCACGGCGCCCCCCAGGTTTGCCATCGTGAGCAACCGGCCGACGATGTTGCCCGAGAGCTATGAGCGCTACCTGGTGCGGGGGTTCCGCGAGGCCTGGGGCTTTGCCGGATCCCCGTTGCGGATCAAGTTCAAGATGAAATCGGGCAAGCGGCGGTGACGACCTCCCTCTGGTTTGTCCTGGCGTATCTCGTGGGGGCGATCCCCACGAGCCACTGGGTGGCCAGAGGGTTCCGCGGAATCGATCTGCGGGAACATGGCAGCGGAAACCTCGGTGCCACCAACCTGTACCGGGTGCTGGGCTGGCGCTATGCGGTTCCGGTGGCACTCTTCGACATCGCCAAGGGAGCGATCCCCACCGCCTGGTTCGCCTCTCTGGCCCACGGCGACGCCGTGATGTCGATCGCGCTCGGGTTAACCGCCGTCGTGGGCCATGTGTTCTCGGTGTTCGTCGGGTTCCGCGGTGGGAAGGGGGTCGCCACCGGCGCCGGTGTGGTCCTCGGGTTGCTGCCCCTGGCCTTTGCCGTGGTGGTGGCCACCTGGGGCGCGCTCCTGTTTCTTACCGGGTATGTATCGGTGGCCAGCATCGCAGCTGCGGCCCTCCTTCCGGTGGCGGGGTATCTGCTGCACCCGGAGGCTCGCCACACTCTCTGGTTGCAGGTGCTGCTGGCGGTGGCGGTGATCGTGCTGCATCGTGCCAACCTGCGGCGCCTGCTGAATGGAACCGAGCCCCGCTTCGGTCGGCGCTCGGAGGAGGGGACATCGTGACCCACCGTATTGGAGTCCTGGGAGCCGGGAGCTGGGGGACCGCTCTCGCCAACCTGCTGGCGCGGGCCGGGCATCCGGTGCGGATCTGGGCCTACGAGCCGGAGGTGGTGGAGAGCGTGAACCGGGACCGGGAGAATCGCCTCTACTTCCCGGGGTGCACTCTGGCGTCCGGCCTGGCCGCGGTGTCCGACCCCCTCGAGGCGGTGGAGGGAGCGGAACTGGTGGTCGTGGCCACACCGAGCCACGTCACCCGGACGGTGTTGCGCCAGGTGGTGCACGGGTGGACCGGGGGCGTGCCCCTGGTCTGTGCCTCGAAGGGAATCGAGATGGAGACGCTGGCGCTGATGTCGGACGTGGCCCGGGCGGAAGTTCCTCAGGCTCCGTTCGTGGCGCTGTCGGGACCGAGCTTTGCCCGCGAGGTCTACGAGGCTCAGCCGACGGCGGTGGTGGCCGCCTCCGGAGAGGCCCCGGTGGCCCGGCAGGTGCAGGAGGCGTTTTCCACCGATCGGTTTCGGGTCTATACCTCGGGCGACGTGATCGGGACGGAGCTGGGAGGCTCCCTCAAGAACGTCATCGCCATCGCGGCCGGAATCCTGGAGGGTCTCGGGCTCGGCAACAACCCGCGGGCGGCGCTCATCACCCGAGGACTGGCGGAAATGACCCGGCTCGGCACGGCGCTCGGTGCCGAGGCCGCGACCTTTGCCGGACTCGCCGGTATCGGGGACCTGATCCTGACCACCTGTGGTTCGCTCAGCCGGAATCGGTCGCTCGGCGTGGCCCTGGCCCGGGGACAGACCCTCGAGGAGCACCGGGTGATGCACCGGACCGTGGCGGAGGGAGTCAACACCGCCGATGCCGCCTCGCGGCTTGCCGAGCGGGTGAAGGTGGAGCTCCCCATCACCAGCGAAGTGAGAGCCGTGCTTTTCGAGGGGAAGTCTCCCCGCGACGCGATCGCCGATCTGATGACCCGGGACCTCCGCCCGGAACGCGACCGATGACCACACCCCCGCCGGTCCAGGAGTTCTTTGCCATTGGGGACGTCTGCTCCCTGACCGGATTGCGTCCCCATGTGCTGCGATACTGGGAGAGCCAGTTCCGGGTGCTCCGTCCCACCAAGAACCGGGCGGGAAACCGGATCTACCGGGGCCGCGAGGTGGAGGTCATCCTTCTCATCAAGCACCTCCTCTATACCGAGAAGTTCACGATCGACGGGGCGCGGCAGCGTCTCGATCAGTTGCGCCGGACCGGGGAGTTGAAGGCCGAGGCTCGCACCGCGGCCAAGGTGGCCACCCTGTCTGAGCTGCGCCAGGAATTGGACATCATCATGGGAGTGCTGGACGGGTCGGTGCCCCCTGGGTGAAGTTCGAAGTTTGAAGGAGAAAAGCGATGGTCGGGAGAGACTCATCGCCGGGGACAGACGTCGCGCAAAGGGTCACGCGGAGGCGCGGAGGGAGGTCGGGGCCCGGTACAGGAGATGTTCACACGAAGACACGAAGACACGAAGGAAACGGGGCCCCGGCGTTCCACCGGAAGCGCCATCCCGAGCGGGAGCGAGGGATCTGAGGAGGTCGTCGGAGTACTTCCCCTCGTCGGGTCTCCCCTGGTCGGGGAGAGACTCATCGCTGGGGACTGACGTCGCGCAAAGGGTCACGCGGAGGCGCGGAGGGAGGTGGGGGCCGGGTACATGAGATGACGCCCCGGTGCTGGGTCAGGCTCTTCCCTTCAAACTTCAAACTTCGCACTTCCCCGTGCATGGATCCCGCAACGTCGCCGGTTATCTTTCCCCCCATATGCACATACTTGTCACGAACGACGACGGCATCCTCGCCCCGGGGATCGGGCTTCTGGGTGAGGCATGTCTCACCGTTGCCCAGGTCACGGTGGTGGCTCCCGACCGGGAACAGAGCGGGACCTCCCATTCCCTGACGATGCACCGTCCGCTCCGGCCCGCCCGCCGTCACGACGGGTCTTTTCAGATCGACGGGACCCCGACCGATTGTGTGCTCCTGGCGCTCGGGGGACTCCTTCCCGATCCGGTCGATTTCGTCTTTTCCGGGGTCAATCACGGGCCCAACATGGGGGAGGATGTACTCTATTCAGGGACCGTGGCCGCTGCGATGGAGGCAGTCAACCTGGGTGTCCCGGGGATCGCCGTCAGTTTTTCGGGAGAGGATACCGAGACCCTGCTGACCTATCGCGATACCCTGGTCCGGCTGGTGCGGCGGATCGTCAAGACCAGCTTCCCTCCCGGCACCCTCCTCAACATCAACCTTCCTGATCTCCCCGCCGACCAGGTCCAGGGCTTCCGGGTGACCAAGCTCGGCAGCCGGTACTTCTCCGAGTCGCTGACCCGGTTGCAGGATCCCCGGGGAAGGGACGTCTACTGGATCGGGGGAGGGAGCATCACCTATACCGGCGAGGGCGAAACCGATCATCGCGCCACGGGGGAGGGGTACATCTCCATCACTCCGCTCCACATGGACCTGACTAATTATCCCCTCCTGGAGACGGTGCGGTCATGGTCCCTGGACCGGTAGATTACGCTCAGGACAGTTATGGGGGATACCGGAGCGCACTCGTTGAAACGGTGCGGGGGAGGGGCATCCGCGACCTCTCGGTTCTCCGGGCCATTGCCACCGTACCGCGGCATCTCTTCGTTCCCGCCAGCGTGCGGCACCGCGCGTACGAGGACAGCGCCCTTCCGCTCTCCGCGGGCCAGACCATTTCCCAGCCCTCGGTCCAGGCCCGGTCCCTCGAGGCACTGCGCCTGACGGGAAAGGAGAAGGTTCTCGAGGTCGGGGCGGGGTCGGGGTACCAGACGGCGCTCCTCGCCACACTCGCCCACGCCGTCGTGGCTGTGGAGCGACTACCACACCTCGCGGCACAAGCCCGCCAGGCCCTCCAGGACGCAGGCGTCCGCAACGTGACCGTGCTGGTCGGTGATGGGACCCTGGGTTGGCGCCCACTCGGGCCCTATGATGCCATTGTCGTAGCCGCGGCATCGCCGGCAATCCCGGGGCCCCTGATTGAGCAGCTCGCCGAAGGGGGGAGGATTGTCATCCCCCTCGGCGATCAGCAATTGCAGCGTCTCACCGTCGGGACAAAGAAGGGAGATCGGCTCGAGACCGAGGTGATCGAGCAGGTACGATTCGTGCCCCTCCTCGGGGAGCATGGCTTCCCTGGAGACATTCCCGCATGATTGAGCAGGTCATTGCCACGATCGTGGAGACAGTGCTGGCGCTGGGCTATCCGGGCATCCTGGTCCTGATGGCGATCGAGTCCTCCTTCATCCCTTTTCCGAGCGAACTGGTGCTCCCGCCGGCGGGATATCTCGCGGCGCAGGGGAAGATGCACTTTGGGCTTGCCCTCGCGGCGGGGCTCGCCGGGAGCCTGGCCGGAGCGCTGTTCAATTACTGGTTTGCCATTCGGGTGGGGGAGCCGTTCCTCCGCCGGTACGGGAAGTATTTCTTCGTGTCGGCCAAGGGGCTGGACCGAGCCGAGTCATTTTTCCGGCGCCATGGTGAGGTGAGCACCTTCGTTGGGCGATTGGTACCGGTGGTTCGTCAGCTCATCTCAGTTCCGGCTGGGATGGCGCGGATGCGGCTCGGTCCCTTCGTGGCGTGGACCGCCCTCGGGGCGGGGATCTGGTGCACTGTGCTTCTCTATGGGGGCTGGATCCTCGGGCGACATGGGGAGGCTCTCCGGGAGGCAGCGGTCCACGCCTATACCTCCCGTGCGCTCCTCGTCATCGCTCCGGTGCTGGTGGCGATCGTCGGGGGCTACGTCCTCTGGCATCGGCGGGCCAGACCATAAACGGAACGTCATCCCCGCGAACGCGGGATCCATTTTGACGAGGGACTGAGGCAGGAAAATGGATTCCCACGTTCGCGGGAATGACAGGAGAATTTTGATTAGTTAAACTGCATAAATCATTAGTATACAAGGGGTCACGAATTGTCACATCATCCTAAATATCATGATTTGGGAGAACGGATCGTCCGGTCGGCCCGGACCTTTACGGACTTCCCGAAGGCGGGGATTGCGTTCAAGGACATCACCCCTGTCCTGGCAGACGCCGACCTTTTCCGGGACGTCACCGAGGCCCTGGCCGAAGGGTTGGGGGACGATGTGAAGGCCGTCGTGGGGATCGAGGCACGGGGGTTCATCTTTGCCGCAGCGGTTGCCCGGGCCCGGCATCTTCCGCTCCTGCTTGCCCGGAAGCCGGGAAAACTCCCCGGTCCACGGCACCGGGAAGAGTACGCCCTGGAGTATGGAAGCGACGCCCTGGAGCTGCACCGGGATCTCCTGTCGGCGGGATGCGCGGTCGGGATCGTGGACGATGTGCTGGCCACCGGGGGGACGGCGGCCGCGGCCGGCCGGTTGAGTGAGCTGGCCGGGTACGGAGTAGCTTCCTGGGCCTTCGTGCTGGAAATTGGTGGACTCGGGGGACGGGAGCAGTTGAACGGGAGCAGGGTGACGGTTCTGGCCCAGGTGTGAGGGGGGGGCTGATTTGACTTTCCTCTCTTAAGTCTCGTAGATTTGATGGCTTGGCCCCCGTAGCTCAGGTGGATAGAGCAGCGGTTTCCTAAACCGTTGGCCGGGCGTTCGAGTCGCCCCGGGGGTATACCGGGGGCGGGCAGCCCCTGCGGAAAAAACACGAGGACGATCTTCCATGACAGCCACGGTTGGAGTGCGTATGGAGCAGGCGACAGCAGCGGGGACCGGGGGAACGGCCATCGAGTGGATGGAGCGGCATCGGCGGGCACTCGGCATCGGCGCGGGCGCGATCGTGGTCCTGGTTCTGGTCATCTGGTTTGCCGTGGCGAGCGGGAAGCGGAAGGAAGCTTTTGCGCTGCAGGCACTCGAGGGGGCGCGGGTGGCCATGGATGCCGGCAACCTCCCCCTCGCCCAGAACGAGCTTCAGCGGGTGATCGACACCTACCGGGGCACCGACGCGGCCCTGCACGCCACGCTCTCCCTTAATGTGGTGCGGATGCAGAGCAACCAGCACGAGCTTGCATCCCAGGATCTGCAGGCGCTGCTCGACCGGGTCTCTTCGGGTCCGGTGGCCGCCCAGGCCGCCCAGCTGCTCGGCATCTCCCTCGAAAACCAGGGAAAATTCGCCGAGGCGGCGGATGCCTTTGAGCGTTCCTCCCGGCTCAGCACCCTGACGTTCGAGAAGGCCGACGCCCTGCTGAACGTGGCGCGTGCCCGAGCCACCGCGGGTGACACCGCCGCTGCTGTGGCGGCGCTGGAACGGATCCTCAGCGATTATCCGGGGAGCGCCGCGGTGACCGAAGCGAAGATCCGCCTGGGAGAGCTCGCACCCATTCGGTAACTGCGGGTTTTGGGGACTGGGTGTTGGGTGTTGGGTAATTGGATCATCTCCCCGTACACGTACCCGTACCCGGGCAGGTGAGGCTTCTCTTGACACATGCATGCATGCATGCATGTAGCTTTCCATTCATGAGAACAACGATCGAACTCTCCGACGAACTCCGGGTGGAACTCCCTGGCCCTCGCCGCGCGACGGGGCGAGAAGGGCTTTTCCCGCATCGTCCAGGAAGCGGTGGTTCGTTACCTTGCCGAAACGGATGAACGCGCCGGGCAGAAGGCGCGGGCCAGGGCAGCCATGGGATCGCTCAGCGAGGCAGAGGCGGACGCCCTCGATGACCACGCCGCAGCGCTGAGACGGCAGTGGCGCTGATCGTCGTGGATACCGACGTCCTGATCGACACCCTCCGCGGACGGGAACCGATCGCCTCCCAGGTCATCGGCGCTCTCGAGGCCAATCAACTGGTGACGACCGCCATCTCCGCCTTCGAACTCTGGAGCGGCGCCACCTCGTCGCGGGCAAGCGAGGAGGTGGCCGCGTTGCTCGCTCCGGTGGGACTGTTGCCTGTGGATCAGCCCGCTGCACGGGCGGCCGCTGAAATCCTGCTGACCCTGAAAGGGGCTGGACAGTCGATCGGGATGGCCGACTCTCTGATCGCCGGTATCTCCGTTGCTCGCGGGGCCTCGCTGTTTACCCGAAACGTGAAGTACTTCAGTCGGGTTCAGGGGCTTATGTTGTCGAAGGTGTGAAGGGTTGAACCCGAATCCGGGAGGAAGACCAGACGGTGGATGCGACGGCCGTCCATGTCGACCACCCGGAGGCTTCCTCCGTCGACGGTCACCTCGTCGCCCGCGACGGGCATCCGTCCGAGTCGCCCGAAGACGAATCCGCCGATCGAGTCACAGTCATCCTCCGGCAGTGACAGGTGCAGGCGGGCGTTGACATCCCCGATGGGCACCGAACCGCTGATCTGGACCTGGCCATCGGGGGTGTCAACAAACTCCGGGGGCTCCTGCTCATGCTCATCGTGAATCTCACCCACGATCTCCTCGATGAGATCCTCGAGGGTCACCAGCCCCGCCGTGCCCCCGTACTCGTCGAGCACAATGGCCATCTTGATCCGGTGTTGCCGCATCTGCCGCAGGGCGTCCTCCACCGGCTTTGTGGCCGGGACAAAGGTCGGCTCGCGCATGATCTTCCTGATCTCGGTCTCGCCGACCCGCGCCGCACCCCAGAGATCCCGGGCCAGCAGCACGCCGACCACCTCATCGATGGTTCCCAGGAACACCGGCAGTCGGAGGCGACCCTCCCGGAGCATGACGTGCTGGGCCTCATCCACACCGGCTTCAATCGGCACGGCCACGACCTGCGTGCGTGGGGTCATGACCTGGCCGACATTCACGGCGTTCAGGTTCATGACGTTGGTCAGGACCTCCCACTCCACCTGATCGATCGTTCCCTCCCGGCGACTGATCTCCGCCAGCACCTCGAGTTCCGCGCGGCTCACGGTGGAGCCCTGGACCCGCCTCGGGGTGATGAGCCGGTTGAGGAATGCGAGAGGAATCAGCACAGGCTTCATTACCCAAATCATGCCGCGGAGCACCCACGCGGAGAACGGCGCAAGTTTCTTCCAGTAGGTTGCCCCGATCGTTTTGGGCAGGATCTCCGAGAAGACCAGGATGAGGAACGTCAGAACCACGGAGAAAAGGGCCACCCAGCGGTTCCCGAAGAGCTCCAGGGCGATCGCCCCGCCCATGGCCGCACCGATCGTGTGGGCGATCGTGTTGAGCGTGAGAATCGCCGCGATCGGCTCCTCGATGTTGCGGCGCATGTCGGCGAGAAGGTTGCCGGCCGGGTGCCTGCGCTCCTGAAGGACCCCGACGTAGGAGTGCGTGATAGACAGGAGAACAGCCTCGAGAATGGAACACAGGAAGGAAATCGCCAAGGAGATTCCCACGACCAGGAGAAGAATGGTCATGGTGTCGTCGGGAGGTGCATCCCTGAAGGATAGCGAGGGAGAAGGTCATATCGGTATCCCTGCGAGGGGCACCTGTCCTGTACTGCTACGACGTATAAGATGTATTATGTTAAGTTACGTTCAGGCGGCAAGTGGATAAGTGTTGGTAACTACCTGCAATTCAATTGTTTAGGATTTTGTGAACAACTCGGGACGTTCACGAACCATTCCCTACAAGGTTCCCTGAAAGACGAGCCGACCTTCCCCCCGAAGCCATCCAACCGACGGATCTCCAGCGCCGGTTCCGCCGGACACGCTCAGGCGGGCGCCGGAGCCGGTTTCGAACTCAATGGGCAGCCTGGCCAGCCCGGCCCCCTGGAGCGTGAACGCCGAGGCGACGGTCCCGGTGCCACAGGCCAGCGTTTCACCCTCGATACCACGCTCGAAGGTCCGGATCTTCCACAACCCGGTGGTCCCAATGGGGCTCACGAAGTTCACGTTGGTTCCCTCGGGGGCAAATTGAGTGTTCCAGCGGAGGTCGCGTCCCCGAACTGCCACATCCACCTCCTGAGCGTCATCCGCCAGGACAATGAGGTGAGGCACTCCGACGACCCCGAACCAGGCGTCTCTCTCCCCCTCCCCCAGGGAAAGGTGCGGTTTCGGACCGGGACGAAAGGGGGGAAGCTGAATCTCTGCCAAGTTCCCATCTCCCACGCACCGGGCCTCCAGGACTCCCGAGTCGGTTCGGAGTCTCATCCCTTCCGGGCGGGCCATCGCGAGGCGGACCGCGAGCCGGGTGCAACAGAGTGCCGCATTTCCGCACATCGCCACCCTTCCTCCATCGCTGTTCAGATAGATCATGCGGAGGTCGTCTTCTTCCGGCGTCAGGATGACGACCCCGTCCCCCCCCACTCCGGTCCGGCGGTGGCAGATCGCTGCCACCCGCTCCGCTGACCACTCCTCCAGGGGAGTGTCCCGACCGTCCAGGATAACAAAGTCATTCCCGGAACCGGACATCTTGTAGAAGGTGGTCCCGGTCACAGGCGCCCCAGGAGGCTGCGGAACCGAAGCGACCAGACCATCCAGATCGCTTCCCGCACGATCTTCCGGTTCATCTTGCTCTGTCCCTCCACCCGGTCGGTGAATACGATGGGAACCTCCGCCAGCCGGAACCCCTTCCGCCACGCGCGGTAGCTCATTTCGATCTGGAAGGCGTACCCATTCGAACGCACCCGGTTGAAGTCGATGGCCTCCAGAACCTCCCTGCGGAAGCACTTGAATCCCCCGGTCGAATCGGTCAGGGGAAGTCCCGTGATCCAGCGGGAGTAGGCATTGGCACCGATGGAGAGGAGGAGCCGGGACATCGGCCAGTTGATGACGTTGACTCCACTCTTGTAGCGCGATCCGACCACCAGATCGGCCTCGGCGGCGGCCTCGATAAGTCGCGGCAAGGTGGCGGGATCATGGGAAAAATCGGCGTCCATCTCGAAGATCAGCGAAAAGTCCCGTTCGAGGGCCCACTGAAAGCCCGCCAGGTAGGCCCGGCCGAGCCCTTCCTTGTGTGGCCGATGGAGTACGTGCACCCGGGACATCGCCGAGGCGAGCATGTCGGCCATTTTCCCGGTGCCGTCCGGGGAGTTGTCATCGACCACCAGCACCTCGATCCGCTGGTCCTGGGAGAGGATCATGGGGACGATCTGACTCAGGTTCTGGCTCTCGTTGTAGGTCGGCAGCACCACGAGGAAGCGCTCCGCGGTCGTCGGCAACGGCACCGTGAACGCTCCGGTCATGACCCGGAACCCACGGTATGATCCTCCCGCTTCCGGATGGCCGGAACCAGGACCAGGGCCCCGATCATCGCCAGAGAGAGGAGACTGATGGTGCGCCCCAGCCGGTAGCGGGCGGAGGCGGTGAACGTGAGGGTGACATTCGATGCTCCGGGAGGGAGCACCACGCTCAGGAGGGCTCCGTTCGCCCGATGCACCGGAACCTCCTTCCCGTCCACCCTGGCCTTCCAGTCGGGGTACCAGTTTTCAGCGGCGAGGAGGTAGACCGGTTCTTCGCTGCGACCTTCCACTGCAATGGACATATACCCTGGACGCCACTCCACCAGGCGCGCGGACACGGGCACCGGGTCAGGCACCTGAGCGCCGAGCGGGGCCGGATCGACCGAGGTGGTGTCGGAATACAGTACCACGCGATCGACCGGGAACCGGGCATCGAGAATGGTCGGGGCGATCTGGGCCTCGGGGAGCTTGGCCGCCCCCGGAACGACGCGAACCCAGGGGGGGATGCTGTCGGCCTCGAGGAGGACCCCCTGCCCTCCGGACTTGACCTGCGCCGGGCCGGCCACCTGATGATACCCGGGAATCTCCTGGGCTTCGGCCAGCAGGATGAACCGGACGGCGTAGAGGTCCCAGATGTTGGCACTGACCTGTCCGCCCCACACATTCTTCCCGCCCAGCAATTCGTCGAACGCATTCAACTCGTTGCCGTGGTAGCCCAGGAGCGTGGGGATCTCGTACGCCATGAGCCACGACTTGCCATGGTACACCCCGGCCCCCGCATAGGCTCCGGCCGGATCCCAGGCCCGGAACGGCAGCGGGGCCTGTCGCATGGCCGCGGTCAGTTGGTCGTCGCCATAGGTGACGGATGCGGGCGGCTGGAAGGTGAAGAACCGGCGATCGACGCTCCAGAGGTCAACCAGGACGGCGAGCAGAAGAAGCGCCAGACCCGACTGGCCCCGCAGCGCGCCGCGAGCCACCCCGAGGAGCACCGCACCTCCGGCGAGCATGATCACCACCAGGCGAAGGCTACCCTCTCTGAGTGCGTCCGCATTGGCAATGACCCGCGTGAGGGCTTCCGGCCGGGCGAGTCCCTCCGCGATCGGCTGGAGAATGCCGAGGACGCCGAGCAGCCCGACCGCGAGGAGGGGAATCCCCCACGCCAGGACCCTCCGGGGCGACACCGCCGAGCGGAGCAGCGACTCCGCGCCGAACGCGGCGAAGAGGGACACCACGAAGGAGACCAGGAAGAAGGCCATGCCGGGGGCGCGCACCGTCTTCATCATGGGGACGAACTCGTACCAGAGCCGGTAGAACGGAGTGTGCCCTCCGAGTGCCACGAGAAGGAAGAGACCCGCGATTCCCCCCAGGGCCATCTTGAGGGAGCGCCGGCCGGGTGACATCATCCCGATGCCCGCCAGTACCACGACGATGGCGCCGAGGTATTCCGTGTGGAGCTTGAGCCCATTGCGGCCCCAGTATGCCTCGATCACGCCGTTGAACTGCGGCAGGATCGTGGACATGATCTCCTCGGGAGGCATGGAAAAGCCGGTGGCATACTCGTAACCGGCGCTCGGACCCCCTGCCCCGCGGGGCGAGAAGGGGAGGTACTCCAGCGCCGGGAGGAGTTGAATGGAATAGAGCCCGACGCCCAGGAGGACGGCGAGGGTCGCCAGTCCGAGAGCACCCGCGGTGTTCGTGGAGCTTCGCGCCGGGCGGTCCGGGTCGAGGAAGATGAGGTAGAGGGTCCAGATCCCGGCCGCGATGAGCAGATAGGTGCTGAGCTGGGGATGCCCGTGCAGGGAGAGACCGGCGGCGAGCGCGGCAATTCCGAACCCCTCGAGGCGCCGGTGCCGGATGCCCCGCAGGAGCCCCAGGAAGAGGAGTGGGGTGAGGGCGGTGACGAAGAGCTTGCCGTCGTGGCCGGGCTGCACCAGGGACGCGGTCATCCCCGACAACTGAAAGGCGAGGCCACCAGCGAGGGCGCCCCCGAAGGAGAGACCAAGATTCCGCAGGAGTCCGTAGGCGAACCACCCCGCCAGAACCAGATGCAGAGAGAAGCCCAGGTTCATCGCCGTGCCGGTCGGGAGGATCCAGCGGAGCCAGGCGGTGGGGTAGAAGATGTCGCCGTGCATCCCCCCGACGAACGGCAGTCCTCCGAGAATGAAGGGGTTCCAGAGGGGAATGGACCCCGTTTCGCGGAATGCCTCGGCCCCGAAGAGCCGGAACCCGTAGCCCGCGATGTACTGGTCGCTGTGGGGTCCGGCCAGGAATGCGTCGCCGAGCATGGGCCAGCAGAGGGTCAGCGCGGTCAGGGCGAAGAGGGCGCCGGCTCGAAGCCAGGAGAGACGAGGCAGCGCGTCCGAGTGCGAATCAGCCATGAGGGGGTATCCGTGGGGCGCGGACCAGGAGGAATGGCAGGGCGGCACCGAGTTCGGTGAGGGTCAGGGTCAACCGGGACGCTCCGGCCAGGGCGAGGGCAGGTCCTGCTCCGATCGGTTCCCGGAGCATGGCGAACAGAACTCCCTCGCGGAAACCCACGCCCCCGGGCGCGGGGCTCAGGAAGCCCGCCAGATACGATGCGGCCCAGGCCCCGATCGCCGTTCCCGGAGTGAGGTCGGAGCCCGGGAGCGTCCCCATGGCTAGAAGCCAGAGGGCGAGTCCATAACCGGTCCAGGCGATGCTGTGGGCGACGAGGGCGCGGGCCACCACCGCCAGTCCGGGCGAGGGGGCATCGGTGCCCGGCGTCACCCGTCTCCCGATCCACCGCGGAATCGCAGGCGTGCTCACCGCCACGACCGCGGCCGCACTTGCGGACAGCAACAGGATGATGCCGGTCCACCCGAACGGAACCTGCCCCACCGTGCCGGCCACAAGTGCGGTGGCGGCGACCACGGCGGCTCCCGTCCCGAGGGAAATGACCTGAAGCAGGATGGCGGACCCGGTGGCGGCCCACGCTGCCACTCCGGAGTTCCGGGCCAGGACCGCCATCCCGGTGATCGTCCAGATCTTTCCGGGGATGTAGCGTCCGAGGCTGGACAGCATCCAGATCCGGGCGGCCTCCCGCCGGGGGAGGTGGGTACCGGTGCCATTCCACTGGACCACGACCTGCCGCCAGTTGAGGATCAGGAGTCCATACATGGCCCAGACCAGGAGGACGCTGGCGGCGATCGGAAGAGGGCGGAAGATGAGGTCGATTTCGGCGCCGCGGACCTCATCCCAGTTCCGGATGAGCGCCCGAGCCACTCCGACGGTGATGATCACCGCAAGGGCCCAGCGCAGCCACCTCCAGCGCCTACTCACGAGGCAGAGTGCTCCGGTAGACCTCCTCGAATCGCTCCGCGATGGCGGCCGGTGCGAGGGCTGCCCGCCACGTTGCTCCGAGGAACTCGGCGGCGCGCGGAGACCGGGGGTCGTCGAGGAGATCGGTGATGCCCCGGGCCACGGCACCGGCATCAGGCGTCACCACGCGGCCGGCCCCCTCCTCCGGTACGATGTCCAGCAGGCCTCCCCCGTCGCGGCATGCCACTACCGGCACCCCGGCCATGAGCGCCTCGGCGGCCGACAGTCCGAAGCCCTCGTCGTGTCCGAGAGCCGCACTCCACTGTGCCGACCGGTACTCCTTTTGCGCGACGGCGGGTGGGAGCATGCCGAGGAAGTGGACCGCCCCCCCGAGCCCCGCCTCCTCCACCTGGCGCCGGAGGGATGCCTCCTCCGGTCCCGCGCCGACCAGGCGCAGATCGAGGGAGCGCCCCTCGCGCCGGAGGAGGGTGAGAGCGTCAATGAGGAGATCGAGTCGCTTCTGCCGGGTCAGCCGGGACACGACGACTCCGCCCTGTCGTGGTCGGGTCACGGCGGGAGAGGACTCGTCACCGGTCATGGGCATGGGGATGACGTGTGCGGCGGGGATCGGTCGTCCGCAGAAAGTTTCCACGACCCGGGAGAGTGCCCGGGAGACGGTGGTGACCGCGGTCGCCCGGCGGACGACCCGGCGGCCGAGCATGCGGGCGGGAGCGTTGCGCACAAGCAGGCGGCCATCGGTTCCATGGATGGTGAGCACGAACGGACGATGGGGAGGAACCGAGAGGCCGGCCGGAATCCACCAATGGGCGTGGAGTATCGTGTGGGGATCGCGTGCGTGGTGCCGCGCCGCTGCCCGGAGCCGGGCCCAGAGGCCGGCCAGGGCGAGGAGACCCGCGGGAGAGCGGAGGGCGGCCTGCATGCGCCCCGACCCGGCCCAGGTCTCGTTTCCGGCCCAACTATACCGGATCCGGTGCACCGTCACGCCGTCTTCCCGTGCCGATCCTCCCCGCCCCGCATGGGCAGGGGCGATCACGGAGATCCGGTGTCCGCGGTCGGTGAGGGCATGCGCCAGCGGGACCAGAAAGTTCCCGGCGATGTCTCCGGGCCACCGAGGCCAGTTGTGGGTCAGGAACACGATGTCCACGGATCATTCGGCCGGAGGGGAATGTCGCGCGTCGGTCAACTGACGCGCCAGCTCCCGGGAATCATCTCGGATCCCCGCCACCAGTTCTCCGAGGAAACCGAATCCGAACAGCACGATGCCGCTGATCACCATCGTCTCCACCAGGTTCAGCAGGGGCCGGAACCCGATGCCGTAGCCGAATCGGAGCACGAGGGCCACGATCCCGGCCAGCAGTCCGACCAGGAAGAGGATGGCGCCAGCCACGCCAAAGAACATCATCGGTTTCCGCCCGAACCGGAGCTGGAACCAGACCGAGAGAAGATCGAGCACACCCACCGGGATCCGGGTCCAGGTGAACTTGGAAACACCGTGTGCCCGGGGATAGAGGGGGATGGGCCGTGACGTGAGCCGGAACCCCTCGGCCACCGCGATCACCACCATGAAGCGGTGCCAGTCGGGACGGAGTGGCACCACGCGCATCACCTCATGACGATAGGCCTTGACCGAGTTGAGATCTTCCACCTTGACGCCGAAGAGCCGGCGGCAGAGACCATTGTAGACCCGCGACACGAAGGCCTTCTCGTAATGGCCCTGCCGGGTTCCCGTGACGATGTCCGCTTCCCCTCGCAGGATCGGGTGGACCAGAGTCGGGATATCCTCGGGACGGTACTGCAGATCGGCGGGATAGAACACCAGCACGTCGCCGACCGAGGCGGCTCCCCCGGTGCGGAGGGCCTCGGCGATGCCGCATTGCCGCCGATGCGTCACGGTTCGCAGAAAGGGATAGGTCCCGGCCAGAGAGCGGAGAACGGCGGGGGTGTCGTCACGAGATCCGTCGTCGATGACGATCACCTCGAAGGAAAATCCGGCGCCGGGGAGAACCGCAGCGCACTGCCGGAGCAGCTCCGGAAGGTTGGCGGCCTCATCCTTGGCGGGGATCAGGATGCTGACATCCGTCCGATCGAGGGGGGAGGTCATACCCGCTTCCGCATGCGAGCCGGAAGGACACCGAGCTGGTCGCGGTACTTGGCCACGGTGCGCCGGGCGATCTGGATGCCCTGTTCCTGAAAGAGGTGGACGATCTGCTGGTCGGTCAGGGGCTTCGCGGGGTTCTCCTCCGCCACCATCTTCTGCAGCTTGGCCCGGATGGACCGGGCGCTGGCGTCCTCTCCCGAGGCGGTGGACAGCGCGCTGGAGAAGAAGAACTTGAGGGGCAGCACGCCGCGGGGAGTCTGGACGTACTTCTCGTTGGTCACCCGGCTCACCGTTGATTCGTGCATGCTGATCACCTCGGCCACCTCCCGGAGGGTCAGAGGCTTCAGATACTCCACCCCCTTCTCGAAGAAGGCCCGCTGCCGGTCGACGATGAAGTTCATCACCTTCAACATGGTCTGTCGGCGCTGTTCAATCGCCTGGATCATCCAACTCGCCGAGTTCATCCGCTGGCTGATGAACTCCTTGTTCTCGGCGGTCATCTTGCTGCGGTCCCGTGCGATCTCCTGGTAGGACCGGCTGAGGCGGAGCCGCGGAATGCCGGTATCGTTGAGGGACACATGGTACACGCCGTCGACCCGGTCCACGATCAGGTCGGGAATGATGTACCCGTCGCCCCGGTCCGACTGGGACAGGCCCGGCTTCGGATCGTAGCGGGAGAGGGTATCGGCCGCGGCCTGCACGTCCCCCGGTTCGACACCGAATTTCTTGGCGAGATCGTTCCACCGGTGGGCGATCAGATCCGGGAAGGCTTCCTCCACCATGGTCCGGGCCAGCTCATTGCGATTGGGGTCCCGGGCGATCTGCAACCGGAGGCACTCCTGCAGGTCGCGGGCCCCGACCCCGGCCGGATCGAGGCCCTGGAAGATCTGCAGAAAATCCTCGATCTCCTCCAGGGCAAACAGCGGCATGGCCGTGGAAGGGTCCGCTTCCGTGGTCCCGGAGGGGCCGTCTTCTTCGTCGCCCTCGTCTTCGTTCTCGTCTGAATCCGTGGGCTGCCGGGATTCGGCGTACAGGGTGAGGAGTTGGTTGACCGATTCCTGGATCTCCTCGGCGCTGGCGGTCAGGTATCCTTCGTCATTCAGTGCTCCCAGGAACTCCTCGCAGAGGAGTTGCTGACGGGGAGTGAGCGACAGGAACTGGAGCTGCTCGCGGAGATGATCCACCAGGTTCGGGGTTTCGACGCACACCGGCTCCAGATATTCCTGCACCTCATGCTGGGCCTTGGTCCCGCCCACATCGAAGCCGTTGAGGAGGATCTCCTCCCAGTCGATCTCATCCTCCCGCTCCGCCTTCTCCTTTTCCTGATCCGCGGTGGGCTCCTCCCGGTCCTCCTCCTCGGGTTCCATCAGTTCCAGGAAGGGGTTGATCATGATTTCCTGCTTCAGGTGCTGCTGCAGGTCCATCATGGGCATGTACAGCATGTCCATCGCCTGGTAGAGGCGTGGATTGATCCGGAGTTCCTGCCGGAGGCCAGTGTGCTGCGAGAGGCCAGTCTTCACTCCCCAGTCTCCATGCGGGCCCGCAACCGGGCAGTCAGGGTCGGTCCGAGATAAAGATCGGCAACCTGGTCGTTGAAAACCAGTTCGCGGACGGTGCCGGCGGCCTGCACCGATCCCTCGAACATGATGTAGGCACGGTCGACGATTTCCAGGGTCTGCTCCACGCTGTGGTCAGTGATCAGGACACCAATGCCTCGTTGCCGCAGCCCGGCCACGATCACCTGAATGTCGTGGACGGCGATGGGGTCCACCCCCGCGAACGGTTCGTCGAGGAGCATGAACCGGGGCTCCGTGACCAGGGCCCGGGTGAGTTCGAGACGACGCCGCTCACCTCCGCTCAGGGTATAGGCCTTGGCCCGGCGCAAATGCGACAATCCCAGCTCCTCCAGCAGCGCATCGAGCCGGGCCTGGCGCGCGGCCCGGTCAAGGGGCAGCGTTTCCAGGATCGCCAGGACGTTTTCCTCGACGGTCATGCGGCGGAACACACTGGGCTCCTGTGCAAGATAGCCGATTCCGGCCCGGGCCCGCTGGTACATCGGGAGGGCGGTCAGGTCCCGGTCGTCGAGCCGGATGACGCCCTGTTCCGGCCGGATGAGGCCGGTGATCAGGTAGAATGTGGTCGTCTTGCCGGCGCCGTTCGGACCCAGCAGCGCCACCACCTCACCCTGGGTCACGGTGAGGCTCACATCGTTCACCACCACGCGCCGCTTGAAGGACTTGCAGAGCCCCTCGGCCACGAGCACGCTCCCGTGGGGAGGGCTCGCCGGGTCGGCCCGCGCGGAACGTCCCAATCCGGAGGGGAGTCGTGCGTGGAGTGCCCGGGCCACAGCAGCCCGGTCCCGGGCCATGGCGCTCCACCGGTCGGGAGAGATCCGGACCTGGTGCCACCCCTCCCCGCTGGTGTCCAGAATCCATCCGTGGGCGAGGAGTGCCGGCAACAGGCGGTCCTGGACCCGGGACAGAATGGTCTCCAGGAACTCGGGCGAATCCCCTCCCGCCCCGTCGTGGCGCGGCTGGACCGCCTCCCGGTATCCCCGAACCAGGGAACTCAGGGCGATCCCCCCCTCGTCGTCGACCCCCTCGATGAGCACGGCCAGGGCCGTGATCATCGGGGGATCGGCCTCCCCGATCCAGGGGTCAAGTCCCGCGTGCGATTGGCTCATTCTCGCTCCGTTCCGCCCGGATTCGGAGGGCCACCCGGCGGCCGAACGACTGGTGGTGGTCCCCCGGGGAACCGGAGGGGAGGAACCGTCGAGGCGGGCTGCAGCTGCACCCCCTGCACCCGGCCGGAGGCCTCCACCCGATCCACCACCGTCGAGTCCCCCTCCCGCTTCATTCGAATGAGGATGGTGTCCGCCGTGGTGTAGTTGACCGAACGAAGTCCGGTGGTGTCGCTCATGGCCATCCGGTAATACGCTCGCGCGTTGAGGATGGCGCGCATCGTCTCCAGGTCGGTCCGGGGCTCGGCGCCGGCCGGAGCCGCCGTCGTATCGAAGACCAGCACGAGAGTGTCCCCGGCGAGCCAGTCTCCCCCCTCCGCGGAGTCCGGACGGGCCGCCACGGAGTCGGCCGTGGGAGTCCGGGTGAGGGAGTCCGTCGTGGAAGAGGGGAGTGAGTCCTCCTTCGCGGGACCTGCAGCCGTCGAGTCCCCGGCCCCGACCGTATCCGGGGGCCCGGAGAAGCCGGTCCAGCCATTGCCGAATCCCCGGATTTCGCGGAGACGGCGGGCGGGAGAGTCGATGGCCAGGGAATCGGCGGTGACGCGGTACACGCCCGATCGGGCATCGGGACGGATGCTGTCACCCCACGCGAGGGTTTCCCGGACAATGCGGTCCTCGATGTCGATGCCGATCGTGTCGCTCGCCAGATCCAGGCCGCTCGCCAGGAGATGGCTATTCCCCTGGGCCAGGGTGTACGTCACCTCACCGTCGTCGAGGGTGAGGTCGATGCGGCGGGCGGTCAGGTCCACGCTGTCCGCGGCCAGGCGATGGATCTCGGCCCGGCCCAGGAGCAGACCGTGCTCGCCCGCCCCGGTGTCCAACTCCAGCGAGTCGCTTTGCGCGCGGAGATCGCTCCGGTTGATGGTGACGGTGCCACCGGACCAGAATCGGGTGTTGCCCCGGATGCGCACCCGGTCCCCAACCAGGATGTAGGGCTCGGCCTCGGCGCCGGTGGAGTCGGTGGCGGTGATGGTGACCGTGGGGCGCCGAGCGGCGAAGAGTTCCGCGTCGGGACGGATGTCGGGAAGCGCGCGGTAGTAGTCGAGCTCCGGACCCCGCAGGGTGCTGCGATCCTCCCGATTGGTGAACACCACGTTCCCGCGCGCCTCCCACCGATCCCCATCCCGGAAGTAGGTTCCGAAATCGGCGGTCATCTCCGCCGTGGAGTCCTCGTACACCACCCGCCCGATGAACTGGGCGATCGCGCCCTGAAAGAGGGCAACGCTGTCCGCCCACATGCGGACCTGCTGGCCCCGGCACTGCATGCGGACGTTGCCCCCGGCGTAGTAGTTCTCGATGCCGGGCAACGGCTCCACCCGCAGCCCCTCCCGATCCACATTCAGCAGTTGGAAGACGCATTGCCGGTCCTTCTGCTGGGCCGACGTGCCCGAAGGAGAGAGGAGAAGAAGCCCGAGAAGCGGAAGGCCGCGGGTCATGGCCGCGGGGCCCCCGGAGTTCCGCGCTGTTCAGCCTTCGGTTGCTGGACGCGGACATTGGTGAACTGAATGTCGGAGACGAACCCGTTGCCGGTGAGTCGTTCATTCGGGTTCTGATAGACGAACGTGGTGTCCCCGACAAGCTGGTTGGCCCCCTTGTTGTAGACCAGGTGCTCGGTATGGAGATACGTGGTCTGGTCCACCGAGGTCCACCGGACCGCTCCCCGGGCATCGAGGGACTCTCCGGTGGGCAGGTAGATCCCGGCATCCGCCGACAGCGTGGAGGTGATGGCGCCCTGGGCATCGTAGAACGTGATCGTCATCCGGCGGAGATCGTACAGATTGCGCGCCTGATACACGTAGGCGGTATCGGCCTCGACCCGGCTCTGCACGACGCCATCCACGGTGATCACCGTGGTCATACCGAGCATGACCTGGTCGGCGCTGTCGGTCACGGCGATGACCACCGTGGGTTGTACGCCCTGATCCGCGCAGGCCGACCCGGCGGCAATCACGCCGGCGAGCAGGACGAGAGATCGCATCAGCCCACCCCGGCCCGGAGGAGGTCGTGCAGATGGATGACCCCGGCCACCCTCCCTCCGTCCCGCAGGACGGGCATGGCCATGATCCCCGCCCGTTCCATCGTGGAGAGGACGCTCGCAGCCCGATCCTCGCGGAGTGCCACATGGGGGGTCCGCGTCATGACGGACGTCACGGGGATCGCCAGGAACTCGGGTGTGCTCTCGGCGATGCGGGAGAGGTCTCCAGCGGTGATGACCCCCGCGAGCATGTCCCCCTCCCCCTCCACCACCAGGGCAAGGCCCCGGTGGTGGGCCAGAACCGACACGACCTCTCGCATGGTCTCCCGGGAAGACACCCGGCCTGCGGGGGCTACCATCAGGTCGGCGGCGCGCAGTTGCAGGCGCCGTCCCAGGCTCCCTCCCGGATGGTGCAGGGCAAAGTCCTCGGCCGTGAATCCCTTGGCTTCGAGAACAGCCACGACGAGGGCATCGCCCAGAGCGGATGCCACGGCGGTGCTCGTGGTCGGGGTCAGGCCATGGGGACACGCTTCCGAGGGCACACCCGCGTCCAGCGTGACATCCGCGGCAGTCCCGAGCCGGGAGTCCGGAGCGCCGGTGATGGCAATGACGGTGACCTGGTGCCGGGCGAGGACGGCGAGGAGCGCCGGGAGTTCCTCCCCTTCCCCGCTCCGGCTGATGAGGATGGCGGTGTCCGCCGGTCCGACCAGTCCGAGATCCCCATGCAACCCGTCGGTCGGGTGGACAAATGTGGCCGGCGTTCCGGTGGCGGTGAGCGTGGCGGCGATCTTCCGGGCCACCAGTCCCGACTTGCCGAGACCGCTCAGCACGATCCGGCCGGTGGTGTGACAGAGGCGATGGACCGCGGCGGCAAACCGATCATCGAGGGCATCCGCGGCCCGGCGGATCGCGGCCGACTCATCGCGGAGCACTCGCCGTCCCGTCTCGAGGGCCGTCACGGTGTCGGCGATGAGGACTTTCATGAGGGGACTCCGGCGTATCGTGCCACGATGGCGTCCCATTCACCGCGGGCACGGAGAAGTGCCTCGATGATCTCCCGCACGGCGCCATGCCCGCCCGGGGCCTGGGTGACACCGGCGGCGACGGCCCGGATCTCGGGGACCGCACCGGGCACGGTCAGCGGGAGCCCGGCCCGCTGCATCACGGCGAGGTCCGCCAGGTCGTCGCCGGCGTAGGCCACCTCGCTCCAGGCGACCCCGCGACCGGACAGCACCTCCTCCAGGGCCTCGAGCTTGGATCGGCCGTCGAGCTGCAGGACGTCGCGGATGCGGAGCTCCGCGGCTCGCTGCGCGGTGGCGGGCGAGGGTCGCGACGAGATCCAGAGCACGTCGATTCCGGACCCTCGCAGGAGCACGAGACCCAATCCGTCCCGAATGTCAAACCGCTTGAGTTCGATGGGGGCTCCCAGCCCCGGTCCGATCCAGAGCCCGTTGTCGGTGAGGACACCGTCGACATCGAGCGCCAACAGGCGGATGGCACGCGCCTGAGCCGGATCAAGCGAGAGCGGGCTGGGCATGGGCGCGGTGCCAGAGGTCCAGAACGGGGCCGAGCAGGGCGGCAAGCTCACCGAGCGGCCACTGGGTGTCGCGGTCGGAGGAGGCCCGATCCGGGTAGGGATGGGTTTCCAGGAAGAAGCCATCGGCCCCGGCCACGGCGGCGGCGCGCAGGAGGGCGGGAACATCCCGCCTGCTGCCGCCGCTCGTGCCCCCGGCTCCCTGCCCCGGTCGTTGCACGCTATGGGTGGCGTCGAAAAGGACCGCAGCCCCGGTGGCCTCCCGCAACCGCGTGAAGTTGCGCATGTCGACCACGAGGTCACCATACCCGAAGAAGGTTCCCCGTTCCGTGACGGCGATGTCCCGCGTGCTCCCCTGACGGATCTTTGCCACAGCACCCTCCATCGCCTCCGGGGCCATCCACTGGCCCTTCTTCACGTTGACGGGCAACCCGGTCCGCCCGGCCGCGAGGAGGAGGTCGGTCTGCCGACAGAGAAACGCCGGAACCTGCAGGGCATCCACCACCGCGGCCACGGCGGGAACCTGGGCCGGCTCATGCACATCGGTCAGGACGGGGAGGCCCGATTCGTGGCGGACGCGTTCGAGCTGGCGGAGGCCCTCCTCGAGGCCAGGCCCCCGCGCCCCGTCTGGGCGGGCCCGGTTGGCCTTGTCCCAACTCGCCTTGTAACAGACGGGAATCCCGTGCTCGCGTCCGATCCGTGCCAGGACCTCGGCCACGCGAAGGGGCATGTCACCCTCTTCCAGCACGCAGGGACCCGCCACGACGAAGGGGGCCGGGCCGAACCGCCAGGTCACGGGGTGGCCCGCGCGACCGCATCCATCCGGGGGCCGTTGAGCGGGGTGGTGGCCCGGGCCATGGCCGCACCGATGAAGGACTGAAAGAGCGGATGCGGGCGGGTGGGCCGGGACTTGAGCTCCGGATGGAACTGGCACCCCAGGAACCAGGAGTGACCGGGCAGCTCGATGATCTCGACCAGTCCCCCATCGGGTGATTGGCCGGACAGACGCATCCCGTGCTCCGCCAGGAGATCCCGGAAGGCGTTGGAGACCTCCCACCGGTGCCGGTGGCGCTCGCTGATCTCGGTCACGCCGTACGCCTCCGCGGCGCGGGACCCGGCACGAAGCCGGGCCGGGTAGGCGCCGAGCCGCATCGTGCCGCCCAGGTTCGTGACATCCCGCTGGGAGGCCATGAGGGCGATGACCGGCATCTCGCAATCAGGTTCGAACTCTGTCGAGTTGGTTCCCTCCAGGCCGCACACGTTCCGGGCGAACTCGATGATGGCCACCTGCAGACCGAGACAGATCCCGAAGAACGGCAGTCCCGAGGTCCGGGCCGCCTCGACGGCGACCACCATCCCCTCGATGCCGCGCTCGCCGAACCCCCCGGGAATGAGGAGCCCATGGTGGTTCTTCAGCAGGAGCTCCGCCGCAGCGGGATCGGTGAACTGATCGCTCGCAATCCAGTTGATGTCCACGCCGACGTCGTGCGGAATCCCCCCGTGGATCAACGCCTCCTGGACCGACTTGTAGGCGTCGTGGAGATCGGTGTACTTCCCGACGACCGCAATGCGGACCCGGGAGGCCGGAGTGAGCACATGGCGCACCAGGGTCTTCCAGTCGTCCAGGATCGGTTCGGGAGTCTCGAGATGGAGACGGTTACACACCAGGCGGTCGAACCCCTGGGCGTGGAAGCGCAGGGGAATCTCGTAGATCGAGGCCACGTCGGGGCTCTCGATGACACATCCGAAGTCCACGTTGCAGAACAGGGCGATCTTGCGCTTGATCTCATCCGACAGCGGGTGCTCACTGCGACAAACCAGGACATCGGGCTGGATCCCGATCTCCATGAGGTCCCGGACCGAATGCTGTGTCGGCTTGGTCTTGAGTTCCCCGGCCGCGGCGATGTAGGGAACGAGAGTGAGGTGAATGAACAGGGCGTTCTCGCGACCGACCTCGTGCCGGAACTGGCGAATGGCCTCCAGAAAGGGAAGCGATTCGATGTCACCCACGGTCCCGCCGATCTCGGCGATCACCACGTCGTGGGAGGGCGCGACCCGGCGCAGGGAACTCTTGATCTCATCGGTGATGTGCGGGATCACCTGCACCGTGGATCCGGCGTAGTCGCCGCGTCGCTCCTTGTTGATGACGGTCTGATAGATGCGACCCGAGGTCACGTTGTTGGCCTGGCCCAGGGGACGGTCGATGAATCGCTCATAGTGCCCCAGGTCAAGATCCGTTTCCGCTCCGTCGTCCGTGACGAACACCTCCCCATGCTGGAAGGGGGACATCGTCCCCGGATCGACGTTGATGTACGGATCGAACTTGAGCATCGTGACCGCCAGCCCGCGCTCCACGAGCAGACGACCCAGGGACGCCGCCACGATGCCCTTGCCGAGCGATGACACCACACCGCCGGTGACGAAGATGTACTTGGTGGAATGCTGCGGACCGGTCATCGCGAGACCTCATGAAGGGCGTGCCAGCAGGCGTCGGCTCGATGGAGATCGGCCGGAGTGTCGATGCCCGGGGGGGCCCGGGTCGGGAGCAGGGCCACCCCAAGGGAAAGGCCACACTCCAGCGCCCGCAATTGCTCCAGGTGTTCGGTCTCCTCCAGGAGCGTGCGGGGAGCGGCCGTCCAGGCCAGGAGCGCCTCGCGGGTGCAGGCGTACACCCCGAGATGCTGCCAGAAGGAACCGCGCTCCGCCCCGCCCCGGGGCCAGGGGATGGGCGCCCGACTGAAGTAGAGCGCCTGCCCCGTCCCCGTCACCACCACCTTGACGCGGTTCGGGTCCCGGGCTTCGTCCGGAGTGATCGGCGCCGCGCTGGTTCCGATCGCATCGCCGGCCCGATGCAGGCGGTCGAGAGCCCCGGCCAGAGCGTCGGCGGGAAGGAAGGGTTCGTCACCCTGGACGTTCACGATCACGTCGTGGTTCCGAAACTCCGGACGTCGCGCCACCGCGGCCACCCGGTCGGTCCCGCTGGGGTGCTCCCCGGTGAGAACCCCCCGGAACCCCGCCGCCCGTATCACCTCCAGAACGTGCTCGGAATCGGCCGCGACGACGATCTCGTCCACCCCCCCGATGCGGCGAAGGTTTTCCGCCACCCGCACCACGAGAGGAACCCCGCCGAGTGGCTGGAGAGGCTTCCGGGGGAGTCTGGTCGAACCGAGGCGCGCCGGGATGACGCCGAGGACAGGCATGATCCAAATTAACAGTCCGGAGGACTGCCGTCAAAAGTCATGCCGGAGGGAAACCCGCCCCGGGATCACATCCCTAGCGGGTTGTGCTGCAAGGAATTACAGTGAGTCCGCTCCAGGGGGCACCAGGGCCGCCAGAGAGTCCGCGGCCCGTTGCGCGTCGCTCCGGAGCCGGTCACTGGCGGCGGTTTCCTGGGCCACCTTCAGCTTGTCCTCCAAGGCCTGCCGGGTGCTGGACGCCAGGGAGCTCCTCTCACTCTCCGGAACCAGAAGCGCCAATCTGTCAACCACCACTCCGTTCTGTCGAATCTCCACCTCGCCAAACCGCAGATAACCCGGAACCGAGTCCGCCTCGGCCTCCTTCATACAGCGGAAGGGCGCTCCGGTCTCCACCCGGGCAAGCTCGTCCAGGAGCAGGAGACATCCCGACAAGGAGGCCGTGGAATCTTCGAGATCCACTCGGATGGCCAGGGAGACCGGAAGTTCGGGAGACGCCCCCTCCCCCGATACCACTCGTACCCGGGTGATGGATCCGGCCCGTGACCCGTCGACCCGGAAGGGAATCAGCGAGGCAGGGATGGAAATGCCCGAAGACACGGCGTTCCGGACACGGGAGCTCGCTTTCCGAACCATCAGGACGGCGCCGTATCCGACCACGAAGATGGCCAATGCCCCCAGCCCGATGCGGGTCCAATACCAGCGCATGTGGGTTCTCCTCTTTTTTTGTTCCATTGTGAAACTACGGAGTTCATCCCCCCGTGGCAAGCCCCCAGCCCCCCTTCGCTCCACCCCTCGAAGTGTGAAGTTCGAACTTCAAACTTCGAACTTCGAACTTCAACCTTCCCTTCATGCCCGCGGGTGGTACTTCCGGTGGACCGCGCGCAGATATTCTCGATCCACATGGGTATAGATCTGGGTTGTTCCGAGGTCGGCATGGCCCAGCATCTCCTGAACCGCCCGCAGATCGGCCCCCCCTTCGAGTAGGTGCGTGGCGAAGGTGTGACGCAGGGTGTGGGGCGTCACCCGTTTGGTGATGCCCGCCCGGGAGGCGAGCTTTCGGACGATTCCCCAGGCTCCGACCCGGCTCAGGGGGGTGCCCCGTGCGTTGAGGAGCACCCGTCCCTTTCCCTGTCCCCGGTCGAGGGTGGTGCGGGTGGTGTGGAGATAGGTGGAGACGGCGCCGATCACCTTTCGGCCGATCGGAACGAGGCGCTCCTTGTCCCCTTTGCCGATGACCTGGACGAGCCCGTCGCTGAAGAGGAGTCCCTGCAGGGACAGGTCGCACAGCTCGCTCACGCGCAGCCCGGCCCCATACCCCAGTTCGAGCAGGGCGCGATCCCGCCAGGCCAGCGGATCCTCCAGGGAGGGTGCGCCGAGAAGGGCGTCGACCTCCGATCGGTTCAGCACCTCGGGGAGGGTACGCCAGCGTCGGGGCGTATCGAGGCGGTCGCTCGGGTCATCTGCGAGGAGGCCTTCTCCAAGGAGAAAGCGAAACCAGGTATGCAGGGCGGACACCTGCCGGCGGATGGTGGCGTGGCCGAGCCCGAGGTCCTTGAGGAGGAAGAGGAAATCACGGAGCTGTGTGCGCGTGATGTCCCCGGGGTTTCGGATCCCCCGGTTCGCGGCAAAGTCGACGAAGCGGCGGAGGTCCCGGGTGTACGATTCGATTGTCAGGGGACGGTGACCCGCCTCGAGAGCCAGGTAATCCCGGAAGCCCTCCAGGTGGAAGGCGCGCTCCATCCCGTCGGGGTTCACGGATCGGGGTGGGCCGGTCCGGGCAGGTCGCCGGGGCCGAGGCCCAACATGCTGGCGGCTCGCTGCATCAACCGGTCCTGGTGGGGGGGAGCGTGGTCCCGGCCCAGCATCCGCAGACGTTCCCAGAGTCCCACCCGCTCGCCGAGGGCATAGCGGAGGCCCAGGATCCTGGCGAATTCGGCGGGGTCCACCGGGGTTCCGACTGGTCGGACGGCGGCGTCCTCGGGCAGGCGCCACCGTTCGCGGAGATAGGTGGCGATCGCCACATGGTCTTCCGGAGTGAGCCCCTCGTCGCTCCGGGCGAGCTCGAGGAGGAGGATGGCGGTGGCCGCATACGCGGGATCTTCCCGGGATCGGGCCTCGGCCACCGGGTCGTGCTCGAACGCCTGGTGAAAAGCCTCCCAGAGCCGGGCCCGTCGACGGCGCCGCCGGGAGGAGATCACCAGGATGGCCGCTCCCGCCACCACGAGGCCGGCGAGAATGGCGAGAGTCATGTTGAGATTGGAGAGGATTCGCTGGATCATGTCCCAGTTCTCGCCGAGCCGGGCGCCGACCAGAGTGATGCCGCCGTACCAAAGACCCGACGCGAGGGACAGCGGGAGCATGGCCCGCCAGGTGGTCATCGGAACGAGACCCGTGAACGGGGCCACGACCGACCGGAATCCCGGCAGGAGCCGCATGGCCAGAATGCCGGCCATGCCGAACCGCAGGTATCCCCGCTCCATGATCGCGAACGCATCGGGCTGCACCACCAGACGCCCGAAGCGGCTCCGCAGGAAGGCCGGTCCCCACCGGCGCGCGATTCCGTGGACCAGAAGTGCCCCGGCGACGCTCCCTCCCCATCCGGCGAGGAAGACACCCCACGTGGTCGTGATGCCCCTGTGGACCAGGAAGGCGCCCAAGGCCACGGCCACATCGGCGGGAATGGGCGGGACGATGTTCTCGACCAGCGTGCCGACGGCCAGGACCAGGTAGATGATCGCAGGCGGCCACTCGGCGACCTGCTGCAACCACGCGTCGATCAGCGGACCTCCACGGTGGCGACGGCGATGACCGCGACGCCCTCACCCCGGCCGATCCACCCCATTCCCTCGTTGCTCTTTCCCTTCACGGAGATGCGATCGGCCGGGAGCTCGAGAACCCGCGCCAGGGCGACCTGCATCGCCTCCCGGTAGGGACCGATCCGGGGCTGCTCGACGATGACGGTGATGTCCGCCTGTTGGGGGATGGCCCCTCGCTCCCGCAGGTGCTGCACCACGGCATGGAGCAGCATCAGGGAGTCGGCGTTCTTCCAGGTGGGATCGGTGTCCGGAAAGAGGGTGCCGATGTCCCCGGCGCCGGCCGCTCCGAGCAGGGCGTCGATGAGGGCGTGAGAGACGGCATCGGCGTCGGAGTGTCCGGCGAGCCCGAGTGCGTGATCCATGTGCTGGCCCGCGAGCACCAGCTTCCGGCCTTCCACGAAGCGATGCGAGTCGTACCCGATCCCCACGCGGATCATGCGGCCACCGGAGCGAGCAGTGAATAGTCCTGGCGCCGGCGGCGTGGGGTGAAGCCGGCGTCCGCGATGGCCCGTTCCATCTCCTCGATGGTGGCACGGTGCGTGGTGCCGGCGGCGGACACGACGTTCTCCTCCATCATGAGACTTCCGAAGTCGTTGGCCCCGAACCGGAGGGCCACCTGTCCCACCTTCAGTCCCATCGTGACCCAGCTCGACTGGAGGTTCGGAATGTTGTCACAGATGATCCGCCCCAGGGCGAGAGTCCGCAGGTAGGTGACGGCATCGGTCCGCGGCAGATGCGCCAACTCGGTCCCCTCGGGTTGCAGAGGCCAGCAGATGAAGGCGGTAAAGCCGCCGGTCCGCTCCTGCACCTCGCGAATCCGCAGAAGGTGTTCCACCCGATCGGCATTGCTTTCCCCCATCCCGTACATCATGGTCACCGAGGTCTTCATCCCCTGCCGATGCGCCTCCTCCTGCACGCCGAGCCACTCCTCGGTCATCGCCTTCTTCCCGGCCACCCGTCGGCGCACCGCATCGACCAGGATCTCCCCTCCCCCGCCGGGGATGCTGTCCAGACCCGCCTCGTGGAGCTCGGCGATCACCTCGGCCACGGGCCGCCGGAACCGTTCCGCGAAGAAGACCACCTCGGAGGGGGAGAACCCGTGCACATGAATCGGGTGGTGTTCCTTGACGTACCGCAGGAGATCGAGATACCACTCGAAGGGAATGTATGGGTTGTGCCCTCCCTGGAGAAGGATTTGCTGTCCTCCGAGGGCTCGGCACTCCTCGATCTTCTCCCCGATCTGCTCGAATCCGAGGACATACCCTTCCTCGTGGCGGGGCCGGCGATAGAAGGCGCAGAAAGAGCAGTCTGCCACGCACACATTGGTGTAGTTGATGTTCCGATCGACGATGTAGCTCACCACCGGCTCGGGGTGCCGGGCCCACCGGGCCTGGTCGGCAAGATGCCCGAGTTCGAGCAGGCTCGCACGCTCGTACAGGTCGAGGAAGTCGCGAAACTTGCCGCTGGTCCGGTCAATGGGTGTCATGGTCAGGCCGCGCTGATGAAGGACAGCGATCCATCCGGCACCACTCCGTCCTGGGCGAGGCGGCGAAAGAAATCCGTCAATCCCGCCAGATGGCGATAGGAAAGAGCATAATCGAGATCGGCAAGGTAGGCCCGGCAGGTGTCCGCGTCGATGCCGGTGTTGTCGGAGGCCAGGGCGGCGAGCTCATCGCGATGGTCGAGGCCCCAGGTCCGGCTGGCCAGGAGGGCCTGATGCACGGCCTGGACGCGGGCCACCGGAACCTCGCGCCGGGCTGCCCAGACGGCGAAAACGAACGGGAGCCCCGTCCACTCCTTCCATGCCCGCCCGAGATCGACACGGACGGGATACTGCCGAGTGGCGGCGAGCATGAGGGCGGCGTCACCGATGACCAGCACTGCCTCATGGGGAAGCGAGGACAGGGAAGCCAGATCCTCCGCCTCGGCCCGGGCGGGAATGCACCGCGGATGGACGCCCCAGCGATGGCGGCAGAGCAGCTCGAGCAGAAGTACCGAGGTACGTGAGGACGCGGACACCAGAACCGGGGCCTCGTGGAGCTCCTCGACCGGACGGCGGCTGAGCAGAAGAACGCTGTGCACCGGGCCATCACAGCTGATGGCCAGATCCGGCAGCAGATGCCAGGAACCGGCATTCCGGGCATACTCCACGGCGGATACGACGCTGACATCGAGTGCCCCCGCCGCCAGGAGTCCATTCAGCTCCGAGGCGGTGCCGGTGACGCGGGTGCCCGGGCACGCCACGAGATTCCGATCGATCGCGGCGTAGATCGGATAGCAGTTGATCCAGGGGATCCGGCCGACTCTCATGCGACCGCGGTGGCGGGAGATGCCCCCGCCGTCCAGGCCGGGGGCAGATCGGTGAACTCCTCCCGCACGGACCGATAGAGGCTGTCCCGTTCCACCGGTCGGCGCCCCGCCCCGGCGATGAGGTCCACCAAGGCGCCATAGTGGAGGCGCATCTCGGTCCGTGCGCCGGCCTCGTGGTAGACCCGCTCATACACCACGGTGCCCTCCACATCATCGCAGCCGAAGCTCAGGGCCACCTGCGACATGAAGGGCGTCACCATGGGCCAGTGCGTCTTGACGTGGGGGATGTTGTCGAGCAGCAGACGACCCACGGCGATGTTCTTGAGGTCCTCGAACCCGGTGGTGGCGGAGCCCACCCGTCCGAGCTCGGTCCCCAGTTCGTTGTTGTCGGGGTGATAGGCGAGGGGAATGTAGGTGAGGAACCCGCCGGTTTCGTCCTGCAGCTCCCGCAGCATCAGCAGGTGCCCCACCCGGTCCTTCGCCGATTCGACATGGCCGTACAGCATGGTGCAATTGGTCGGAATGCCCAGGCCATGGGCCTCCCGGTGCACCCGGAGCCATTCCTCGCCAGTCAGCTTCCGCTCGGCGATCGTGGCCCGCACCGCGGTGCTGAAGACTTCCGCTCCTCCGCCGGGGAGGCTGGTCAACCCCACCTCCTGCAGCGCGCGGAGGACATCGACACTGGTGCATCGCTCGATCCGGGCGAGGTGGGCTATTTCCACTGCCGTGAGCGCCTTGATGTGCACGTCGGGGTGGCGGGCGCGCAGGCCGCTGATCATGTCCGTGTAGTACGCGAGCCGGAGCTTCGGGTGCAGCCCGCCCACGATGTGGAACTCGCGGGTGGGCATTCCCCGCGCCTGTTCGGCCTCGGCAAAGACCTCGTCCAGGCTCCGGGTGTAGGCCCCCCCCTCCTTCGGCATCCGGGCGAACGAGCAGAACGTGCAGGTGTTCCGGAGGATGCAGACGTTGGTGGGATTGATGTGCTGGTTGGCCGAGAAGAAAACCCGGTCTCCGTTGCGGGCCCGGTTGGCCGCGTCCGCCAGTTCGCCCAAGCCGAGGAGGTCGGATGTGGCGTAGAGGGTAAGGCCGTCCGCGGCGGTGAGGCGTCGGCCTTTCTCGATCGCATCGGCCAGGGTCCGAAGGGAGGGGTCGGTGATCCGAGCGATGTTGATCTCCACCATCAGGCCTCTCTCCGGGTCCGGACGTCACGGGGACAAGGAGACAATCTAGCCCGCTCGCGGGGGGGCCGGCCAGTGGAACGTGCGGGGCGTCCCGGGACGCCGCATTCCTCCGAGGGGACCATGCGGGGAGGCCGCCGTCATCCCCGCCATCCGCACACGGCCAGGGTGGCGTTGTGACCCCCGAAGCCGAAGGCGTTGGAGAGGGCCACGTCGACGTCCCGGGTGACCGCGCGGTTCGCCGCGCAGTCGAGGTCGCACGCGGGATCGGGGTTCACCTGATTGATGGTGGGGGGGATCTGTCCGCGGGAGGCGGCGAGCAGGGCGATGATCGCTTCCATCGCGCCGGCGCCACCCAGGAGGTGTCCGGTCATCGATTTCGTCGATCCGAAGATGAGCCGGTGGGCATGGTCCCCGAAGACCGCGCGCACGGCGGTGGTTTCGGCGATGTCCCCGAGCGGCGTGGAGGTTCCGTGGGCATTGATGTAGCCCACCCGCTCCGGAGAGATGTTGCCTTGCTCGAGGCACATGCGCATGGCGCGTTGCGCTCCCTCCCCTTGCGGGGCCGGGGCACTGATGTGGAAGGCGTCCGCGCTCAACCCATATCCGAGCACCTCCCCCAGGATGGTCGCGCCGCGCCGGGTGGCATGCTCCAGGGACTCGAGCACCAGGGCGGATCCTCCTTCCCCGAGGACGAACCCATCCCGGTCCCGGTCGAAGGGGCGGCTGGCACCGGCCGGATCGTCGTTCCGGGTCGACATCGCCTTCATGTTGTGGAAGGCCGCCACCGTCAGCGGGGTCACACAGGCTTCCGCCCCCCCCGTGACCATGGCGTCCACCAGGCCCTCCCGGATGAGCCGGTAGGATTCCCCGATGGCATGCGCACTGGACGCGCAGGCCGACACCGGTGCGTAGTTCGGTCCCTTGAACCCGAACCGGATCGACACGAGGCCCGCGGCCATGTTGGGGATGAACATCGGGACGAAGAAGGGCGAGACCCGGTCGGGTCCCTTCTCCAGGAAGGCGCGGCAGTTGTCCTCGTACGTCTTCATGCCTCCGATGCCGGTCCCGATGATGACGCCGATGCGATCGGCGTCGGCGTTCTCCGCGGACAAGCCCGCCTGGGTCACGGCCTGCTGCGACGCCGCGATGGCATACTGCGCGTACGGATCGTACCGGCGTGCCTCCTTGCGGTCGATGTACTGCAGAGGATCGAACCCCTTGAGCTCGCAGGCAAACCGGACCCCGAACCGCGCGGGATCGAAGTTGGTGATCGGCGCCGCCCCGGACGTCCCGGCCAGCAAGGCGGACCAGGAGGATTCGACGTCATGACCGACTGGCGTGACGAGGCCCAGGCCGGTGACCACCACGCGGTGTGTCAACTCAGGCTCCCAGCTTCTCGTGCAGGTACTTCAGCGCGTGCCCCACCGTGCGGAGCTTCTCGGCGTCCTCATCGGGGATGTCGATGTCGAACTCTTTCTCGAAGGCCATGACCAACTCGACCGTGTCGAGACTGTCGGCCCCGAGGTCCTCCATGAAGCTCGCTTCGTCGGTCAGCTTCTCCCGCTCGACCCCCAGCTCCTCCACGATGATATCCTTGACCCGTTCGTCGACGTTGCTCATGACTCCCTCTCTGGGATTGGTTGGATGTGCACTGCTTCTTCAGGACACCATGCCCCCGTCGACCACGAGCACCTGGCCCGTGATGTACGAGGCATGCTCGGAGGCCAGAAAGACCGTCATCGAGGCGATGTCCTCGGGACGCCCCAAGCGGCCGAGCGGGATACGGTCTAATAACGCCGCCCGGGCCGCGTCCGGCAAGGCGGCGGTCATGTCGGTCTCGATAAACCCCGGGGCGATGCAATTGGCGAGGATGTTCCGGCTCGCGTATTCCTTGGCCACGCTCCGGGTGAACCCGATCAAGCCGGCCTTGCTCGCGGCATAGTTGGCCTGTCCCGGATTGCCGGTGAGGCCCACCACGCTCGTGATGTTGATGATGCGGCCGGACCGCCGCTTCATCATCCCCTTCATGACCAGGCGGGTGGCATGGAATGCCCCCCGGAGATTGGCGTGCATGACGTCGTCCCACTCCTCTTCGGTCAGACGGAGCAGGAGATTGTCGCGGGTCAGACCGGCGTTGTTGACCAGAATGGACACCGGGCCCAGCCCCCCCTCCACATTCCGAACGGCCGCCTCGATCTGGGAGGCCTCCCGCACATCACATCCCACTCCCAGGGTGCCCTCGCCGATCGAGGCGGCCACGGTCGCGGCCGTTCCGGCCTCCCGGCCGGTGATGGCCACGCGGGCACCGGCCCCGTGAAGCGCCGTGGCGGTAGCCAGGCCGATGCCCCGCGTCCCTCCGGTGACAAGCGCCACCTGGCCGGACAGGTCGATCGTCATCATGCCAGAAACGCCTCCACGTCCGCGACGGTTCCGAGGGAGGTCACCGAGCGGTCCCCCAGGATGCGCTTGACGAGACCGGCGAGGACGGTGCCCGGCCCGAGCTCCACGAACCGTGCCTCGGGCCCGGCCAGCTCCGCCATGCGCTCGACACACTGGACCCAGCGCACCGGGGCCGTGAGCTGCTCGGCAAGGAGGGCGATGGCGCGTGCCGCATCCCGCACCGGTTCGGCAGTGGCGTTGGCCACGACAGGGAAACGGGGATCGTCCATTTTCTGATCCGCCAGCGCCGCGCGAAGCCCGGGCACCGCGGCGGCCATGAGGGGGGAGTGGAAGGCCCCGCTCACCTTGAGCGGCAGGACCCGTCGGGCCCCCGCCCGCTTGCAGCCCTCTCCCGCGCGTTCCACCGCCTCGGGATCGCCGGAGATCACCGTCTGGTCGGGCGCGTTCAGGTTGGCCGCGACGACCACGGACCCTTCCCGGCTTTCCGTGGAGCACACGCCCTCCACGGCCCCGCCGGCCAACCCGAGGACGGCCAGA
>JBGSKF010000174.1:0-11710 GCA_041741375.1 Gemmatimonadales bacterium | reverse complement strand
ACCGGTCGGGCCAGCCCCCGGACCGAAAGCCGGGCCGCCCCGATCGCCGCGGCGATCCCGAGCAGCGTGGCCAGGAGCACCACCATCGCCACATCAGCCTGCCGGGCGGCCAGGGCCGGATCGCTCGCCACATGGTGGGTGGCCAGGATGGTCATTCCCCCTTGCCCGGGGGGGCGGTGCACCCGATACCCGGTCCGATGGGGATGGCCGTGCGCAGTGCCGGAGGCGAGGATGGTGGAGGTTTCCCCCCGCAGGGCCAGGCTCTGCCAGGCGTCTGCCGGGACCAGCGGGTCGAAGAGAGCCAGGTCGCGGAGAAGATCGGTGGAGACCGCAGTCAGGCGTCCCTCACGGTAGAACGCCAGCTCGGCATCATCGCGTGTCGAGCGCTGGCGCAATTGGATCTCGAGGGGCTCGGCTGACCGGAACTCCCGCGCCAGCGCGTTCGACGCATCCTTGAGGTGCTCGGCAACCACCAGGTCATGACTGCTCCGGATCTCGTCGGGAAGCCGGACCAGGCTCCACAGCGCGAAACCGCCCGCGGGGATCAGGAAGAAGCCGACCAGGGCCATGCCGAGTCGAAACCGGAAGGAATGCCCGAAGCCCGGAGTGGCCCACCCGATCTGGAGTGGCCCGTGCGCGCCAATCAGGGTGGACAGACCCCAGAGGAGGGCGATCAGCGCCACATCGAGCGCCAGGAGGAGAATACCACGCACGGCGAGCATGCCCGGACTTCCCATGCCCACCACGGCATGCGCCACCGACGCCCCCTCCGCCAGGTCGACCCGCTGGTCCCGGTGGACCTGCCACCCGGTGCGCCACCAGATCCCGTCCTCGCCCCCCGCCGCGGCCCCGTGCGCCGCGGACGTGAGCAGTAGCTGGTAGAGGGGGGCCGGCTCGGAGCCCGGGTAGAGCACCCGCCCCAACCCGTTCGGAGGAATGAGTGTCGTGCGCGGTCCGATCAGGGCCGTGATGGCCCTCCCCTCAGGGAGTCGCACGAGGAGGACGTGGTGGGTACCCGGGGCCCCGGGAAATTGCGCGATCCGGACGGACACGCTGTCGGAGAGGGAGTCCGCCACCAGGCCGACGAGAACGGAATCGGAGACCGTGAGGTCCGCGAGAGCCAGGTCGGCGCTCGGGATCCCGTCCGCCCAGAGCGTGAGACGGGTCGGATACCCCTGCCGTGCGAGGGTCGAACGGGTCCAGTGCCGGTAGAGATCCGCCGCGGACCGGGGCAGGGCTCCCGCCCGGATCCGGTCGGCGAAACCCCTCAGGGTCGGCTCCGCAAGGGGATCCGCCACCGGTCCGAGCGCTGCCACGTCCTGCACGGCGAGGGATGCCCGGCCTCGGATCTCGGAACTCCATGTGAGGAGGGCGGATCCACTGCCCGCGAGAACCGCAATCCCCGCCAGAGTTGCCCTCGGCGAGCCCGGCCGCAGGGCCAGCACCAGCGGCACCGCCCAGAGGACAGGGTACCACTCCGGCCACCCCTCCGGTCCGCGGAAGACCATCACCCCGATCACGGCCACCGCCACCGCGCTCCCTCCACCCACCAGGGCGGAAAAGGATCCCCTCCCCTCCCCAGGACCCCGCAGCAGGATGGCCGCCGCAAGGACCAGAGCGAAGGCCGGCACAAAGAGCGTCAGGTGCCAACTGAGCCACAGGAGCAGACTCACCCCGCCGGCCGGAGGCGTGATCCCGAGGGAGAGGGCATGCACAATCCAGGGGGTCACCCCCAGGAGCGGAATCGCGAGGAGAATTCCCGGGAGCCAACGCCGCGGGGCCCGCTGCCAGAGCACCAGCGCCGCCAGGGAGACCAGTGTGCCCGTAAGCAGGAGCGCGCCCGCCGAACGGACGATGGGAAGGATCCATGGTGGCGCACCTTCCACGAAGAAGGCCCCGGGACTGAACAACGTTCCCATGCCGAGAGCCTCACCGAGCGGAGCCCGGAGCCCGACCCAGAGAAGCCCGGCGAGGACGATGAACCGCTGCCGGGGGTGGGGTCCAACCAACGCGGCGATCAGCAGGAGACCGATGAGGAGCCACGCTTCGAGACGGGGGCCTCCGTGGAGGGCCGCGTCGAGTGCCTCCCCCTGGGTGGGTGGAAGAAATCTCACACTGTAGAGGGTCCGACCACCACTCGAGGTGGGGATCCGGAAATCAAAGGGGTCGAGGCTGTCCGCCACTTGGGCGGGTAGACTGATCTCCAGTCCCACTCCGGTCCGAGCCCGGAATCGGGAGGCCATGCTGGGAGGATCTTCCGGCACCCCGGCATCGGTCGCCAGAAGCAGCGACACGACCACGGCTCCTCGACGGTCCGAGACCTCTCGCTGCAGGACGGTATAGAAGTCGGTGACGATGACCCGCAGAGAGTCCGGACCTCGCCCGGGCGACAGCCGGTGACGACCGGCCCATGCCCGGAGAACCCCGGACGAATCGAAGAGCGCAATCCCCACCTCTTCCGCCCGGGTGGGGATGAGCGTCCCCAGCAGCGAGAAGGTGTTTTCATCAGGAGCGGCTGTTCCGAGGGGGAGTGCCGCCCGGGCAAGGTCATTCACCACGCCCAGGGTGCGCACCAGGTCCGATTGCAACCGCAAAGCGGCGGCCAGGGTTCTCCGCTCGAGTTCGTGGGGCCACGCCTCCTGGATTCGGCTCACGCGGATCTGCCGCACCGTCGTGGCCCCCGCCGTGAGTACTGCGACCGTGACCAGCAGCACGGCCGTTCCGCTCCGGGGCCGGGCGAGAAGGCCAAGGAGCACCACCACGCCGGCCCAGATCATCACGAGCCATCCCGCGACCGGGACCCGGAGCCATTCGGCCACTCCGGCCGCCAGAAGCAGCAGCCCGGGAACCAGCCAGCGCGCTCCCCGCGAGGCGCCCGGCCGATCAAGGGTCTTCATCCGTTTCCTTCGGCGGACATTTGAGCGAGATTCCTCACAGTGCGCCAATTTAGCGAAGTGGAAGGCGGCCGTCACAAGGTGAAACCTTTCCCGAACCAGTAACGTATGACCGACGTGCCGCGCAAACCCTTGAGTTGAGGAAGGTCGTCCCATGAAACGGTGGTCCTGGATCCTCCTGGCAACGATGAGCCCCCTCCCGGTGGCGGCGCAGGTTCCTCCCCGACCAGCGCCCACGGTCACCGTGTCGCTGGCGGAGGCCCTCAGCGAGGGCCGGCGGAGCAGCCCGGCCTACCGCCAGGTGACCAATGACGCCGGGGCGGCACGGTGGCAGGTGAGAAACGCCTACGCGAGCTTCCTGCCGAGCGTGGATGTGGCCTCGACCCTGGGCTTCACGGGTGAGGGTTCCTCCCAGTTCGGCGGCACGCTCTTCAATCAGGGATCCACGATCGAGAGTTCCTACTCCCTGACGGTGGGCTGGCAGTTCAGCGGGGCCACACTGGCGGCGCCGGGGCAGCAGAAGGCCAACCAGCGCGCGGTGAGCGAGGACATCAGCAACGCGGGCGCTCTGCTCCGGAACGACATCACCACGCAGTATCTCGTGGTGCTCCAGGCCGAGGCGCAGACCGATGTGGCTCGCCAGCAGGTGGCTCGCAACGAGGACTTCCGGGCTCTGGCCGACGCGCGGTACCAGGTGGGGCAGACGACTCTGATCGATGTCCGGCAGGCGGAAGTGACCAAGGGGCAGTCCGAGGTCGCCCTGCTGCGGGCCCGGCAGGCGGAGCGGGAGGCGAAGCTGGAACTGTTTCGCCGGATGGGAGTGTCGCCCCCGGTGTCGGTGGACGCCGTGGCGCTGTCGGACAGTTTCCCGGTCCTCGAGCCCCGGTTCGATCTTCCCTCGCTTCTGTCGCTGGCGGCGGAACAGAACCCGCAGCTGCGGGCTCTGCAGGCCCGGGAGGACGCGGCCGACTGGAATGTCCGGTCCAACAAGTCCCGCTACCTCCCCACCCTGTCGGTCTCGGCCACCTGGTCGGGCTTCACCCAGGAGTTTCGCAACGCCGACAACCTGGTGGCCAATGCGGCCGCCCGCGCCGCCACCACGGCGGACAACTGTCGGTTCCAGAACGGGATCCTGGAGCGGCTCACCTCACCCCACCCCTCCCCGGGGGGAGGGATCATCGCGGACTGCAACGGGTTTGCCGGTCTCGATGCGGCGGGCAACCTCCTCCCCGAGAACCGATCGGCGATTCTGAACAACAACAATGTGTTCCCCTTCGATTTCACACCCAACCCCTTCCGGTTCCAGCTCCGGATCGCACTCCCGATCTTCAACAACTTCACCCGCGAGGTGCAGGTGAGCCAGGCGGCGGTGCAGCGGGAGGATGCGTCGGAGGCGGTGCGGGCACGGCAGCTCGCGCTCCGGGCCGAAGTGGAGGGGCGGTTCCTGGCGGTGCAGACCGCCTACGAGGCGATCGGAGTTCAACGAGCCAATCAGCAGGCCGCCCAGGAGCAGATGCGCCTGGCGAGCGACCGGTTCCGGCTCGGGAGCGGGAGCGCCCTGGAGGTCTCGGATGCCCAGGTGGCGCTGACCCGGGCCGAAGGCGATCTGATCGTGGCAGTATATGACTATCACCAAGCCATCGCGGCGCTGGAATTCGCCGTGGGCCGTCCACTTCGCTGAGGAAGGATTCTGCAATGTCCCGTCGTACCAGGGTGGTTGTCGCGATCGTGGTCGTGCTGGCGGTCGTCGTGTCACTGACGGTGGTCGCCAATCAACGGCAGGCCGGCCGGGGGACCGAGGTCCGCCTGGAGGCGATCTCCGCCCGCGATCTGACCGCGATCGTGACCGCGAGCGGAAAGATCGAGGCCAAGACGAAGGTGGACATCAGCGCCGACATCACGGGCCGCATCACCCGCCTGTATGTGCGCGAGGGAGACCTCGTGGAGGCGGGGCAACTGCTGGTGCAGATCGACCCGGCGCAGTATCAGTCCGCCGTCTCCCGGGCCGAGGCCTTTCTGGCCACGAGCGAGGCCAACCTGCTCCAGAGCCGGGCCAACATGGACCAGGCCAAGCGCCAGATGGATCGCTCTCTCTCGATCCAGCAGACCAATCCCGATCTGATCGCGCGGGAGGTGGTGGAACAGTCGCAGCAGCAGTACGACGTGTCGCTCGCCACCTTCCAGGCCAACAAGGCCGCCGTGGACCAGGCCAGGGCCTCGCTTCAGGAAGCCAAGGACAACCTCGCCAAAACCCGCCTCTTCTCCCCCATCGCCGGGCGCGTGGTCCGGCTCGCGGTGGAGGAGGGAGAGGTGGCCGTTCCCGGCACCTTCTCGCGCGAGACCGGCCTGCTGATGACGGTGGCGGACCTCTCCGTGGTCCTGGCCAAGGTGGACGTGGACGAGACCGACGTGGTCCGGCTGTCCCCCGGTGACTCGGTCGGCATCACCATCGACGCCTTCCCCGACACGACCTTCATCGGCCGGGTGACCAAGATCAGCAACAGCGCCAAGCTCACGGCCGCCGCCGGGGGCGACCAGGCCGTCGATTTCGAAGTGGAGGTGACGCTCGACAATCCCCCCTCCGACGTCCGTCCCGACCTGAGCGCCACAGCCCGGATCGTGACCGACGTGCGACCCCAGGCCCTCTCCATCCCGATCATTGCTCTCACCGTGAGGGAACACGAGGCGATTCCCAACGAGATGACCGGCTCCGCATCACCGGCACCCGGCGCCAAGAAGAAGGAGACGGAGGGTGTCTTCGTCGTCGTGAACGGGGTGGCCCACTTCCGGCCCGTGCGGGTGGGCATCGCGGGGGACGAGTACTTCGAGGTCCTCGAGGGGGTTCAGGCCGGCGACACCGTGGTGGCCGGCCCCTACCAGGCGATTCGCGATCTCAAGGACAGCACCAGGGTGCGCCAGGCTCCCGTGACCACCCCGGGAGCGACGCCATGACCGACGCCGTGATCCGACTGGAGAAGATCACCCGCCACTACCGGATGGGCAGCGAAGTCGTCCAGGCCCTGCGCGGGGTGTCCCTTTCGATCCTCCGCAACGAGTACACGGCCATCATGGGCCCCTCCGGGTCGGGCAAGTCGACTCTGATGAACGTGATCGGCTGCCTCGACACCCCGGACGGGGGAGCGTACTGGCTGAACGGGCAGGAGGTCTCGCGGATGACGGACGACGCCCTGGCCCGGGTGCGGAACCGGGAGATCGGCTTCGTCTTCCAGACCTTCAATCTCCTTCCCCGGGCCTCCGCGCTGCAGAATGTGGAGCTTCCCCTGGTCTACGCGGGAATGCCGGGACGGGAGCGGCGCCAGCGGGCCGAATCCGCCCTGGCCCGGGTGGGCCTGGGCGACCGCATGACCCATCGCCCCAACGAGATGTCCGGCGGGCAACGCCAGCGTGTCGCCATCGCCCGGGCGCTGGTGAACTCGCCGTCGATTCTGCTGGCCGACGAGCCGACCGGCAACCTCGACAGCACGACGAGCGAGGAGATCATGCGGGTCTTCGCGGACCTGCACGCCCAGGGCCAGACCGTCATCATGGTCACTCATGAGCCCGACATCGCGGCGCACGCGGCGCGGGTCATCACCCTGCGGGACGGCATGGTGGCCACCGACGTGCTCCAGCAATCCGCGGCCTGACCGATGCCCGTTTTCGAGGCGGTTCGGATGGCCCTGTCCACGATCTGGGCGCAGAAGCTGAAGAGCTTCTTCTCGCTCATCGGTGTGCTCATCGGGGTGACCTTCCTCATCGCCGTCGTGTCCATCGTGCAGGGGATGAACGTGTACATGGAGGATCAGTTTGCCAACAAGCTGGTCGGCCTCAACACATTCCAGCTTCTGCGGCGCCCGAGCATTCAGACCGGCGACGTCTCCAGCGAGGTCCGGCGGGAATGGGCCCGGCGTCCGTTGCTCACCCACGCCGACGCCGATTACCTCTCCGAGCGGATCCGGACTCCGGTGCAGTTCAGCCGCCAGTGCGATGGCCCGGTGTCCCTGACCCGCGATGGAAAGGTGGCCCGGGACATCAACTTCATCGCGGCCGAAGCGAGCTACTTCGGGATCAAGAATTACGAGATCGCCAACGGCCGGGCCTTCACTCCCCAGGAAGTGCGGGCCGGGGTGCCGGTCCTCGTGATCGGAGACCTGGTCGCGGAAAAACTCTTCGAGGGGCTCGACCCGGTCGGGCGCGACGTGCAGATCGGCGGGATCCCGTATCGGATCATCGGGGTGGTGGCCCAACAGGGAACCCTCTTCGGCATCTCCCTCGACAAGTTCGCCGTGGCCCCGTTCACCGCCCCGGGGCGGCGTCTGGTCTGCGCCACCAACACGATCGAGGAATTCAACGTGCAGGCCGCCAACGTCGCCGTGATGCAGCAGGCCATGGGCGAGGTGGAAACGCTGCTCCGAGCCCGGCGAGGCCTTCGTCCCACCGATCCCAACAACTTCCATCTCCAGACCGCCGAGGGAGCCCTGGAAGGGTGGCGCAAGATCTCCGCCGTCCTTTTTGCCGCCCTCCCCGGCCTGGTGGCCATCTCCCTCGTGGTCGGGGGGATCGTGATCATGAACATCATGCTCATGGCGGTTTCCGAACGCACCCGCGAGATCGGCGTCCGGAAGGCGCTCGGGGCCAGGCGGGGGGACATCCTGGCGCAGTTCGTGGTCGAGTCCGCCACCCTCAGCACCGTCGGCGCCATCTTCGGCATCGGGCTCGGAATCGCCCTGGCCTTCACGGTCCGGTCGCTGACCCCCTTCCCCGCCGCCATCGCCCCTTGGTCGATCGGGGTCGCGGTCTTCCTGGGTGTGGCCGTCGGGATGACCGCCGGCATCTATCCGGCCAACCGGGCCTCCCGGCTCGACCCCATCGAAGCCCTGCGCGCGGAGTAACGCATCATGTTCAGATCCCTCGCCAACTCGCTGACCCGGATGCTGGAAGGAGTGGGCATCGCACTCGACTCGGTGCGCGCCAGCAAGGCCCGCGCGGCCCTCACCATTCTCGGGGTGGCCATCGGGGTCATGGTGGTCATCGCCATGGCGGCCACGGTCACCGGCATTCGCCACAGCGTCACCGAGCAACTCGAGAGCCTCGGGCCGCGCACCTTCTTCGTGCAGCGGTTCTTCCAGGAAGGGCTCAACATCAGCGACGGCTCCGACGAGCTCTCCCCCTGGCGGCGGAATCCCTGGTTGACTCCGGACGAGGCGGTGATGATCCGGAGCCTTCCGACCGTGCGGGAAGTGACCTGGCGGGAGGGAGCCAACGGTCCGGCGAGCTATGAAAGCGCCAAGCTCAACGACGTCTCCGTGACCGGGTACTCCCCCTCGTGGGTCCTGGTGAATGGCGGCACCATCACGGCGGGCCGGAACTTCACCCAGCTGGAATTCGCCGCCAACAACGCGGTGGCGGTCATCAACGACAAGATGGCCGAGCAGCTCTTTCCCGGGCTCGATCCCCTCGGCAAGCGCATCAAGCTCTTCGGGCGCCCCTTCGAGGTGGTCGGGGTCTACACCGAGCCCTCGAGTCTCTTCGGCGAGGGCGGCTCCCCCCAGGCGATGATTCCCCACACCACGTTCACCAAGGTGGCCCGCTACTTCAAGGGGTGGATGAACATCGCGGTCATTCCGGTGGACGGGATCTCCGTGGCCGAATCCCAGGACCAGGTCATCGCGGCCATCCGCTCGACCCGGGGGCTCAAGCCGGCGCAGGAGAACAACTTCGCCGTGATCAGCCAGGACAAGATCATGGACAGCTTCTCCGCCATCACCGGCGGATTCTTTGCCGTCATGCTGGCTCTCTCCAGCGTCGGCCTGATGGTCGGCGGCGTCGGGGTGATCGCGATCATGATGATCTCCGTCACGGAGCGCACTCGGGAGATCGGGGTCCGCAAGGCCCTCGGCGCCACCCGGGGGGAGATCATGTTCCAATTCCTCGTGGAAGCGGCCACCCTCACGATGCTGGGAGGCGCGGTCGGGATGGCGATGGGAGGCGGCGTCGCCTTCCTGGTCAACCGGTTCACCCCCATTCCCGCGACGGTTCCACTCTGGTCGGTCGTGGTGGCGATCCTCGCCTCGGTGGTCACCGGGATCTTCTTCGGGCTCTATCCCGCGAGCCGGGCGAGCCGACTCGACCCGGTGGAGGCGCTCCGGTTCGAGTAGATTTCCGGCCATGCCGGTCTTCGAAGCGGTCCGCCTTGCCCTCCACGCCATCCTGACCGCGAAGCTCCGGTCATTCTTTACCCTGCTCGGCATCATCGTGTCGGTGGGGTTCCTGGTGGCCGTGGTGGCGATCATCCAGGGCATGAATGCGTACGTCCGCGAGAACGTGGCCGGCGCGGTGATCGGTACCAACGCCTTCCAGGTCCGTCGCACCCCCATTTCGATCGGATTCCTGAGCGACGAGGAGATCCGGGCCATTGCCCAGCGGCCGATCATCTCCCGCGAGGACGCCGAGGTCGTGGCGGCCGCCCTCCCCGAGGCGGAGGCGGTGTCAATCCAGTCGGGATGGCCCACCCCCACCGGCGACGTGGTCTACCGGAACCGGACGGTGGGGACCGTGTTGACCTTCGGCGTGACCCCCCCGTACCAGACGGTGCAGGACTATCGGTTCGAAGCCGGATCTCCCCTGACCGATCCGGACGTGACGGAGCGCCGCCACGTCGTGGTGCTGGGCCAGGACGTGGCCAGCAAGCTCTTCGACGACGTGCAACGCGCCATCGGGAAACCGGTCCGCATCGCGGGCCGGGAACTCACCGTGAAGGGCGTCATCGCCGCCAAGGGACGGGTGCTCGGCCAGTCGTTCGACGGGTTCGCCCTTCTCCCCATCACCACCTTCGAGGCGATCTACGGTCGCCGGAAGACCACCACGATCTCGGTCAAGATGGGAGACGCCAGACTTCTGCCCGGCGCCATGGCCCGGGCCGAGGAGGCGATGCGGCTCGCCCACCGGCTCCGGCCCGGAGAGCCGAACGATTTCGCCGTGGACAAGGCCGATGCGCTGGTGGCCTTCTGGGCCCAGCTCACCCGAACCTTGTTCACGGTGATCCCCGCGGTGGTGGTGATCGGCATCGTGGTCGGCGGCATCGTCATCATGAACATCATGCTGATGACGGTGAATGAGCGGACCCGGGAGATCGGGATCCGCAAGGCGCTGGGAGCCCGACGGGCCGACATCGGGCGCCAGTTCCTGGTCGAAGCGATCTTTCTGTCCACGCTGGGCGGCGTCCTCGGTATCCTGGCGGGCTGGGCCCTCGCCACCCTGGTCTCCTCCGTGACCCCGCTCCCCGCCCGGGTCACCCTCTGGTCGGTCGGAGTGGCGCTGGCCCTCGGGGCGGGCACGGGAATCATCTTCGGGGTCTACCCCGCCACTCGCGCCGCCCGGCTCGACCCGATCACCGCGCTGCGAGCCGAATAGACGATGTGGATGAGTGTCCGGGAGGGAGTGTGGCTCGCCCTCGATGCCCTGCGAGCCAACAAGCTGCGGTCCGCCCTCACCATTCTCGGGGTGGTGATCGGCGTGATGACCGTGATGGCCATGGCGTCCATCGTGGAGGGGATCCGCGCCCAGATCTTCAACTCGATGCAGACCGCCGGGCCCACCACCTTCTACGCCATGCGGTTCTTCTCGCAGACACCGCTCAATCCGGACAACCTCCCCTACGAGGTGCGGATCCGGCCCGCGCTCAACGAAGACGACGCCCGGGCCCTCCGTGAGGTCGAGGAGATCGACTACGCCGCCCTCTGGGTGCAGGTGTTCCAGCGCATCGAGTACCAGGATGCCCGCACCCAGACCGTCATCATCTACGGTGCCGACGAGCGCTACATGGAACTCCTCGGCGGCACCCTCCTCCGGGGACGGTTCTTCACCCGGTCCGAGCTGACCGGAGGGCCGGTGGTCGTGCTCGAGGAGGAGGCCGCCAACCGCCTCTTCGGGGCGATGCAGCCGATCGGAAAATGGGTCCGGATCGGGGGACGGGCCCTGCAGGTGATCGGGGTGTACCGGAGGCCCGAGAATCTCTTCGAACCGCCGGGCCAGACCATCGGCGGCATCGTGCCCTTCCAGACCGTCAAACAGAACTTCCGGTACGACGAAACCAACAGCCTCTTCATCGCCATGAAACCGATCGCCTCGGTGTCGGTGGAACGCGCGCAGGATCTGGCCACGGTGGCGCTCCGCAAGGTGCGGAAGCTCCGCCCCGGGATGCCGAACACCTTCGACTTCATCACCCAGGACCAGCTGCTCGACACCATCGGCTCCCTCACCTCCGCCTTCTTCGCCGTGATGATCGCCCTGTCGGGCGTGGCGCTCATGGTGGGCGGCATCGGCGTCATGGCCATCATGATGGTGTCGGTGACCGACCGCACCCACGAGATCGGCCTCCGCAAGGCCGTCGGAGCCCGGCGCTCCGAGATCCTCTGGCAATTCCTGGTCGAATCCGCCACCTTGACCCTCATGGGTGGCCTCATCGGGATTGTCCTCGGCCTCGTCGCCGGGGAAATCCTCAAGCGCGTCCTGGGCATCGACGCCACCGTTCCCCTCTGGAGTGCCGTGGTGGCCACCATCGTGTCCATCGGCATCGGCCTCGTTTTCGGACTCTACCCCGCCAACCGGGCCTCCCAGATGGACCCGGTGGAAGCCCTGAGACACGAATGACCATCGACCTCCTCGCCATCGCCGCCCACCGGGACGACGCCGAACTCACCTGTGGCGGCACCCTCCTCCGGGCCCACGACCAGGGATACCGCACCGCCGTGCTCGACCTCACCGCCGGCGAGACCGGCACCCGGGGCAGCGCCGCTCTCCGCGGCGAGGAGGCC
>JBGSKF010000173.1:0-12949 GCA_041741375.1 Gemmatimonadales bacterium | reverse complement strand
GCGAGGGCCCGCAGGGGAAATGCCGTCATCGCGAGGGCCCGCAGGGGAAATGCCGTCATCGCGAGGGCCCGGCAGGGCCCGTGGCGATCCCGTGAGCCCATGCCGGAGCCGCGAGACGCCGGGTCGGCCATCGTGCCGGAGCCCTGCCTCCCTGGGCTCTGGCATGAAGGCCGGCCATCCGCTCCCGGCGTCAGCCTCCGCTCACGGGATCGCCACGGCGGCCAGGGCCGCCTCGCGATGACGAGTTCCCAGCACCCAACACCCAACACCCAACACCCAACACCCGCCCCCCCAACCCCCACCCCCCCTTCCCCCGGCATCCTGCCATGATCCCGGCAGATTCCCCCCGGGCGGTCCCGCCGGGTGCAGGAATGGTACCGCCGGGGGGGCGGAAACGGGGGGTAAAATGGCCCCGCCAGTGTGACGCAAGTCACCATTTTGCAGGAATTTGGACCGGTTTTGGTGACGCCCGTCACTGAACCCCGCTTGTGGACCCGTTAGCTTCTTTCCACGCTCCTTTCAGGCACGCGGATTGCCGGGAAGATGCAGTTGCGGGCGCGGTGTCCAGGATTTGACCCCGGTTCGCAACGCCATGACCGCCAAGACGTTTTCCGGGATGGACTTGCAAGGGGTTGACCGATTTCCTCCGGCGCACTATCTTGGAACGTTGCTTTACATGCGGGATATCTGTCCAGGGTACGTCCGACGTACGGAATCAACGGGACTCAACAGGCGCGGCGCGCCCTGTCTCGTTGCCTTGCCGGCGCCAGCCGTTCAGGGACGAGGACCCGCGGAAGTGACAGGGTCGCAATCGCAGGTGTCATCAACGCAGGTCGCAGGTGATGGAGCAGCAAGGCAACTAACTGGAGTTGGAGCAGATGTTCGCAGGACCACACAACAATCAGGGGGAGTGAATGAACAAGCTTTACCGTTCTCTAGTGGCTGGCCTGGCCGTGGTTGGCCTGGTTGGTTGCGGCGACGACGTCACGGTGGTTGATCCACCCGTGCCGCCGCAGCCGATTCCGGTCATCACCGTCACCGTCGCGCCGAATGGGGTCACCATTCCGGTCGGCGGCACGGTGCAGCTCGCCGCCGCGGTGTCGGGTGCCACTGGCGCCGCAATCACCTGGAGCAGCAGCTCCGCAGCCGTCGCCACCGTGAACGCCACCGGTCTGGTGACTGGCGTAGCTCCCGGTAGCGCAGGCATCACCGCCACCGCCACCGCCAATGGTGTCACCGGCGCCGGCTCGGCCACCATCACGGTCAGCTCGACCCAGACCACCCCGGCCACCATCAGCATCAACTCGGTCACCACCGCAGCGGGCGCTCCTGTCCTCCTCGCGGCCGCGGCCGGCCAGCTAAACGTCGCCCTGAACCTCGATCGCGGCGGCGAGAACGTCCAGCGCGTCGAGCTTCTCCTCGACGGCACCGTCGTCGGGACCCAGAACTTCTCCCTCCTGGCCAGCAAGGCCCAGGAAGCCGGGGAAGAGTTTGATGCGGTCGAGGTCATCGTCATCCCCTTCAACACTGCTGCCTTCGATGCCGTGACCGGTGTCGCGCAGTTCCTGAACGGGGCCCACACCCTCTCGGCTCGGGTCATCACAGCTGAGAACCAGACCGGAACGGCCTCACCGTCGCTTTCGATCACCTTGGCGAACGTCAGCTTCATCGCGATCACGGTTGAAGTTCAGAACGGTGCCTCGGCGAACAGCGCCACCGGCATCCTCTGGCAGACCGGCGACATCGTCGCCGTTGCTGTGCCGGTTCTCTACATCGCCGGTTCGCCCGCCATCCAGCAGATCGTCCTGACCCCGACCGGCCTCAACCCGAAGACCCTCACCGCAGCTCCGTTCACTGCGACATGGGCCAAGGGGACTACCGTGGCCAATGGTGGTGCAGGGAGCGGGAATGGCGGCATTGAAGTCGTGGGTCTCGTTGTTGCTGCGAACTCGACCGTTGGCGGCGCGGTGGGCCCCGTGGGCACCAGCGCGGCGATCAATTTCGACACCAAGGCCCCGGGCGCCCCGACTTTCGTGGCCAACCCGAACAACCGGCAGAATGGCTGGATCAATGCCGCCGTTGGTCTGGTGGGTCTGAATACCTCCGCCACCGACAACGACTGGCTGGCCAATGGTGCGGCCGATGCCGGCGTTGGTGGTTACATCCGGATCATCCGGATCGGCAACGGCCCGACCGCGGCTGACGCCATCAGCAAGCCCGGGGAGACGGCGCCTGCGCTGCCCGCCCCGACACTGACCAACACCACGCTCTGCGCGGTGATCAGTGCGAAGGACTTGCTGGACAACGAGTCCAACCTGCCCAGTGGCACCACCACTTGCTCTGCGCCCCCGGTTGCCTCTAATACCGCTGTCGCAGCGCAGCACCTGCAGTTCGGTGTGGACGTGGATGCTCCGACCATCGCCTTCTCGGGTGGCCTGGCCTCCAACGCCCGTCTCAACGGTGGCACCGTCGGTGCCGAGTTCCAGGTGACCGTTGCCGACGTCGGTACAGTCGGTAACTCCGGCATGCTGAGCGGTGCCTCGGTCATCGGCACCGTCCAGATCCGGAACGCAACGGGGATTATCTGCTTCATCGGGACGGGTGCTGGCTGCACGAACGCCATCATCAACCCCGCTCCGGCCTTCCCGCTCGTGCCGACCCTCACGGTCGCCGCGAACGCTACGGTCGGATACTACACGGCGAACCTCATTGCCCAGGACGCGGCCGGCAACATGACCGCCCCGGTGACCCGTGTGATCGTGTTCGATCCGGCCGCCAACGTGCCGGCGCTCACGACCGCGCTGTTCAACACCCCGCTCACCGGACCGCAGGTGGTCTTCAACGCGAACGGGTCAGATAACCTCGACCTCCGCGACGTCAGCTACACCATGTCGTACGGAGTCAATGCGGTTCTCGGCGGGCCGATCCAGTTCCCGCTGGTGGTTCTCAACACCTTCAACGTCGCACCGCTGGTGAACTCCAACGTGCCGGCCGGACTGACAATCGCTCAGTTCATGCGGCGTCTCGAAGGTGTGACGGGGAACAATCCGTTGACCGTGAGTGCTCCTGAAGTGCCGTCGCAGATTGACGGAACGATTCGGGATCAGGCCAACAACACTTTTGGCCCTGTCACGACGGTGATCCCGGGTGGGTCTGTTGCTGCCGGTGTGTCTTTCGCCGCCGCCGCAGCTCCCCAGTTGATCAACTCCTGGGCGGTTGTGAATGCGGCCACCAACGTCTCGAACGGCGCTGGCCCGGGCGCGGCGGTCAACCCGCTGTCAGTCACTCTGAACGCGGATGTCTTCGGTCCGACGGCAACGTTCAACCCGCCGTTCGCACGCGTCGACTTCTACACGGTCGTTGCGGGCCCGTTGCTTGTCCAGATCGGATCGGCCACGGCGGTGAGCAGCACGGTGGACGATGGCTCGGCCAACGGTCGCCGTCATCGCTACTCGTTCGTGTGGACCCCGGGTGCAGCACAGCCCGTGGGTGTCGCGCCCATCATCGCCATCGGTGTGAATGCCGCGGGTGATGCCATCGCGACCGTTGCCAACAACAACATCACGGTCACCAACCCGTAAGGTTCAGCTCGACCGAATCTTTCGGAACCGCATGACCAGGGAGGGTCCGGGCACATCGCCCGGGCCCTTTCTGCGTTCCGGGGGCGTTTGGAAGTTCGAAGTTTGAAGTTTGAAGTTCGAAGGGGGATGGAAGTTTGAAGTTCGAAGTTCGAAGCGTGAAGTGCCCGTCATCGCGAGGGCCCGCATCGCCACGTCGGCTTCGCTTCCTCGCGACAGGGGAACCATGGCGATCTCGTGAGCCCAGGCCGGCTCGGGACACGGATGGGCCGGCCTTCCCGCCTGAGCTCAGGAGGTGGGGCTCCGGCATGATGGCCATGGTGTCGTCGTGTCGAGCGGGCATTGGGTTTACGGGATCGCCACGGGCCCTGCGGGCCCTCGCGATGACGGCCAACCCGACACCCGAGACCCAACACCCTTCAAACTTCCCTGTCGGCTTGACCGAGCCCTCGGGCACGGATAGTCTCTTCGCATGGACTATCGCGAGCACATCGTTGTCGATCCCGAGAGCCGCTTCGGAAAGCCGACCGTCCGAGGGACGCGCATCACGGTGGGCGACGTGCTCTCCTCCCTGGCCGGCGGGATGAGCGAGGACGGAGCGCAAGCGTCGACTGGCGAGCGTTCCCGGCATCTGAGCCGGCCTCGCCCGGCATTCCGCCCCATGAAGCTGCTGTTCGATGAGAACCTCGCGGTGCGCCTCGCTCACGACCTCGCGGACCTCTACCGGGCTCCACGCACATCCTGGAGTTCGGACTCGGCGGAGCAGGGCGGGGGCCGAGCAGTTCGTGCTCGTCACCAAGGATGAGGACTTCCATCGGTTGAGCGTGATGCGTGGCCCGCCACCGAAGGTGATCTGGATTCGGCTCGGCAACTGTACGACCGCAGATGTGGCTCGGGTGCTGCGCTTCCGGGCTGACCAGGTGCGGGAGTTCGTGGAGCAGGCGGAGGCGGCCTTCCTGGAGCTTGGATGAGCCCGGCCATATGAACGGCCCCTACGGGCGGATTGGAGCGACGACCCAGCAGGCGGGCTGCACATGCCCCGAAGGGGCATCGTCCTCAACAGCCCCGGGTTGCGCCGCAGGCGCTACCCGGGGTAGCCGGCGCACAGTCCCGTCACAACCCCAACGGGGTTGCGTTCCGGTCTTCCCCTCCTCCGTCTCCCCTGCCACTCGATCCCGAACCGCGCGTCGAATCTCCCCCGTTCTGCAGCGAATGGGTCCGCGATCCTCCACCGGGCAGCCCTCGACGAGCACCACCTCGGGGACCGATACGCAACCCCGTTGGGGTTGGGGGACCTCGGGGGCCTTCCTACCCAGGGTAGGCGCTGGCACGCCAACCCTGGGCTGGCAACCACGGAATCCCTTCGGGATTCACGGGCCGCGGGAGAGGCCTGGGCTCCTCGCCTGATCAGGCATGCATCTCCTCGAAATACGTCCGCGCGAAGATCGGCACCAGGTTGAAAAGTCGTGCCGATCCGCTCGATGAGGGCATCCTCGGCGCTCTTGCCTTTCCAGACGCTGGTACAACGAACTGCCCCATGCGAACCTCCATGCTCAGGTTGAGCTCAAGTACAATACCCACCACCCGCACCCGGGGGACGCATGCGTCGCCCCTACAACTTGCGGGATCCACTCCGAGCGGCTATACTTGGGATATCCATTGCAGGAGTGTGCGATGCGCGTGAAAGTGCAAAAGTGGGGAAACAGCCAGGGGCTGCGGCTCAGCAAGGCCCTCCTGGCCGATGCGGCCATCGAGGTGGGTGACGAAGTCCAGGTGGTGGTCCAGGAAGGGACGATCGTCGTAACGCCGGTGCGGCGCGTCCGCGGGGGCCACGATCTCCGCGACCTCGTGCGCCGCATTCCGCCCGGGGCGGTGGCGGGTGAGGTGGATTGGGGCCCTCCCGTGGGCCGCGAGGCGTGGTAGATGGCGGAGTATGTGCCGCGCAAGGGTGACCTCATGGTCTTGACGTTCGACCCTCAGTCCGGGCACGAGCCGCGCGGTCGCCGTCCCGCCCTGGTCGTCAGCAACGATCTCTTCAACCGGCATACGGGGTTGTGCCTCGCCTGTCCGATCACCAATACCCGCCGCGACTACCCGTTCCACGTGGCGTTGCCGCCCGGCACCGGGGTGACCGGGTATGTCATGGTGGAGCAGGTCAAGTCGATCGACTTTCGTTCTCGCAAGGCGAAGCGTCTTGGTGCCGCCCCCGAGGCGCTGCTGGAGGAGGTGCTCTCGATCCTGGATGCGTGTATCTACTGAGCGCTCCGCTGCGCGAAGTTCGAAGTAGGGCGCCGCATGCGTCGGCCCCGTGCCCGTCATCGCGAGGGCCGACAGGGCCCGTGGCGATCTCGTGAGCCCAGGTCGGCTCGGGACACGGATGGCCGGCCTTCCCGCCTGAGCTCAGGAGGTAGGGCTCCGGCATGATGGCCAACCGTGCGTCGCATCAGGTCGGTATCGGTTCACGAGATCGCCACGTCGGCTTCGCCTCCTCGCGATGACGACACTACCCGCGGGCCCTCGCGATGAGGACATCCCGTGCGGGCCCTCGCGATGACGCCCAACCCGACACCCAACACCCAGCACCCAACACCTAGCCGACGCATGCGTCGCCCCTACACTTCCACCACCTGCCCGTCGTACCCCGGCTCGATCCCCGCCGGCAACCGCACCGCCAGCTCGGCATGCCCGGTCTCATGGGTCAGGTGGGTCAACAGCGTCCGCCGGGCCCCGATCGCCTGCGCCGTCTCGATCGCCTCGGGGATGCTCAGGTGGGTCGGGTGGGTTCGCCACCAGAGCGCGTTCAGCACCAGCACCTCGACGCCCCGGAGCGCGGCCCGCACCGGTTCCGGCACCGCCTTCGCGTCGGTCAGGTAGCCCACCGGCCCGATCCGGTAGCCGAACACCCGGAGATTCCCGTGGTTTACCTCGAGCGGGAGAACTTCCACCCCGGCCACCCTCACCCGCGATCCCCCCTCGACCGGGTGAAGGGAGAGGCTCGGTTTGCTCGTCCCCTTCACCACGGTGATCGACTCGTCGAAGATGTACCGGTAGGTGGCGCGGATCTGGTCGAGTGTCTCGACCGGTCCATGGAGGGGGAGGGGGGAGCCTCGTTGCAGCGAGAACATGCGGAGGTCGTCGATCCCGGCGATGTGATCGGCATGGGCGTGGGTGTAGAGCACCGCATCCACCCGGGAGGTGCCCGCCGCCACGAGCTGGAGCCGCAGTTCGGGCGGGGTGTCGATCAGGAGAGTGGTCCCGTCCCCCGTCTCCAGCAGTGCCGCACAGCGGGTGCGCCGGTCCCGCGGATCCTCCGACCGGCACACGCCGCAGGAGCACCCTATCTGGGGCACGCCGAACGAAGTGCCGGTGCCGAGCAACGTGAGAAGCACTGCGTCACACCGTCTCGATCTTGAGCAGGTTGGTGGTGCCTGCCTGATCGAAGGGGACCCCCGCCGTCACCACGAGTCGGTCTCCCGGCCGGGCGAGTCCGAGCTGCTGGATCCCGGCGCGGGCCAGGGGGAGCATGTCGTCATAGGTTGGCACCCGGTCCACCAGCACCGGCACCACGCCCCAGACCAGGCTCAGCTGCCGCCACGTTTCCCGTTCCGGGGTCACGGCCAGGATCGGGACCTCGGGCCGGTAGGAGGCCACGGTGCGGGCGGTGAAGCCGCTGCTGGTGAAGCAGACGATGAGGGGGGAGTCGAGCAGCTGGGCGGCGGCGCTCACCGCCACGGCGATGGCATCCTCGGTCCGGGTGTTGCTGTGCTGCTGGTGATGGAGCCCGACCACGCTCCAGTTCGGGGTCTCGGCCTCATCCCCCTGACGGTGGCGCTCCACCTCCCGGGCGATACGATCCATGGCCCCCACCGATTCGACCGGATACTTCCCGACCGCCGTCTCCGCCGAGAGCATCACCGCGTCGGTCCCGTCGAGGATCGCGTTGGCCACGTCGGAGGCCTCGGCGCGGGTGGGCCGGGGGGCGTTCACCATCGATTCGAGCATCTGGGTGGCGGTGATGACCGGTTTCCCGTGCAGCTTGGCCTCGCGGATGATCCGCTTCTGGACCATCGGCACCTGCTCGAAGGGGAGTTCCACGCCCAGATCACCCCGGGCCACCATGATCGCGTCGGCCGCCTCGAGGATCTCCTCCAGACTGGCGAGGGCGGTGTCCTTCTCGATCTTGGCCACGATCCGGATCCGGCTGCCCTCGGGCAGGATGGCGCGGAGTCCGGTGACATCGCTGGCCCGCCGCACGAAGGAGAGCCCGATGAAGTCCACGCCGAGGGCTGCGGCGAGGAGCGCCTCCTCCCGGTCCTTGTCGGTCACGGCGGGGGCGGAGACGGCGACTCCGGGAAGGTTCATCCCCTTGTTGGCCTTGAGGACCCCGCCGTACTGGACCCGCGCCACCACCTTCCGTCCCGTGGTCTCGATCACGTCGGCCGCGAGGAGCCCGTCGTCGAGGAGGATCCGGGCGCCGGGGTGGAGATCGTCGGCGAGCTCGGGATAGGTGGTCGGGATCTCGTCGGATTCCGCCTCGCCGACGGGGGCAAAGACGATCCGCTGGCCCACCTCCAGAGTGATCGGGGCGGGGAGGGCCCCAACGCGGATCCGGGGGCCGTGCAGGTCGACGAGAATGGCCGAACTGGCGAGACGGGTGGCCTGGATCTCCTGGAGGGTCCTGATCCAGCCGCTCCTGACCTCGGGAGTGCCATGGGAGGCGTTGACGCGAACCACGTTGACCCCGGCGTCGAGGAGGGCGGTCATCTGGTGGGGTTCGGACCACGCGGGGCCCAGGGTGGCAACGATCTTGGTTCGGCGTACGTCGGTCACACGGGGTCCTTTGGGGGGAGTCGCGGGGGGAAAAGTAACACCACCCAACCCCGCGGCACCCGGGAGTTGGGAGTAGGGAATAGGGAGTAGGGAATAGGGAGTAGGGAATAGGGAGTAGGGAATAGGGAGTAGGGAATAGGGAGTAGGGAGTAGGGAGTCGGGAAGAGGGAATGGGAAATGGGGAGCTATGGGGAGGAGGGTGTACGGGGCCATACACGGACCCATACTCGAGCAGGTTGGGAGGGCCCTTTCTGACCAGACGAGGCCGCGAGGGAGTCCACCCCTGGCTTTCGACGGCGCAGCCAACTGGAAGTGCACCCGCATCCTCCACAGATCCCCCGCCTTCGCGGGGGATGACTCCGGCAGTTGTCCCAGTTCCCCACCCCCTACTCCCTACTCCCTACTCCCTACTCCCTCCTCCCTATTCCCTCCTCCCTACTCCCTACTCCCTACTCCCTCCTCCCTCCCCACCCTATACTTCCCCCATGAATGGATCTGGTGACATCCCCGTGGCCCCTCCGGCGGGCCGAACGGTGGCCGAGCGGTTCGCCAAACGCGTCGAGTTCAACGTGCCGGGGCACGGAAACCCGAAGCTGGCGCGGTTCATCGAGCGGGTCAACGCCGACGACGACCTCTATTCCCTCTGGCTCGCCGCCAATGTGAACGCGATGGAACGGCTGGGCATGACCGACCACGGGCCGGTGCATGTCAAGATCGTGATGAACCTGGCCAACAAGCTCTATCGGCTCCTGGTGGATGGCGGGATCGTGCCGGGGGTGGTGACCCACTGGGGGATGGAGGTCGCCGATGGGGAGCTGGTGGTGGCGGCGGGGGCCCTCCTGCACGACATCGGGATGTCGATCCACCGGTCGGACCACGAGAGCTACTCCCTCTTTTTGGCCGAACGGAAGCTCCAGACCCTCCTGGAGGGAATCTACGAGCCCCGGGAGGCCACGGTCATCCGGTCCGAGGTCCTGCACGCCATCATCGCCCACCGGTCGGGGGGGAAGCCCCTGACGATGGAGGCGGGCGTTGTCCGCGTGGCCGATGCCCTCGACATGGCCAAGGGCCGCTCCCGGATCCCCTTCGCTGCCGGCTCCTCCAGCATCCACTCCATCTCAGCGGCTGCGGTCGACGGGGTGGTGCTCCAGAAGGGGGAACGGAAGCCGGTGCACCTCTGCGTTGAACTCTCCAACTCCGCCGGGGTGTTCCAACTCGATCAGCTCTTCCGGGAAAAGTTGATCGGCAGCGGCCTGGAGGCCCACATCGAGCTGGAGGCCAAGATTCTCGGCGAGGAGAAGCAGCTCGTCAAGGAGTTCCGGATCCTGTAGGGGAGGGTGTTGGGTGTTGGGTGTTGGGCGTTGGGTATTGGGTAGTTGTCATCGCGAGGAGGCGATTGCCACAGGCCCTTCGGGCCTTCGCAACAAGCCCGACGTGGCGATCCCGTGAGCCAATGCCTGCCTGGCACGACGTGCGGGTGGCCATGCCGCCGGGGCCGTGGCCCGCAGGGCAGGAAGCGGGGTCCAGGGCAGGGTTCCCCTTCTCCCCACTCCCTCCGGGAAACATTGATGGAAGAAAGTTGGCGAGCTTTGGAAGACAACGATCACGACCCTCTCCTGGCCGGAAGCCCCGACGTTGAGCTGTGGCTGACTTTCGGGGGGGATCGGGTCACCTCGCCACAGGCGGTACCCAGGAGCGTGAGGAGGGCCACGCGAACTGCCGGATGGAATCGCATGCTCGGACCTCTCAGGGACGGGGAGGGGAGGGGTTTGACCGGGTCTGTCAATGGGAAGACGCTGGCCTCTGACCTGTCATCGCGGGGCGGCAAAGGAGATTGCTACAGGCCCTTGGGGCCTTCGCAACAAGGCCGCCGTGGCGATCTCGTGAGCGAAGGCCGGAGCCGGGAGCGGATGGTCGGCCTTCATGCTGGAGTCCGGGCAGGCGGGGTTCCGGTATGAAGGCCAACCCTGTGTCTCGGGACCCCGGCATCGGCTCACGAGATCGCCACGGGCCCTGCGGGCCCTCGCGATGACGGCACCCCCATGGGCCCTCGCGCCGGCTTAGGACATAGAAGACAGGACATAGAAGACAGGACATAGAAGATAGGAAATAGAACATGGCGGGCTCAAGTACCTAAGTCCTAAGTCCTGCGTCCTCCGTCCCTCCGTCCTTCCCCTTGTGGAAAACCGTTCTCCACATTCTCAAATAACCGTATCCACCACGTCCCCAACGGCTTCGGTATCTCACAGCGTTTTTCCTCTCCACATGCGTTCGAATGGTCCCGTTGTGACAAAAGCTTGGCTCCTGACGGTTCCCAGCAATGTGGAATCTGATGTTTTTCAACAGGTGGAAACGTGGAAGTTTGTCGAGGTGACCGCCTAAACCATCTCGGGGAACAGACTTGACATGCCAGATCGGTTTCCACAATTCGAAAAAATGCCAACTTTTTATTTCACAATGTATTAACACGCACACTTCATGTGGAAAATTATGATTGTGACAGTGTCGTTCGGAGGCTTTTTACAGCTCTTCAGACCCGACATAGATCCTTCGATGGAGACCGTTTGACCCTTCGCGGCTTCCTTGGTAGATTGGCGCAGCTCCACGAGCCCTCCTGGCAACCTCCCCCGGAGTTCCACCATGACCGACCCGGTTCAGCGAATGATCGATCTCTTCGGCGGGGGGGTCTCCCTGTCCGGTCCCGGGGTTCAAATTCACGACCCCTCCCGCCTCAAGACTGAGGCCATGGACACCCTCGTTCGTGAGGCGGTCTTCGGCGAACCGGACACCCGGGAGGCGGCCCGGTGGCTCCTCTGGGAACTGGGGCAGGCGGCGGGAGTCCGGCCCGCGTCCATCAACGACCTCTACATGGCCCGGGGCCGAGGGGAGTGCTCCGGGTTCACCGTCCCCGCCATCAACGTCCGGATGCTGGCGTACGACACCGCCCGGGCGGTCTTCCGGGCGACCATCGCCCGGGATGCCGGAGCAATCATCCTGGAGATCGCCCGGTCCGAGATCGCCTACACCGACCAGCGTCCCGCCGAATACGTCTCCGTCCTCCTGGGCGCCGCTCTCCGGGAGGGGTACCGTCTCCCGCTTTTCATTCAGGGGGACCACTGCCAGGTCAACGCCAAGAAGTATGGGACGGACCCGGAAGGCGAAGTTGGCGAGGTCAAGAAACTTATCGCTGAAGAAATTGCGGCCGGCTTCTACAACATCGATGTGGATACCTCCACCCTGGTCGATCTTTCCCAGGAGACCCTGGCCGAGCAGCAGCGGGTCAACTACGAGCGAGCGGCGGAGATCACCGCCTTCATCCGGGAGCGGGAACCCGAGGGCGTCACCGTGTCGGTGGGGGCGGAGATCGGGGAGGTCGGGACCAAGAACAGCACGGTGGAGGAGCTTCGGGCCTTCATGACCGGTTTCGAGAAGGCCCTGTCGACACTCGGACCCCATGCGGGGATCAGCAAGATCTCGGTCCAGACCGGGACCAGCCACGGCGGGGTGGTCCTCCCCGACGGATCGATCGCCGAGGTGAAGCTCGACATCGACGCCCTCGCCGATCTGAGCCGGGTGGCCCGCACCGAGTACGGGCTGGCCGGCGCGGTGCAGCATGGGGCCAGCACCCTCCCCTCCAACGCCTTCGGCAACTTCCCCCGGGTGGAAACGGCCGAGATCCACCTGGCCACCAATTTCCAGAACATCGTCTTCGACCATCCCGCTCTCCCGGGGGATCTCCGGAAGGAAGTGGCCGACTGGCTCGAGGCCAATGCCCAGGGGGACCGGAAGAGCGGAGACACGACCGAGCAGTTCCTCTACCGGGCCCGGAAGAAGGCCATCGGACCGTACAAGCGCCGTTTCTGGGACCTCCCCGCCCCGGTGCGGGACGCGATGGCCGCGGACCTGGAACAGACCTTCGGGTTTCTCTTTGACCAGCTGGCCGTGGGCGGCACGGCGGATCTTGTCCGCCGCACCATCACCGCCCCGGTTCAGCATCACGCCTCGCTCCGGAAGGTCACGGTCTCGGCCGAGGACGATCCGGACGCGGGAGAGTAGGGGCGCCGCTTGCGGCGCCCAGGGCCCGGGAAATCCGGAACGCAACGTCCGGAGCCCCGGGGTGAGGGGTGCGAACGCGATATTGGCAGGGCACCGCGTGCGGCGCCCATTCACTGGAGGATCAAATTATGACCGACCATGAGGACGTCATCGTGGTGGAACGCGAGGGTGAGGGGAGCCACGCCCTCGGCTGGTTCCTCCTCGGTGCGGTTCTGGGGGCTGGGGCCGCCCTGCTGCTGGCCCCGCAGACCGGTCCGGAGACGCGCAGGGCGATCCGGAACCGCGCGCTGAAGGTGAAGGATTTCGCGGATGAGAAGCTCCAGACTCTGCGGGAAACCCTCGGTGCCGACGAGGATGAGGAAGAGGAGGAGGGCGACGAGGCGGAGTCGGCTCCGGCACGGGTGAGCCGGGGTGGCCGGACGGGAGCGGCCCGCGAGGAGCTGGAACGGAGGCTTGCCCGGGCCCGCGCCCGCCGCCGGGCCGCC
>JBGSKF010000172.1:0-6537 GCA_041741375.1 Gemmatimonadales bacterium | reverse complement strand
CTCGAGGTGCTCGACTATCCCCTCCTCTTCACCGTCTCCCTCGTGTTCAACACTCGCAGACCACCGTTCGATCGCTGGGCGGCTCGACGAGCGGTGGCGCTCGCGCTCGATCGCACGGAGATCGTGGACGGAATCACCTTCGGGTACGGGACTCCCGGCACGGGACCGTTGCCCCCGGAACTGGCCGCGCTGGTTCCGGGCCTCCAGGAATCAGAGACTGCCCCGACAGACGGGACGCCGGAGCCCCTCGACGCCCCGCTGGAGTTCGAGCTCCTCACCGTGGGCAGCGGGGAGGCCGCCCTCGAACAGCTGGTGCAGGCCCAGCTGGCGCGTGCGGGAATCTCGGTGCGGATTCGCCAGCTGGAACTGTCGGCCTTCCTGGCCCGCGTCAATGCCGACACGCCCGATTTCGACGCCGCGGTGCTCGGCGTGAGCGGCGATCTGATGCTGGGTCATCTCGCACCCCTCCTCGCCGTGTCGGGTCTGTCCGCACCGCCGGGAGAGGATTTGCTCGACCTTCTGGCTCGCGACGTTCCCGTCACCTTCCTCTACCACGCCCGAGGCATCCAGGGGAAACGCCGAGCAGTCACCGGAATCCGGATGGACCTTCGGGGCGAGTTGCCTACGGTCACACGCTGGAATACCCCGTGAGAGACCAGGTCGTTTCCTCGGCGCCGGTTCGGCTCGACCTGGCGGGTGGGTGGACCGATGTTCCGCCGTTCGCGGATCGGGAGGGAGGTGTCGTCACCAACGTGGCGATCGATCATCTGGTGCGGGTGACGGTGACTCGGGGAGGGGAAGACACGGTGCTTCGTTCGGAGGATACCGGCCAGAGCATGGTTCTGGGGGAAGCGGGCACGGACATGCGGGGGCTCGACCTCCTCGCTGCGGCGGTGAGGCGGTGCGGGTTCGGACCGGGAACGGTGTCCTCCCGGAGCGCCGTCCCTCACGGATCGGGGCTCGGCGCCTCAGGTGCGCTCGGCGTGGTGCTCATGGCGGCGCTGCGACATAACCCCGGCGTGGCGCTGAAACCGGCCGATCTGGCGGAGGAGGCGTATCAATTGGAATCAGCGGATGTGCGGAATCCCGGGGGGAGGCAGGATCAATGGGCCGCCGCATTCGGCGGGATCAATCGGTTGGAGTTTTCGGGAGACAGGGTGCGGGTGCAGCCACTGTTGCTGGATCCGGAGTTCCGCTCCGTGCTCGAGGCCTCGATGGTGGTGGCGTGGACCGGGGCGTCGCGGGTGTCGGGGGAGACGATCGCCCGGGTGATGCAGGCGTGGGAGCGTGGTGATCGTGCCGTGTCCCAAGCGCTGCACGCCATTCGAGACGCGGGGACCGCCATGGCCCAAGCGCTGGTGGCGGGAGATCTGGCGCAGGTCGGTGCGCTGCTCGATCGGAACTGGACGGCACAACAGCGGCTCGACGCCGGGATGTGCACGGCGACCATGGCGCGCTACGAACAGGCGGCCCGGGAGACGGGTGCCGTTCTCGGGGTAAAGGCGGTGGGAGCGGGGGCGGGAGGATCGATGCTTTTTCTGGCGGGGGATCCCGACCGGGTGCGGGCGGCGCTGCGGGAGGCTGGCGCGGCAATGCTACCTGTGGCGTTCCGGGATACGGGCGTGACTCTGGCGAAGGCTGGTGTGGTCTGAACACGAACGAAGCTCTGGTGACTTGACGGGGCCCCGGCTCGTCATTCCCGCGAACGCGGGAATCCATTTTCCTCCTCAACTCCTCGTTTACATGGATCCCCGCTTGCGCGGGGATGACGATCCATCAGAGACTCCCCGAACACTGATAATAAACAACGCTTCCGCTGTCCGGATTCCGTTGTGGTGCCCGTGCAGGGCACACGCGGCACCACCGATCACGAAGTACTTCGAGCCGGTCTTGTTGAGCTAGCGGCAAACCCACGCGAGACGGGTCAGCGACCCGGGACCCTGATCCTCTCGCCCTGTTTCCACTCTTCGTAATCCTCCTGTGATGCGAAGCCGATGACCTGGGCCCGGTGAGGCCTGTTCGACCCTCCCCGGCCCAGTCTGCCGAGCGACTCGGCGTGCCGGATCCGCTCGGTCGGGGAGAGCCTGAGATCAGCGAGCAACTGGAGACGCCGTGCTTCCGCCACTTCCTCTGCAACGTCCACCACCTCATAGCCGCCTCGATCCGGCTCGCGGAGCACCATCGGTCGACCACCGGGGGCAGTTGGGGAAAGACGAGAGGCCCCGCTGCAGCGTGTCTGCGATAACCCAGCTCCGGGACCGGTCGAGCTCCCGGGCGCGCCGGTCCGCCGCAGCGAGGAGCTCCTCGGGAATGGTGATGGTGACACGGGCCTTTGGCATGGTATGAGGATATAAGAGGATATCATACTGTTCTAGGGGGTCGTGAGATAGGACATACGACATAGGACATAGGACATAGGACCTAGGACCTAGGACCTAGGACCTAGGACATAGGACCTAGGACATAGGACCGAGGCACAACACCCCCCCAATACCCCCCCAACACCCAACACCCATCCCCCAACACCCGGCCCCCATTGACATCATTTGTACCTAAATGTACTATTCACTTATGGACAACACTGGATCCTCGGCCGCCCATCCCTACCCGGCCATCGGTCGGCTCCTTGGGGCGGCCCACTCCATCGAGGCCCGTGCCGACGCCGAGCTCGCTGCGGTGGGGTTGTCTCTCGCCAAGGTGGGGCTGCTCCGGCACCTCGCAGAATCGAGGGAGCCCCTGCCGCTTACCGCGCTTTCGGAGCGCTGCGGGTGTGTCAAGTCCAACATCACCCAGCTCGTCGATCGCCTGGAGGGGGACGGTCTCGTTCAGAGGATTCCGGACCCAACGGATCGCCGCTGCATCCTGGCCGGTCTCACGGACCTGGGGAGGGCTCGGGTGGGGGAGGGGCTGGCGATTCTGTCCCGGATAGACATGGCCGTCTCACAGGCCTTGAACGATGGAAGCTGGGGGCGGGGAGTGCTGCAGGGCATCGACCATGGGTAACCTTTGTTTCCGACGCATGGTTCATACCTATACGTTGCTCGCATCACCATTTCAGTAAGGGAGCATGACAATGACCAGCACGACTCAACCACTCCTCACCCCATTCACCGCCGGGCGGCTTGAGCTCCCCAACCGGGTGGTCATGGCTCCGCTGACCCGGAATCGTGCAGGTGTCGGCCACGCGCCGACTGATCTGGTGGCGGAGTACTATGCCCAGCGCGCGAGTGCGGGGCTTATCATCACCGAGGCGACGCAGGTGAGGGAGGATGGCCTGGGCTATCCGAACACTCCGGGCCTCCATACCGATGAACAGCAGGCAGCGTGGAAGCGGGTGACCGATGCGGTTCACGCCCGTGGGGGCCGGATCGTGGTGCAGCTCTGGCATGTGGGCCGGATCTCGCACCCGGTGATGATCGGGAAGACGCCGATCGCACCGAGCGCCATCAGGCCGGCGGGGCAACTGTTCACCACGGACGGGATGAAGGACTTTCCCACGCCGAGGGCGCTGGAGAAGGACGAGATCCCCGGCCTGGTGGGGGCCTGGGCCGACGCCACGGTGCGGGCCCGGGTGGCAGGGTTCGACGGGGTGGAGATCCATGGCGCCAACGGGTATCTGATCGACCAGTTCCTCCGCGACGGAAGCAATCAGCGAACCGATGAGTACGGCGGGAGCGCGGCCAATCGGGCCCGTTTCCTGGTCGAGGTGGTTGACGCGGTGACCACGGCGTGGGAACCGGGACGGGTCGGGGTGCGACTCTCTCCCCACAACCCTTTCAACGACATGCGGGACAGCAATCCGGTGGCCACGTTCACCGAAGCGGCCCGACAGCTCAATCGGTTCGGCCTCGCATACCTCCATGTGATGGAGGCGATCACACCGGGCCACCCGTTCGGGGGCCCGGGCGAGCGGGTCACGCCCCACATCCGCGGCGTGTTCGGCGGGGCGTTGATGGTGAACGGCGGGTACGACCGGGAGAGCGGGAATGCCGCGATCGCGAGCGGGGAGGCCGACCTCGTGGCCTATGGGACTGCCATGCTCGCCAATCCCGATCTGGTGGAGCGGTTCGCCGAGGATGCACCGCTCAACACGCCGGACCAGTCCACCTTCTACGGCGGCGACGCCCGGGGGTACACGGACTACCCGACGCGGGAGGTAGCGGGTGTAGCAGGGAATAGGGAGTAGGGAATCGGGAGTAGGGGGCAACGCGGGCCTCTTGGTGTCCTATGTCCTATGTCCTCCGTCCTCCGTCCTCCGTCCGGGGTGGAGGGAGCGGGGAGGGGTGGTACATTCCGGCTCATGGCACACCGACCTTCGCCACCCGCGACCCCGCTCCCGGAACTGACCAACGAGGAAATCCTCCGGTACGGTCGTCACCTGATACTGCCGGAGGTCGGCATCGATGGCCAGCGCCGTCTCAAGCAGGCACGCATCCTTCTGGTGGGGACCGGCGGACTGGGCTCGCCGGCGGCGCTGTATCTCGCCGCGGCGGGCGTCGGCACCCTCGGGCTCGTGGACTTCGACACTGTCGACGTTACCAATCTCCATCGCCAGATCATCCACGGGACCAGTGATGTTGGCCGGGCCAAGCTCGACTCGGCGTGCGACCGTCTCCGCGAGATCAATCCCCATGTGACCCTCGAACGGTTCGACACCCGTCTCACCAGTGCCAATGCACTGGAGATCGCGCGGGGGTTCGACCTGGTGGTGGACGGATCGGACAACTTCCCCACCCGATACCTCGTCAACGATGCCTGCGTTCTGCTCGGCATCCCGAACATCTACGGGAGCATCTTCCGCTTTGAGGGCCAGGCGTCGGTCTTTGCCCATCCGGACGGTCCCTGTTACCGCTGCCTCTTCCGCGAACCCCCTCCGCCGGGATCAGCGCCGAGCTGCGCGGAGGCGGGAGTGTTCGGCGTGCTGCCCGGACTCGTGGGGACCATCCAGGCCACCGAGGCGATCAAGCTCATCCTCGGCCTCGGCGACTCCCTGGTGGGGAGGCTCTTGCTGGTGGACACGATGCGGATGCGGTTCCGCAGCATCGAGGTGCGGAAGGATCCGACCTGCCCCGCCTGCGGAACCCGGGAGATCCGGGCGCTCATCGACTACGAGGCGTTCTGTGGCCTGACGGGAGGTGACAGCGACGGGGGTGACACGACCGGCACGATCGGTACGATTTCCGTGATGGAACTCGCCCGGCGTCTGGGGCTGGGGGAGAGGGTACAGCTGATTGATGTTCGGGAACAGCACGAATGGGACATCGCCCGGATACCGGGGGCGCGGCTGGTTCCCCTGGGGATGTTGGAGACGAGCCTCCATACCCTGGATCGTACGCGCGAGGTGGTCCTTCACTGCAAGACCGGCGTGCGAAGTCTCCGAGCGGCGAAGCTGCTGTTGAAGCACGGGTTTCCTCGGCCGGTCAACCTCACGGGAGGGATCGCCGCATGGAGCGAAGAGGTGGATCCGGCAGTCCCGCGGTATTGAAGGACGTAGGACCCAGGACGTAGGACCTAGCTATCTGGGACCTAGGACCTAGGACTTAGGACGTAGGACTTAGGACGTAGGACTTAGGACGTAGGACTTAGGACGTAGGACTTAGGACGTAGGACTTAGGACCTTCCTATGTCCTATGTCCTATGTCCTATGTCCTATGTCCTATGTCCTATGTCCTCTCATGTCCTACGTCCTAAAGAGCATGTCGGCTCCAGATCACCGGCGTCATCGGTGCATCGATCACCTCACCCGGTTCCACATCGGGACAGAAGGCCTTCCAGTCGGCCTCCTGATTGGGATTGGCGGGGGGTGCGAGACGCATCGTGGCGTCCATGTAGATGATCGTCATGACCCCGCGGGGACGGGTGGAGGTGTTGGGGCCGGCCCGGTGGGCGGTCCATCCGAGGTGGAAGGACACGTCTCCCGCGGCAAACGGTTCCTGAACCACCGGACACGCCGCGGCGTGCACCGCGGCGTCGAGGGCCCGTTCGCTGGCGTCGCCGATCGGGAGATCGCGTCCCGCGGTGATGCGATGGCTCCCGGCCGCGAAGGCAAGGGGACCCATCGGGATGGGTGTCTCCTGGAGTGGAATCCACGCGGTGACGCAGCGATCCGAGGCCATCGGCCAGTAGTACTGATCGGTGTGCCATGGGGTGATCCCCCCTCCCGGTTCCTTGTAGAGCGCCTGGTCGTGCCAGAGTCTCACCCCCTCGACTCCGAGCAATTCCGCGGCGATCCGGGCGAGCCGCTGGCCGAAGACGAAATCCCGAACCCCATGACTCTTGAGCCAGAGGTTGACCACCTGAATGAAGGCCTGGCCGTAGGTGTCGCGCCGATCCAGGGGAACCTGGCGGTTGGGGTCGAGCGCCAGGGCGAGCCGGGTGATCCGGGTGCCGCAGGTGGTGACAGCGGAGGGGTCGAGAACGCCTTGGAGATGCACGAATCCGTCGGTCTCGAATCTCCGGCGTTCGATGTCCGTAAGGGGAAAAGGGGTGTCAAGGACGCTGTGCAGGCGGGTCGGGGGCAACGACATCGAAGCGGCC
>JBGSKF010000171.1:0-8650 GCA_041741375.1 Gemmatimonadales bacterium | reverse complement strand
GCATAGAAGGTGTCGCCGCTCACGCCGGCAAAATTCACAATGTCGGCCTCGGTGACGGTGCGCCGGTGGGTGAGGCGCGACTCCCCGATCTCCAGCTCATCGAACGATTTCCGGAAGGGGTGCACCCCATCCGACGTGGTGTCGGCCCCGCGGGTCCACTCGCCGGTGATCCGCGCCAGCGTCGTGGGCGACCCCTGGATCGCAGTCCGCTGCATGTAGTGCATCACGCCCCGGGCTCCCCCCATCTCCTCGCCGCCACCGGCGCGTCCCGGCCCCCCGTGCACCAGGTGCGGCAACGGCGACCCATGCCCGGTCGACTCCTTGGCCGCGTGACGGTTCATCACCATGATCCGCCCATGCCACGCCGCGGTGCCGAGCACCACGTCGCGCGCGATGCGATCATCGGCGGTGAAGAGCGAGCCGACCAGGCTTCCCTTCCCCCGCTTGGCAAGCGCGATCGCATCGTCCACGGTGTCGTACGGCATCACCGTGTTGACCGGCCCGAACGGCTCGATGTCGTGCGGCTGGGTATTGGTGAACGGCTGGTCGCAGTACAGGAGCAGCGCCGGGAAGAAGGCGCCCCGATCCCGGTCTCCCCCGTCGAGCGCAAAATCCTCGAGCTGCCCATGCACGAGTTCACAGCCGGCGCGGAGGGCCTCCACCGTCCGCCGGACCTCGTCCACCTGGCCCCGGTTCACCAACGGCCCCATGCGCACCCCCTCCCGGGCCGGATCGCCCAGCACCGCCTTGTCCAGCCGTTTCCCGAGCGCCTCCACCACGGCATCCACCCGGTCCGCGGGCACGATCGTGCGTCGGATCGCGGTGCACTTCTGTCCCGCCTTCACCGTCATCTCCCGGACCACCTCCTTCACGAAGAGATCGAACTCCTCCATGCCGGGGGTGACGTCGGGACCGAGGATGCAGCAGTTGAGGGAGTCGGCCTCCATGTTGAAGCGGACCGAGTTCTCGATCATCGCCGGGTGAGTCTTGAGCTTGCGGCCGGTGACGGCGGATCCGGTGAAGGTCACCACGTCCTGGCAGGTGACGTGATCCAGCAGGTCGCCCGCTCCGCCACAGATGAGTTGCAGCGCCCCCTCGGGCAGGATCCCTGACTCCAGCATCACCTCCACCATGCGATGGGTGAGGTAGCTCGTGGCGGTGGCCGGTTTCACGATGGCCGGCATCCCGCCGAGGAAGGTGGGGGCGAGCTTTTCGAGCATTCCCCAGCAGGGGAAGTTGAAGGCGTTGATGTGGACGGCGGTTCCCTCCAGCGGCACCGCGAGATGCCGCCCGACGAAGGTCCCCCCCTTCGAGATCGGCTCCACCCCACCGTCCAGATGAAAGCGCTCATCGGGAAACTCCCGCCGTCCCTTGCTCGCATACACGAAGAAGGTGCCGATGCCGCCCTCGATGTCGATCCACGAATCGGTCTTGGTGGCCCCGGTGGCAGCACTGAGCGGATAGAACTCATCCTTGCGCGACATCAGATACTGGGCCATCGCCTTCAGCATCCGTGCCCGCTCGTGGAAGGTCATCGCCCGGAGGGCCGGACCGCCGACGTCCCGCCCCCAGGCGAGCATCCCGGCAAAATCGAGTCCGGTGCTCGTGGCATGGGCCACCGGCTCTCCGGTCACCGCATGGCGAAGCGGGGTCCCGTCTCCCGTCCCTTCAACCCACTGTCCGCCCGCATAGCTCGGCAAATTCATTCCGGCGACTCCTTCGCTGAGGTAGTGGGAGACGGTGCACCACTCGGCGCACCCTCCTGTCGGGTGACGGTCCAGGGCCGGTACCCCGCCTCCTGGACGGGACGGTTCGCGGGCACGCTCCGCAACGGCTCCACCTCCCGGAGCGAGCGCTCACACGCCCCCGGCAATCGTTGATAGAGCCGCGTGCCCTCGGTTTTCCAGGCCAGCATTTCGTCGCTGACCTCCTTCACGATCCGGGCGGGGTTCCCCACCACCACCGACCGGTCCGGAATCCGCATCTCCGCCGGCACGAAGGCCAGCGCCCCCACGATGCACTCCGCCCCCACCACGGCCTGGTCCATCAGCACCGCGTTCATCCCTATCAGGCTGTTGCGTCTCACCTGGGCCCCGTGCACCACCGCGCCGTGCCCGATGTGCGCCCCCGTCTCCAGCCGGACCGTGATGCCCGGGAACATGTGGATGGTGCAGTTCTCCTGCACGTTGCACCCCGCCTCGAGTACGATGCCGCCCCAGTCCCCCCGGATCGCAGCGCCCGGGCCGATGTAGCAGTCGGGCCCGATGATCACGTTGCCCGTCACCACCGCCTGCGGATGCACGAACGCGCTCGGGTCCACCACCGGGATGAACCCCTCGAAGGCATAGCAGGTCATCCGGCCCGCTCCAGGATGGTGGCCATCCCCTGGCCCACGCCGATGCACATGGTGCAGAGCGCGTAGCGGCCGCCCGTCTCCCTCAGTTGATGCGCCGCCGTGAGCAGGAGCCGGGCACCCGACATCCCGAGCGGGTGCCCCAGCGCGATCGCCCCGCCGTTCGGATTGACCCGCGCGTCGTCGTCGGCCAGGCCGAACTCACGGGTGCAGGCCAGCGACTGCGCGGCAAAGGCCTCGTTCAACTCGATCACGTCCATGTCGTCCATGGTGAGCCCGGCCCTTGCGAGCGCCATCCGTGACGCCGGCACCGGCCCGAGCCCCATCACCCGCGGTTCCACCCCCGCCACGCCGGACGACACCACCCGCGCGAGCGGCGTCACACCCAGCGCCTCGACCCCCGCCTCGCTCGTGAGCAGAAGGGCACACGCCCCGTCGTTGATCCCGCTCGAGTTTCCCGCCGTCACCGTGCCGCCGGACCGGAACGCGGGCCGGAGCTTCGCCAGGGCCTCCAGGGTGGTCCCGGGACGGAGAAACTCATCCTCCCGCATCACCACCGGCTCCGGCTGCCGCCGGCTGGCCGACACCGTCTCGACCGCCACGATCTCCCGCTCGAATCGCCCCCCCCCACCGCTCCGGGCCCGCGCTGCCTTCTCCTGCGACCACACGGCAAACCGGTCCTGATCCTCCCGCGCAATCCCAAACCGTTCCGCCACGTTCTCGGCGGTTTCCCCCATCGCGTCGGTTCCGTATCGTTCTTTCATCACCGGATTGACGAAGCGCCACCCAATGCTGGTGTCGAAGAGTTCCGCGGTCCGGGCCCACGCCTGCGGGGCCTTCGACATCACGTACGGCGCCCGGGTCATCTGCTCCACGCCCCCGGCGAGGTACAGGTCTCCCTCCCCCAGTTTGATGGCCCGCGCGGCCGACACCGCGGCACTCATCCCCGAGGCGCAGAGACGGTTCACCGTTTCCCCCGGCACCGACCAGGGGAGCCCCGCCAGGAGCAGCGCCATGCGCGCCACGTTCCGGTTGTCCTCCCCCGCCTGGTTGGCGCACCCCAGGATCACGTCGGTTATCCCCGCCGGGTCGAGGCGGGGGTGACGCGACAGCAGCGACCGCAGAACGTGCGCCGCGAGATCGTCCGCCCGCACCGGCGCCAGACCACCACCAAACGCCCCGATCGGCGTGCGAACCCCGTCCACCAGAAATGCCTCAGGCATGCCGTTTCCCGCTCCTGTCCATGTCAATCGACCCGATTCACGCGCCGGGCCCCTCGTCAATCCCGGGAAATCTAGTTTATTTGTCGAGCGAGCGAATCGTACCGTGCCACGCGGAAGAACCACCCCGCATCACCTGACTCACCCCCGGAGCACCATGGCGTATCGGTTCATCGAGCATGAGGAGGGGGGGCGAGACGGAGTCGCCCGGATCGTCCTCAACCGGCCCGACGTCCTCAACAGCATCCATGCGGCGATGGCGGATGAGATCCGGCAGGCGCTGGACTCGGCCGCCCGTCCCGAGATCCGCGCCGTGTATCTCACTGGAGCAGGCCGGGCCTTCTGCGCGGGCCAGGACCTCGCCGAGGTGGCACCCGGGTCGGGCCGGGAGGACTTCGCCGAGCAGGTGCGGACCGTGTACACCCCCCTGGTGCTCGCCATCCGGCGCCTGGACAAGCCGGTGGTCTGCGGCGTGAACGGGGTCGCGGCGGGAGCGGGTGCCAATCTGGCCCTGGCGTGTGATCTGGTGGTCGCCGCCGAATCGGCCTCGTTCGTCCAGGCCTTTGCCCGGATCGGTCTCGTCCCCGACACCGGCGGCACCTGGTTTCTCCCCCGCCTCGTCGGCCTGGCCCGCGCCACCGCCCTCACCATGCTCGGCGAGAAGCTCCCGGCCGCGGAGGCGGTGCGAATCGGGATGATCCACCGGGTCTGTCCCGACGCCGAGTTGGAGGCGGTGGCGGGAGGACTCGCGCGGCACCTGGCCACCCAACCGACCACCGGCCTCGCCCTCACCAAGCGTGCCCTGCACGCCTCTCTCTCAAACTCACTGGAGTCCCAATTGGAGTTGGAAGCAGAGTTGCAGGGCCTCGCGGGCCGCACCGCCGACTACGCCGAGGGGGTCGCCGCATTTCAGGCTCGGCGGGCGCCCTCCTTCACGGGGCGCTGACCGTGGCCCATCTCACCAGAGGCACCACCGTGGGCGTACTGGGTGCCGGGACCATGGGCGCCGGGATCGCGCAGGTGGCGGCCACGGCGGGGCATCCCGTGCAGCTCATGGATGCGAGTGCCAGCGCCATCGAGCGGGCCCGGACCGACCTGCGCCGCCTTCTCGACCGCCAGGTGGCCAAGAACCGGCTCAGCACCACCGACGCCGACGCCATCTTCGGTCGCGTCTCCTTTCATGCCGGCACCGATCCCGCTCCGTTCGCCCCCGCCGGACTCGTCATCGAAGCGATCATCGAGCAGCTGGAGGCCAAGCGACAGGCCTTCCTTCGCATCGAGCAGGTGGTGTCACCCGCCACGATCCTGGCCACCAACACCTCCTCCCTCTCGGTCACCGCAGTGGCGGGCGCTCTGGTTCACCCGGACCGCGTGGTCGGGATCCACTTCTTCAACCCCGCGCCACTCATGCCCCTGGTGGAGATCGTGCCGGGGCACCGCACGGCGACCTCCGTGACCGACGCGGCGGCCGCGGCGGTGCGCCGGTGGGACAAGACGGTGGTCATCGCGAAGGACACGCCGGGATTCATCGTCAACCGCGTGGCCCGGCCCTTCTACGGCGAGGCGCTCCGGATCCTGGAGGAGCAGATCGCCGACGCCGCCACCGTCGACTGGGCGATGCGCGAGATTGGCGGGTTTCGCATGGGGCCCTTCGAGCTCATGGACCTGATCGGGAACGACGTCAACTTCGCCGTGACCTGCTCGGTGTTCGAGGCCTTCTTCGGGGACCCGCGCTACCGCCCCTCGATCACCCAGCAGCGGATGGTCGAGGCCGGTCTCCTGGGACGGAAGACGGGGCGCGGACACTTTTCCCATGCCGCCGATGCCCCGGCGCCCGTGCCCCTTCGCGACACCGATCTCGGCCGCCGGATCGTGGACCGCATCCTCGCCATGCTGATCAACGAGGCCGCCGACGCCGTGCGGCTCGGGATTGCCACCGTGGAGGACATCGAGACCGCGATGACCCGCGGCGTCAATTATCCGAAGGGTCTCCTCGCCTGGGGTGACGAGATCGGGTGGAGCGAAGTTCTCACTCGGCTGACCGCCCTGCAGACGGAGTACGGCGAGGATCGATACCGGCCGAGTCCCCTGGTGCGGCGCTTGGCCACAGATGGCGGCACCCTCACCCGATGAATGCCTCGCCGTCCGTCCCCTCACCCGCGCCCCGGATCGTCGCGGCGATGATGGCCAAGGACCGCTTCAGTCAGTGGCTCGGCATCGAGATCCTCGACGCGGCACCGGGGACGGTGCGACTCCGGATGCCGATCCGCCCCGACATGGTGAACGGGCTTGGCGTCTGTCACGGGGGGGTGACCTTCGCCCTGGCCGACAGCGCCCTCGCCTTCGCCTCCAACGGCCATGGGCGGGTGGCCTTCAGCGTGGACACGAGCATCACCCATTCCGCTCCCGTCCGCGATGGCGACGTCCTCACCGCCCACGCGACGGAGGAGGGGACGACAAAACGTCTCGGCTTCTATCGCGTCACCGTGACCAACCAGAACGGCACACCGGTAGCCTGGTTCCGAGGCACCGTGCTTCGGACCGATACCACCCACGAGATCGCCCCCTCCTCCCGGACGGAGCAATAGACCATGGCACCATCCCTGACGCCGCTTTCCGCGGCCCCGCTCGACTGGCGCCGCATCGCCCGGCTGGTGCTCTCCTCCCGCGCCCTCGACGACATCGAGGAACAGGAGCTCGTTCCCCGGAAGAAGGTGCTCTACCAGTTCAGCGCACGGGGACACGACGTGGCCCAGGTCATCCTCGGCTCGATGCTCACCCACCCGCACGACGCCGTGAGCGCCTATTACCGCTCCCGCCCGATGCTCCTCACCGCGGGCCTCACCCTCGAGGATGCCTTCGCGGGACCCATGGGGAAGTCGGGCGGCTTCAGCGATGGCCGCGACATAGGTGTGGTGTGCAACCTCCCACCGATGCACGGCCCCACCGTGCTCCCCATGGCCGGGGATGTCGGGAGCCAGTATACCCCCGCCGCCGGCTGGGCCCAGGCCATCCGCTACCACGACACCGTCCTCGGCGACGCCACCTGGCGTCATGCTATCTCCGTCGTGCTCGGCGGCGACGCCTCGGTGGCCACCAACGGGTTCTGGTCCGCCCTCACCATCGCCACCACCCAGCGCCTCCCGATGCTCTTCTACATCGAGGACAACGGGTACGGCATCTCCGTGCCCGGCACCTTCCAGACCCCCGGCGGGAACATCGCGGCCAACCTCGCGAGCTTCACCCACCTGACGATTCGCGAGGGAGACGGCACCGACCCCGGTGTGACTGAGTCACTCTTTCGTGAGGCCGTCGGCCTGGTGCGGGATGGCCGGGGCCCCGTCCTGGTGCACCTCACCGTTCCCCGCCTCTCGGGTCACTCGGGTCAGGACACCCAGGCCTACAAGCCACCCGAACTGCTGGAACGGGAGACGGCGAACGATCCCCTGCCCAAGCTCCGGGCCCACCTCGTTCCCTCGACCCTGAGCGACGCGGAGTGGGCCGCCCTCGAGGCGGAGGTGGCAACGGAGGTTCAGACCGCGTTGGAAGGAGCCCTGGCCCGCCCCGATTCCGATCCCGCCCGAATCCGGAGGCATGTCTTCCTCGAAACCCTCCCGGATGGCACACCCGACCGTCAGCAGGTGGGGGGATGTCCGGGCCCCGTTCCCGCCGGGTCCGACGTGCCCGCTCCCGAAGGCGCACGGATCAACATGCTCACCGCGATTCGCCGCACCCTGGAGCAGGAGCTCCAGTCCAATCCCCGTCTCCTCGTGTTCGGTGAGGATGTGGGTCCCAAGGGCGGGGTCCACGCCGCCACGATGGGACTGCAGGAAGCCTTCGGAGAGGGTCGCATCTTCGACACCTCGCTCTCCGAGGAGGGGATCATCGGCCGGGCGGTCGGGATGGCGATCGCGGGCCTCATGCCGGTGGCCGAGATCCAGTTCCGCAAGTATGCCGACCCGGCCACCGAGCAGCTCAACAACTGCGGCACCATCCGCTGGCGCACCAACAACCGGTTCGCGGCCCCGATCGTGGTCCGGATGCCGGGCGGCTTCGGCAGCAAGTGCGGCGATCCCTGGCACAGCATGTCGGGAGAGGTCACCTGGGCCCACGCAGTCGGATGGCAGGTCTGCTATCCCTCCAACGCGGAGGACGCCGTCGGGCTCCTTCGCGCTGCCCTGCGGAGTCAGAACCCGACCATCTTCTTCGAACATCGAGCCTCGCTCGACGGCGTCTGGGCCCGGCGCCCCTGGCCGGGGGACCAGTTCGTCCTCCCCCTCGGCACGGCGCGCCGGATCCGGGAAGGGAACGACCTTACCGTGGTCACCTGGGGCGCCATGGTGGAACGGTGCGATCAGGCCGCCGCACACGCCGACGGTTCGGTCGAGATACTCGATCTGCGGACCATCATTCCCTGGGACCGGGAGGCGGTGCTCGAGTCGGTGCGTCGCACCCGCCGCTGCCTCATCGTGCACGAGGACATCCAGACTGCGGGCTTCGGAGCGGAGATCGCCGCGGTGGTGGCGCAGGAGGCCTTCCTCTCGCTCGACGCGCCGGTTTCCCGGCTCGCGATTCCCGACATCCCGACACCCTATCATCCGGACCTCATGAATGCCGTGGTCCCGAGCGTCGAGGTGATCGCCGAGCGAATGCGCGAGCTGCTCGACTTCTGACGCCCGCGCTGAATCGTCATTCCCGCGAACGCGGGAATCCATGTTGTGCAGGCTGAACCCTTGACCGCGGGACCGTGTGCATGAGCAACCTTGTGGATGTCAAACTCCCCGCCGATCAGGCCGAGGGAACCGAATCGGTGGCCGGCACCTGGTTCAAGGCGGTGGGAGACGCGGTGACCCGGGACGAGCCCCTGCTCGAGATCAGCACCGACAAGGTGACCGTGGAGATCGCCGCCCCTGCCACCGGGGTGCTTCAGGAGATCCTGGTGAGCGAGGGGGATCCGATCGAGCCCGACACCGTCCTCGGCCGTATCGCGGTCGGTGATTCGGCTGAGGCGCCAACGGCGGCGCAGAAACCGGCGGCCACCGCGCCCGCAGCCGCGGCCGGCGCCCGGGCGTCGACC
>JBGSKF010000170.1:0-23314 GCA_041741375.1 Gemmatimonadales bacterium | reverse complement strand
CCGCCGCCGCCGCCGCCGCGCGGGGCATCACGTCATCCGGAGCGCGCAGACCGTAGACGCCGAGCGTCATCAAACCTGCGGCGAGCTCCGCCCGGGCCTCGGCGAAGCGGGGATCGGCCTGTACCGCCTTCTCCAGCAGCTCCACCCCCCGCGCGAGGCCTTCCTCCGTGCGGAGAGCGCAGGACTGGCGCCCCTGCAGCAGGAGGGAGTAGGCGGTGGCCTCGACCCGGGCCGCGGGGAGGACGGCGGCGGTCGGCACACCCGGTCGCAGCGCCTTCCCCAACTGCGGCACCGCCTCACCCGCAATGTCATCCTGCAAGGCGAAGATGTCACCCAGGGCGTGCTCGTATCGTCCGGCCCAGAGTTGGGTGCCATCGTGCACTGTCACGAGTCGGATGGTGACGCGCACCCGGTCCCCGGCACATCGGACGCTCCCTTCCAGAACACTGGACACCCCCAATGCCCGGCCCGCGGCCTGCGCATCTCCCGGAAGGTCCGGGGCAAAGCTGGAACTCCGGGCCACGACCCGGAGACCCGGAAGGTGGCCCAGTTCGAGGATGAGTTCATCGGCGAGGCCCTCGCCGAGCAGGGCCTGATCCGGTGGCAGACCGCTCATGGCGAAGGGTCGCACCGCGAGCGAGACCGGCCCTGCGACGGGGGCCACGGCCGGGGCGACACCGAGGGCGGTGTGATACCCCGCCGGCACCTGCAGGGCCTCGGCAAACTCCGCGGCCGTGGCAAAGCGGTCGGCGGGACTCCAGGCGAGGGCACGCAGGATCACTTCCTTGATGCCGGGGGGAAGGACGGGGAGGACCGAGTGATCGGGCGGCATGCCGCTCAGTTTTCTCGCGGTCACCGCCATCGGGTTTCCCCCGCCAAAGGGGGTGACTCCGGAGAGCATCTCGAAGAGAACCGCGGCGAGACTGTAGACATCGCTTCGGCCGTCGACCGTGGCCTCGCCGGTGGCCTGCTCCGGGCTCATGTACTCCACCGTCCCGACGGTCATCCCCGCGAGGGTCACCCGGGGAGGGGCGGCCTCATGCAGGGCAAGCGCGATGCCGAAATCGGCGACCATCGGCTCCGTTCCGGCCAGAAGGATGTTCTCGGGCTTGATGTCGCGATGCACCACCCCGCGGCCATGGGCATACGCCAGCGCCGAGGCGACGGCGGCGGCGAGTGGAAGGGCCTCGACCGGACGGCAGCGGCGCTCCCGTTCCAGGCGGGCCCGCAGGGTTTCCCCTTCGATGAGGGGCATCACATAATAGAGGAGTCCGCCGGCATCACCCGAATCGTGCAGGGGGAGAATGTGGGGATGCACCAGGTTCGCGGCGATCCGGATCTCCGACAGAAACCGATCGGGGCCCAGCGACCGGGCCAGTTCGGGCCGAAAGACCTTGAGGGCCACCGGTCGCCGGTGCCGAAGGTCGTCCGCCCGGTAGACGATCGCCATCCCCCCCTCACCGAGCACGGGGCCAAGGGTGTATCGGTCGGAGAGATCCGCCTTGAGACGATCCGTGAGAGAAAGAGTCATCACCCTTCGTTCAGGGGTAGAGACGGTGAAGCTGGCGCGGGAAGGCGATGGCCTCCCGGATGTGGGGAATGCCGCACATCCACGCCACGGTACGTTCCACCCCAAGGCCGAACCCCGAGTGCACGAAGGTGCCGTAACGCCGCAGGTCGAGGTACCAGCGATACGCCTCGGGATCGAGTTTCTGGTCGAGAATGCGCTGCAGAAGGCGGTCCGGGTCGTCCTCTCGCTGTGACCCTCCAATGACCTCCCCGTACCCTTCGGGGGCCAGGCAATCGTTGTTCAGCACGGTCCGGGGGTCGTCGGGATTCTCCTTCATGTAGAAGGCCTTCACCTCGCGAGGGTAATTGTACACCATGACCGGGCGATCGAAGGCGCTGGCCAGCCGGGTCTCATCATCGGCGCCGAGATCCCGCCCCCACACGATGTCGGACCCATCGGATCGCAGGCGCTCGATCGCCTCGGTGTAGCTGACGCGCGGAAAGGGGGGAACGATCCGTTCCAGGGGAGCCGGGTCGCGGTCCAGTTCGGCGAGCGAGGGACGGCACCGGTCCAGCACCCGCCCCACGATGTGACAGAGGAAATCTTCCTGCAGCTGCATGTTGTCGTTGGAGTCGGCGAAGGCCACCTCCGGCTCCACCATCCAGAACTCCGTGAGATGGCGACGGGTCTTCGACTTTTCGGCCCGAAAGGTGGGACCGAAACAGTAGACCTTGCCGAGGGCCGCGGCCGCGGCCTCAAGGTAAAGCTGTCCGGTCTGGGCCAGGTATGCCGTGCCCAGGTCGAAATACGGAGTGGCGAAGAGATTCCCCGCCTCCTCCCCGATGGACCCGGTCAGGATGGGAGTATCGACCAGCGTGAACCCGCGCTGGTAGAAGAAATCGCGAATCGCCTGGACCACCTCATGTCGCACCCGGGCGATGGCCACCTGTCGGCGGCTGCGGAGCCAGAGGTGTCGGTGTTCGAACAGAAACGTCGACCCATGCTCCTTGGGGGTGATCGGATAGTCCACCGAGGCCCCGAGGACTTCCAGGCCGCTCACCAGCAGCTCGTACCCCCCGGGGGCGCGGTCGTCGGCGCGCACCGTCCCCGTCACCGCCACGGACGATTCCTGGGTGAGGGTGCCGAACCGGGCCCAGACCTCCTCGGTCACCTCCCGTTTCGGAATCACCGCCTGGAGGTAGCCGGTTCCGTCGCGGAGGACGAGAAAGGCGATCTTCCCGCTCGACCGGGTGGTCATCACCCACCCGGGTACCGTGACCACCTGGTCGGTCCATTGGCCCAGACTACTGACATGTACGTTCGGCATCGCTAGGTTCCATCGTGACGGTCGGCAGGGGTTCTCGGGGGAGGAGTCTACCGCGCGACCCCCGGCCGGGTCAACGCACCCGCGACAGATGGAGCCCCACCGTGCCGAGGACGCCAACCCCGCAGGGCGCAATCGGGACACTCGATGACGGGACCCCCGTCCTGGCCGGCACCGACATCCCGGTCCGGGCGTTGGCCGATGCCTTGGCTCGCGGAGAGAGCCCCGAGCAGTTCCGGGAGGCCCACCCCGACATCTCCCTCGCGACCCTGCTCGCCGTCCTTCATGAGGGAGTCCTGGGTCTCCTCGCCCCGGCCCACCTTCTGCGACAGGGTTCCTTCCTCCCCCAAACCGATGCGACGGGCACCATCACCAACGCGGAGGAGCTGACAGCCGGACAGGTCATCGGCCACCGGGTGCGGTGTCCGGCTTGTCACGAGATGGTATTCCAAAGGTGGCCTGAGGGATGGGACAGTCACGCGGCGCACCGGTGTGCCGGGGTGCCCCCCGGCAGCCAGGCTCGGCGGAAGCAACACTTCAAATGGCGTTTTTCCCACCTGTTCCGCCGGTAGCATTCAACTGTCAACAATCACGACACTGACCAAATATTCAGCCTTGCGCAAAACCTTCCTTTACACCATTGTATGGACTCCACTGCATACCTGTCCCCTGATCACTTTTTGACAGGAAATGTCCCAATGGCCAGCAAGCAAGCTTGTCTCCGTGAAGAACACCGCCTCCGCTACCCCCATCTCAAGCCCAAACACTGGTACGAAGTCGTCCCCATCTTTCCCGGCGTGACGACCCGCCGAACCGACCTCTTCGGGCACCGCTTGACCCGGATCCAGACCCATCGCGGCTACGAGACCCTGCTGGCCGAGCACTTCATCTTCCGGGAAAAGTCGGGCGAGGAACGGCCGGAACGGGTGGGAGAAGGAGTGGCGGTGGCGGGTGGGTGATGGGTGTTGGGTGTTGGGTGTTGGGTGTCGGGTGATGGGTGTTGGGTGATGGGTGTTGGGTGATGGGTGATGGGGACTGGGCGTGAGAAAGCAACCGGGGGAAGGCCTGCCATCCTCGCGCGGCCCCCCCCTCGCTCACGAGATCGCCACGGCAGCGTGCGGCACCTCGCGATGATGGCCTCCCCCTTCCTCCTTCACACTTCGAACTTCACACTTCAAACTTCCGGTCATCCCAACCGGAACAGCAGCTCTCCGCGGGGATACCTGGCCACTGCGCGGTCCCGGAGGGGGCGATGAGCGGGGAACTTCAACTGAGGGTCGTCACCGAGGATCGCCTCGGCCACGCGCCGGGCCTCGAGGAGAAGGTCGGTGTCGTCCGGGAACCGGGCGATCCGCACCTCCATGCCTCCCGATTGGCGGGGGCCGAGCAGGTCTCCGAAGCGTCGCTCCGCCAGGTCGAGCTCCGCGATCTTGAAGCCGTCGGTCGTGGCGGCGAAGGCCCGCAGCCGATCGGGCACCGCTCCATCGGTGAGGAGGATGCAATGGCTGTCGCCGGTGTCGGCGCCGCGGCCGATCCGGCCCCGGAGCTGGTGGAGCTGAGCCAGCCCGAACCGGTCGGGATGCTCGATGACCATGGTGGTCGCGTTGGGCACATCGACTCCGACCTCCACCACGGTGGTGGCCACCAGCACGTGCACCGTCCCGTCCCGGAAGGCCTCCATCACCTGGTCACGTTCCTCCGCCTTGAGCTTGCCATGGACCAGACCCACCTGGAGATCGGGCCACCGCTCCCGGAGGGTCTCGGCCATGGTGGAAGCGGCACGCAGGTCCGACCGTTCCGATTCCTCGATCACCGGGAGGACGATGTAGGCTTGGCGGCCGGCCCGGGCCTCGCTGGCCACAAAGTCGAGGATCTGATCCCGTTGGCGCTGTCCCCGCACGGCGGTCCGGATCCGGCCCCGTCCCGGGGGCCGCTCGCGCAGAGTGGAGACATCCAGATCGCCGTAGCGGGTGAGCGCGAGCGAGCGGGGGATCGGCGTGGCGGTGAGCATCAGCACATCGGGAGCATGTCCCTTGCCGATGAGGGCGGCGCGCTGCTCCACCCCGAAGCGATGCTGTTCATCGATGATGACGAGGCCGAGGCGGTGGAACTTGACCCTCTCCTGCATCACGGCATGGGTACCGACGATGATCCGGGCGGCCCCCGACGCGATCCGGGTGAGGGTGTCCTCCTTCTCGCGATCGCGCATCCGTCCGACCAGGAGTACCGGTGCCACCTCCAGCGGGGCGAGGAGCGAGGCCAGAGTCGCGGCATGCTGCTCGGCGAGGAGTTCGGTGGGGGCCATGAGGACGGCCTGGCAGTCGTTTTCCAGCGCCAGCAGCATGGCAAAGAGCGCTACGATCGTCTTGCCGGTTCCCACGTCTCCCATGAGCAACCGGTGCATGCGCCGAGGGGCGGTCAGGTCGGCCGTGATTTCCTTGAGGGCCCGGCGTTGATCCCCGGTCAGGTCCCAGGGCAGCGACTGTTTCAGCTGGCTCGTGAGGGTCCGGTGCGCCACGAAGGCCTGGCCCGCCCGCTGGTGCCTGGCCAGATGCCCGGCGCGTGCCAGCATCAGCTGGAGATCGAGCAGCTCGTCGAAGGCCAGGCGGTGGCGACCCTCCTCGGCGGCGGCCACCGACACGGGGCGATGCACCGCGCGGAGGGCGTCTCCGAGAGACGGCAGCGAGATCCCATCCCGTCGCATCGGGGGGAGCACGTCAGGACTCGCGGCGATCAGGGCGTCGAGATTCCGGTCGATGAGGGAGCGGATCAGCTTGTGGCTCAGGCCCGCGGTGGCGGGATAGACCGGGAGAACCACGCCCGCGCCCAGGGAGACCGCCGTGTCGGCATCCCCCAGGACCAGGAACTCCCGGGGCGCGAGCTGGCGGCCATGGTAGAACCGCACGGGACCCGTCACCAGCAGAACCTGGCCCACCTCGATGGAACGATCGAGAAAGGCCTGGCCAGGCCAGGAACACTCCAGAACCCCGCTCTCGTCTCGGAGCACGGCACTGAAGATCCGAAGACCCTTGCGGGTGGGGAGAACGCCCTTCGTGATGACCCGTCCCACACAGGCCACCTCGTCGCCGACCTGGGCCCGGGCCAGCGGTGTCACCGTGGAGGCGTCGAGATACCGGTGGGGCAGGTGCCAGCGCAAGGCACCCGCGGTCGTGATGCCGAGTCGGGCAAAGCTATCCGCCCGGCGCTCCCCCACGCCCTTGAGAAACTGGATCGGGGTGTCGAGCCGGATCGGGGCCATCGGGCGCGACCTCAGTCCCTCAGGAGTCGGGTGGCAAAGGTGACCGGATCGAAGGCCTCGAGGTCAGCCTCCTGTTCTCCGGTTCCCAGGAATCGTATCGGCACCTGGAGTTCCTGCCGCAGCGCGATCACCGCCCCTCCACGCGCGGTGCCATCGAGCTTGGTGATCACCAGCCCGGTGGGCGTCACCACCCGATGGAAGATCTTGCCCTGCTGCACGGCGTTCTGGCCCACGCTGCCATCGAGAACCAGGAGGACCTCATGCGGAGCGCCGGGGATCTTCCGGGCCAGCACGCGGGTCACCTTGTGCAATTCCTCCATCAGGTCGTCCTGCGTGTGGAGCCGACCGGCCGTGTCCACCAGCACCACATCGATCCCGCGGGACACCGCTGCGGTGGCGGCGTCGAAGGCCACTGCCGCCGGATCACCCCCCGGTGTCCCGGCCACGCAGGGCACGCCGAGTCGTTCACTCCAGACCTGGAGCTGATCGATCGCCCCGGCCCGCCAGGTGTCCGCGGCGGCCAGCAGCACGCTCCGGCCCTCCCGCTGCAGGCGCCTCGCGAGCTTGGCGACGGTCGTTGTCTTGCCCACCCCGTTCACGCCCACGAAGAGAACCACCGTGGGGCCGGACGTGGCCACGGCGATCTCACCGGGCCGCGGGGCGCCGTCCAGCATCGCGGCGATCCGGTCTCGCAGCGCGGTGTGGAGATCCGTCTCCGTTTTCAGCGCTCCCGCGCGAACCTGGGATTCCAGCCACGACGTGAGGGCCAGAGTGGCGGGGACCCCGAAATCCGCCTCGAGCATCACCCGTTCCGCCGCTTCGATGTCCTCCGCCTTGAGACCCCGAACCAGTGCCCCGACATCGGTGAGCGCGAGCCGCTTGATCCGGGCCCAGAGCCCGGGGCGCCGTCCTCCCACACGATCCGCCATCAGCGCAATCCTCCGCGGCGGCGAACGAACCATTCGCCGCTGAAGGCACCGATCGCGAGGAGGATGAGCCAGGGCCACTCGCGGGCCGTGCGTCGCCGTCCCCCCACCGACACCGTGGCCTCACGGGACTCCAGGACTGGCTCACGGGGAAACCACTCCGCGGACCACTCCTCCACTGCCAGGGTGCCTCCCCCGCCGGTGGCCAGCGAGTAGCTCCACGTTCCCGGCTCCAGCGGCACCGAGGCGCGGCCCTCGCCGTCAAACCTCAGGGTATCCTCCCGGACCGCTCCGGTCGCGGCGCGGAACCGGACCGGCGTCGCGGCGGGAACGGCCTCATCCCGCCAGACGAAGGAAACCGGAATCCCCCGGGGGGTGGCCGCGCGCAGGGGAGTGGCCACACCGCGGGTGGTGTCCGGTGCGGCCAACAGCCAGCTCACGGTGCTTCCCACCCAGGTGCGGTAGGCCTGTTCGGCGACCTCTCCCCGGAGGGCCCACCGCCACAAACCCGCGGCCCCGACCTCCACCGTCCGGCGACCCGACACTTCCTCACCGACCATGGCCGCGCGCACCGCGCCCCGGCGTCCCGCCTGCACGGTGAGTCCGGTCCAGACCCCGGGACCCACCCGGTCGTCGAGCGGCACCAGGCCGAGAGCGGGAGGGAGGGAGTCGAGCGGCAACCGGGCCAGCGCCGTTCCGACGGGGCTCGGCTGGGCGGCCGAAACGTACCAATCTCCCGTGAGAATTCCTTCGCTTCCCCGCCCCTGGGTGTACCAGTTCCACCGCGCCGCGGAGTTCGCTCCGCGGGGCGCCGTGGGACCGGTCCCGACCGTGATCAGAAGGTCGGCTCCCCGCGCGGCAGCCTGCACCGCTTCCGCGGTGGCGGGCTGGAGGTCCTCCATCCGCCGCCACACGCCGGTGGTGACCTGGACGAACCCGCGGGTGGGGAGGGCACTCACATCCTGCAGGGCGCGCATCAGGAAGCGACTCTCCCATCCCGGTACCTCGGCCAGCAGCACGAGACCGGGGGTCGCGAGGATGGTGAGGAGATGGAGACGGGTGTCGTCGCGCGGTTCCGGGTCGACAGGCTCGGCGATCGCAACGGCGAGCAGGTGGGTACCCGCCGGGAGCGGAACGGGTCCCCTCAGCGTCCCCCGGCCGATCCCGGTGGACCCGACCCGGATGGTGCCCCGGAAGAGCACCGAGCTGTCGGCCCGTACCACAACGGGGATCTCCCGCGGGAGTGACACTCCGGTGGTGCGAACCTCCACGTCGAGGCGAAGCGTGTCCCCCGCCACCAACCGCGACGGTCCGGCCACTCCCCAGAGGGACCCTCCCGGGACGGGGTCCCGCGGAAGGAGGTGGACCGTGGTCCGGGCCATCACCTCGGGAGGGATGTCCGCGACGTCGTCGATTTCCCCGTCGGTGACCAGGTGGAGGGTCCGATCGGAGGCGGCGGCGGTGGCAAGGACCGCACCCACGCGCGACTGGCCCGCCCGGGGCAGCGAGTCCTCGGGAAATCCCGGGTGTCCGACCGTCCGGACCTCGCCGAGACTCCGGGCGAGGGAGTCGGCCTCGGACCACCGGGAGGTCATTGAGAGTGAGGCATCGAGGAGAACGAGAGGGGGTCCCCCGTCCGGGACGGGACACCCGGGATTGACCAGCAGGAGGGCAAGGGCCCCCCAGGCGGTGGCGCGGAGGGCCACGGCGGACCGACCGGGGCGTGGGGTGGTTTCCACCAGACGGTACGACACCACGGCCGCCAGGACGGCGGCCATCGCGGCGAGAACTGCGCCAGGCATCGGTCAGCCCGCCGGCTCGCCCGCGGCCACCGCCAGAGCGTCGGGGAGCGTCATCCGGTTCTCATAGAGCGCGCGTCCGACGATGACCCCGGCCAGGGTGGTTTCGGCCACGCGCCGCACGTCGCCGAGGGACGAGACCCCCCCGCTCAGGATGACCAGGGCGCCGGTTTCCTGCAGAGCACGGGCCCCGTCCAGGTCGGGACCGGTCAGCATGCCGTCCCGGCCGATATCGGTGTAGATGAGAGTCCGAACTCCCTGGCCCACGACCCGCCGGGCCACATCCACCGCCTGCTCCGCGCTGGTCTCGGTCCATCCGTGATGGGCCACCTTGCCGTCCCGGGTATCGAGGGCCACGGCCACCCGGGCCGCCCCACCGGCCGCCAGCGCCTCCTCCACGAGGCCGGGACGTTCGATGGCCGCGGTCCCCAGAACGAGGCGGGTCACCATCGTGTCGAGGCCCCGGCGAATCTGGTCGGCCGTGCGGAATCCCCCGCCGATCTGAATCTGCACGTGGCTCCCCACCCGGGCCATGATCCGGTCGACGAGGGCGATGTTGTCTCCGTCACCGAAGGCGCGGTCGAGATCCACGATATGGATCCACCGGGCCCCCTGCCACACGAACCGCTCCGCGAGCGCCACCGGGTCGGGATGATAGATGGTCTCAGTGTCGGCGTCGCCGCCACTCAGGCGAACGGCCTTGCCGTTCCGGATGTCAATGGCAGGATAGATGTCCACGGGGCGTCCAGGCAGGTACCGGGTCGAATCAGTCGGCGAAACTCGGCGGCAGACCCGGTGCCCGAATCCCGCGCAGGAGGGCCTGGAGGCGGTCGCGTTCCGCGAAGAACGCGGGGCGCAGCTCGGATTCGAGCGGAGCCCCCTGAGTGAGGAGAACGCGCCGGGAGTCCTGGGCCACTCCGTTGACCCGGAACTCGTAGTGCAGATGGGGTGCCGACGCGAGGCCGGTGGCGCCCACATACCCGATCACATCGCCTTGCTGGACCACCGATCCTGCCCGAATCCCTCGCGCAAAGCCCCGCAGATGCGCATAGCGCGTGGTAATCCCGTTCCGGTGCCGCACTTCCACCAGGTTCCCATAGCCGCCCGACCTCCCGGCCGTCACCACGCGCCCGTCCCCGGCGGCCATCACCGGCGTGCCCGCGCTGGCGCTGTAATCGGTCCCCTCGTGACGACGGCGAATCTTGAGGATGGGATGAAACCGGGCCCGGCTGAAGTTGGAGGAAATCCGGCGGAACTCCACGGGCGCCCGGAGGAAGGCCCGCCGCAACGACTCCGCGTCGTCATCGTAGAAGCCGGTGCGGCCCTGCGCATCCCGGTACGCCCAGGCGGAGAGCCGTTTGCCGCTCGCCTGCATCTCTCCCGCCAGCACGCGGCCGAACCGAACCTCCCCCTCCTCCGACACCAGGCGCTCGATCAGCACGGTGAGGGAATCCCCCGGCTGAATGTCCCGCGAGAAATCGAGATTCCAGGCGTAGATGTCGGCCACGGCCCACGCGAGCTGTGTCCGCGCCCCGCTATCCAGCATCGAATCGGGCACCGCCGCATCGAGTGCGGTGTAGAGGCTCTGCTGGATCGAGGCTCCCAGGCGGATCACCTCGGGACTCCAGCGCACCGCCTCCCGCACTCCTGTCCACCCCGTGCTGGCCCGGTAGAGGCGAATCCGTTCCTCCGGCCCGGTTCGCACCGTCACTCCCACCGGGAGCGAATCGTGGGGGTGGCGGAAGAAGCTGAACACGAGACCCGCGCGCATCCGCCGGGGATCCCACCCGATGGAGCGGGCGAGCTGGCCGAACTCGAATCCGGGAACACCCTGGCGGGTGAAGAGATCGGAAATCGTCTCCCCGCGGCGCAAGGTATCCAGGATCGGCTCCGGAATGGGGTCGGCCGAGGGGAGGGAGAGGGAGGGAGTGGCTGGTTCGTATCGCGTCCAGGGCCAGTTCCCCTGCACGGCAAAGACCCACGCGGCGAGCACTACCGCAGCCGACCCCACCAGGAGGAGGCGCCTCATCAATCCATCTGCCGGCGGATGAAGGTGGGAATCTCCATGTCGGAGACGTCGGCCGCCGGGGGGGTGCGTCCCGCAGGCCGAGGAGCTGGCGCCGCGGGGGACGTCTGCACGGGCACCGGGGAGGCGGAAGTGGGGGCCGCGGTGTGGGGCGGACGACGGGAATTGATGGGGAGCACGCCCGGTGCCGAGACCGGTCGCACGATCGGTTCCCCCGTCACCGCCCGGTCGAAACCCGTGGCAATGACCGTGACCCGCACCTCACCCTCCATCGCCGGGTCGTACCCGGTACCGAAGATGATCTCGGCGTCGTCGCCGGCGGCGTCGTGGATGATGTCGCTGATCTGGGTGACTTCATCGAGCGAGATGTCGCCAGACCCGATGATGTTGATCAGCACTCCGGTGGCGCCGGCGATGGAGATGTTGTCGAGGAGGGGACTCGAAATGGCCTGCTGGGCCGCCTCGAGGGCCCGGGTTTCGCCCCGGCCGATGCCGGTTCCCATGAGGGCCGCTCCGCCGTTCTGCATGATGGTCCGCACATCGGCAAAATCGACGTTGATGAGCCCGGTGGAGGTCACGAGACTTGCGATGCCCTGGGTGGCATGGAGCAGGACCTCGTCGGCCTTTTTGAGGGCGTCCTGAAAGGGAATCCCCTTCCCCACCACCGCCAGCAACCGCTCGTTCGGCACCACGATCATGGTGTCCACGTTGCGTCGCATTTCGGCGATCCCCATTTCCGCCTGCTTCATCCGCTTGCGACCTTCGAACAGGAACGGCTTCGTGACAATCCCCACCGTCAGCGCCCCCAGATCCCGGGCCACCTGGGCCACGATCGGGGCCGCGCCGGTTCCGGTGCCCCCCCCCATTCCGCAGGTCACGAACACCAGATCGGAGTTCTGCAGGCTCTGGACCACCTCGTCGCGGTTTTCCTCGATGGCCTGGCGCCCGATTTCAGGCCGAGCCCCCGCGCCAAGACCGCGGGTCAGCTTGCGGCCGATTTGAATCTTGACATCGGATTTCGAGGCGGTGAGCGCCTGGGCATCGGTGTTGACCGAGATGAACTCGACACCGACCAGTCGCTCCTCGATCATCCGGTTGACCGCATTGCCCCCTCCCCCGCCGACCCCCACCACACGCATCCGGGCGCTCTGCGCATTGGCCTCTTCCAGTTCGAATCGCATGCTCATGTCCTCGGATCCGGGAGTGTCGAATGCCTCACTCGGGGCAAAACCCCGGGTGCGGAAACTCAGAAGAAATCCTGCAACCAGCGCTTGACCGGGCCCAACACCTTCTCCACGGCCGGAGACCGTCGGTTTCCGGCCCCGAACGCCCCCCCCAGAACCGCCTGCCGGGCCCCGTAGAGTGCAAGTCCCGCACCGACCGCCATCCGCGGGGTGTCGACGCTGTCCACCAGTCCCGCGAGGCCTTCGCCCGGCTCGCCGCACCGGACCGGGAGGGCAAAGACCTCCCGGGCCAATTCCACGATTCCGGGGGTCTGGGCTCCCCCGCCGGTCAGAATGATGCCCGCAGGGAGCCGTTGCTGGTACCCCGCCCGCGACAACTCGTCGGCGGCGAGTTCCAGGATCTCCTGGAAGCGCATTCGCATGATGTGCGCAAGGACCCGCCGCTGGGCATTCCGGGGGCCCTGTCCTGGCGTTCCCGTGAGATCGAACGTGTCGCTCTCCGGGACCAGGGCCTCGTAGGCGGCCCCAAACCGGTGCTTGATCCGCTCCGCATCCTGCTGGGTGACCTGCAGGCCATGGACGATGTCGTTGGTGACGTGGGTGCCCGCGAACATCAGGGAGGCGCTGTGCCGGATCTTCCCGCCCTGGAACACCGACACGTGAGTGGATCCCCCGCCCAGTTCCACGAGAGCGCAGCCGAGGTCGCGCTCATCGGGGGTGGTCACCGCGATCGACGAGCCCAGCGGTTCGAGCACGAACTCTCCCACATGATAGCCCGCGCGCTCCACGCAGCGGCGCAGGTTCTGGATCGCGCTCGCCAGCACCGTGACGAGATAGACCTCGGCCTCGAGCCGCGAACCGGTCATGCCGATCGGATCGGTGATGTCGGCCTGCTGATCCACGAGGTAATCCTGCGGAATCGCATGGAGGAGTTCATGGTCCCGGCCAAAGGAGACATTGCTCGCCACGTCATTGACCCGTGCCACATCGGCGGTCCGGATCTCGGACCCGGTGACGGACACGACGCCGTGACTGCTCCGTCCGGCCACATGTTCGCCGGCCACCCCGCAGTACAAAGTCCCGACTTCGACCCCGGCCATGAGCTGCGCATCCTTCAGCGCCTTGGTGACGGCCCGGGTGGTTTCCTCGATGTCCCGGACCACCCCTCGCCGGATGCCGCTGCTCCGCTCCAGGCCCACGCCAAGGATCTTGACGCCGGCATTCCGGACATCACCGGTGACCTCTCCGATGACTGCGGCCACCTTGGTGGAACCCAGGTCGAGGGCCGCCACGAGGCGGGGGGACGAGAGACTCATGTGGTGCGCCCCCTCACGATGACACGTCCGCTGTAGCGACAATCGATCTCCCGATAGCTCAGGCCGCGGTCCGCGAGGTCGGTTGCCACTGCCCGCATCGCCTGCAGCTCGGGAGGAGTCACCTCACGACGCACCAGGATTCGCCGGTCGGCCAACTCCAGGGCCACTCCGAAATCCACTGTTCGGGCCCCGAGCACTTCCTGGAACAGGGCCGGGTCGGCGCTCTGGACCCGGGCCAGCACCCCGGTGATGACCGGATCCCCACGGACCACCGGCAGATCAGCCGGCACGCGGGAGGGGTCCCAGGGAAGGATCCGCCCGGCGGCATCCACCATCCGGAGGATTCCCTCGTTCATCACAAAGGCCACCGGGTGACGTTCGACCACGCGCACCCGGATCACACCGGGCAACCGGCGCGACACCGTCACCTGGTCGAATCCGGGCAGCGCGGCGGCGCGGCGCTGCAATGGCTCCAGGGGATCGAAGATGCTCATCCCCCGCGGAATGTCGAGCGCGCGAGCGATGAACTCGGCCTGGGCAAAGCGGGCGTTCACCAGTTCCACACGGCGCACCCGGAAGAAATCGATCGACCGCAGACGCGGCAACCCGGCCTGCCACACGAGCACCAGCACCAGAACGGCGCCGAGGACCTTCCACCCCGGTTTCACACGGCGCATGGCGGGCCTCCCTTCTGCAGTCCCGCCAGCACGGACACCAGGCTCCGGCCCAGATGGGTGATGTCCCCCGCCCCGAGGGTGCAGATCACGTCGCCGGGGGCGAGCGTCTCGCGGATCGCATCCCGGGCCTGATCGAGGGTGGCCACGAAACGAACCCGTCCACCCGCTCTCTCCGCGGCCCCGGCCACGAGCCGTCCGTCCACCCCGGCGATCGGAGCCTCACGGGCGGCATAGACATCGGTCACGATCGCCAGGTCGGCGCCGGCGGCGAGGGCTTCTCCCATCGCATCACCCAGGCGCTGGGTCCGGCTGTAGAGGTGAGGCTGGAAGACCACGACGAGCCGCCGATCAGGGAACCGCTGGCGGAGAGCCGCGAGGGTGGCAGAGATTTCGGCCGGATGATGGGCGTAGTCGTCCACCACCGTCACCCCCGCCACCTCCCCCACCACCTCGAAGCGACGACCGACGCCGGTGAAGTTTTCCAGGGCGTGGGCCGCTTCGGCGAGACCCTCACCGCCCGTGACCGCGTTGACCACGCCCAGGGCCCCCACCGCATTGCGGAGGTTGTGCTCTCCCGGAACCCGGAGCCGGAGCGGGAGGGAGAGGCCCTCGGGAAAGGTCACCGTGGCCGTGGTCACCTCGGGCCCGAATTGTGCCTCGTGCCATCCCAGCGGGGCTCCCGGCCCGAATCGCACGATCCGGGGCCCCAGGGTACGCGCCACCGACTCGGTGCGCTCCCCCGTCGTCCCGACGAGGACGCACCCGGCCCTGGACGCGAAGGTCACGAAGGCACCTTCCAGGGCCTCGGGCGAACCGTAGCATTCGAGATGATCCACATCCACGTTCGTGATGACCGCCACTGAAGGAGAGAGCGCCAGGAAGGCCCGATCATATTCGTCGGCCTCGACCACGTACCACTCCGATGCTCCGGAACGCGCATTGCCACCCCAGGCACCGACGAACCCTCCCGCCAGAGCCGTGGGCCTCTGGCCTGCCGCCTCGAGGGCCAGCGTGGCCATGACCGTCGTGGTCGTCTTGCCGTGGGTTCCCGCGACTCCGACGGTTCGGCCCCCCGCCACGAGCCCGGCGAGGGCCTCCTTCCGCCGGATCACCGGGAGTCCCAGGGTACGCGCCCGTTGCAGTTCCGGGTTGTCGTCCCCCACGGCCGCGCTCACCACCACGGCGCGTGCCCCGTCCACCCACACGGGATCATGCCCCCCATGCACCACCGCCCCCTGCGCCCGGAGATGCTCAACCGATGAAGGATCCCGGTCCGACCCGGAAACCCGGACTCCCCGGGCCAGGGCCACCCCGGCCAAGGCACTCATGCCCGCTCCCGCTATCCCCACAAAGTGCAAGGGTCTCGGGTCATCCGGGAGAAAGAGGTTCATGGGCTGTGGACTCAATGTAAAATCATTCTTGAACTTGGCAAAGAGCCACGGTCAAGACAGCAGGTTGTCCAGATGTCCGAGAATCGTACGGGCCGCCTCGGGGCGCCCCCGGAGACGGGCCTGAGCTGAGCAGGTCGCACGCCGTTTCGGATCGGTGAGGATCAGGTCGATTTCGTGCCCGAGGCGCACGGGAGTGAGGGCCCCCTGCGGCAGAAAGACCCCGGCCCCCGCATCCGCCACCACCCGGGCATTGGGAGTTTGATGGTCCCCGGCCGCGGTTGGCAGCGGAATCAGGATTGCCGGCACCCCCCAGGCCATGGCTTCGGCGACGGTCATCATCCCGGCCCGGCTGACAACCAGGTCGGCGACCGACCACCCATCCGCCATGGGATCGAGAAAATCGATGACCTGGACGGAGGGAGGCCGGTGCCACCGGATCCACTCGGGGTGGGTGGCCCGTCCGGTCACCCAGAGCACGATTCGCCCCCCTCCCCCACCTGCATCGAGCCACCCGGCCACAGCCCGGTTGATGGCCTGGGCTCCCTGGCTCCCCCCCGTGACCAGGACCACCGGCCGGTCATCTCCGATCCCGAACCGGTCCCGAGCGGCGCGGCGCCGGGCGGGGTCCGGAGGAAGGACAGGGTTCCCCGTCTCGAGGACCCTGGTCTTCCTCCCGGGCCGGAGGAGATCCCGGGCCTCGGGAACACCGAGGTACACATGGCGCACCTGCCGGGCGAGGAGGCGGGTGGCCAGCCCGGGAGCGGCATTCTGTTCCTGCACCGCGGTGGGGATGCCCCGCCGGCTCGCCCGCCACACGACCGGGCCGGAGGCATACCCCCCGGTTCCGATCACGAGGTCGGGGCGCACATCATCGAGCAGCCGATCGACCTGGCGCAGGAGACGGGGAAGAAGTGTCACCCATCGGGCATTGCGCCACCACTGCCGCCGGTAGAGCGGCTCGAAGGGAAGGAGAGTGAAGGGGAAATCCCGCTGCGGGAGAATCATCTGTTCCACTCCCCGCCGGGCACCGACCAGGTGCACGGTCCAGCCCGGGCGATCGCGCCGGATCGTCTCCGCCAGGGCGAGGGCCGGCATGAGGTGGCCGCCGGTTCCTCCTCCGGCAATCAGGATCGCGGGGGCCGGCGGAGTCATCGGGAGGGAGTCGGAGGTCGTCCGCGGGCCCGGCCCACGCTGAGGAGTACGCCGGTGGTCAGAAGACTCATCATGAGGCTTGAGCGACCGTAGGACATGAACGGGAGGGTCAACCCCGTGGCGGGCATCACGCCGAGCGTCACGGCTACATGGAGGAGGGCGGTCACGCCGATGGCCGCGGTCAGTCCGGTGGCCAGAAACTGGCCGAAGGGATCCTCGATGGTCCGGGCGATCCGGAATCCCATCCAGCAGAAGAGTCCGTACAACCCGAGGACGAGAACGACCCCCAGGAATCCCCACTCCTCCCCGATGGTGCTGAAGATGAAGTCGGAATAGGCATACGGGAGGTGCCCCAGCTTGAGTTGGCCCTGGCCGAAGCCGGTGCCGAGAGCTCCCCCCGATCCGATGCCGATGAGTGACTGCTGCACCTGGGTGAGGTCGCCTTCGATGCCGGACCCCTGGTTGAGGAACGAGGTCCACCGTGCCAGGCGGTACTGGGCCTCGGCGATCTGCTGAAACACCAGCAGAACGGCCCCGGCACCCAACAGGAGGAAGTGTCCGATCTTGGCTCCCGCCGTGAAGAGCACGAGCCCTCCGAGCATCGCCACCACCGTGGCCATGGAGAGATTCGGTTGGAGCAGGATCAGGAGAGACACGCTCCCGATGACCACCAGAAACGGGGCCACCCCACGCCGAAACCTCCGCACCCCGGCTCCCTTCTTGGCGGCGAGCATCGCAGCCCAGACGACGATCACGAACTTGGCCACCTCCGAGGGCTGGAAGGTGACGGGACCGAGCGAAATCCACCGGCGGGCGCCGTTCGTCACGGGCGCGATCGCGGTGGTGAACGGGAGGACCGGGACGAGAAGGAGGAGGAGTGTGGCCACCAGGAGGGGCCAGGCGAGACGACGCCACACCCGATAGTCCGTCCGGGCGGCCACCAGGAGGAGCACGCCCCCCGCGAGGGCCCCGGTTCCCTGGCGGACCGCGAACCCCAGGGCCCCGGTCTGGAAGCTGGCCGCGCCGAAGAGACTCACGATGCCAAACACGGTCAGGGTCGCGGTGACCACCAGGAGGAGCCGGGTTTCCCACCGGACATCGCCGGGGTGCTCGATGGTGCGGGACGTCACGGCGATCCACCGGCGAGCGAGCGAAACGTCTCTCCCCGATCCTCGTAGTTGCGGAACATGTCGTAGCTCGAGCAGGCCGGAGAGAGCAGGACGGCGTCGCCGGGCCGAGCCAGGCGGGCGGCCTGGGCCATGACCTCGGGGAAGTCCCCCGCGGGCGTCACCGTCACCGCGTCCGCCAGATCCGAGAGGATGATGTCCCGGGCCTCGCCATAGGCCACCACTCCCCGGCAACGCACCCTCAAGAGGGGAGCAAGACCACGATAGGTTTCCCCCTTGTGGCGTCCCCCGAGCAGGAGGATGAAGGGACGGTCCATGGCCTGCACCGCCACCGTGGTCGAGGCGACGTTCGTCGCCTTGGAATCGTTGATCCAGAGGACGCCCCCCGTTTCCCCCACGGGCTCGAGTCGGTGGGGCAAAGCCCGGAAGGAGCGGAGTCCCTCCGCGAGGAGGGGGAGATCGATCCCGGCCTGCTCCACGGCCAGGGCCGCCATCAGGGCGTTGGCCACGTTGTGCACTCCCAGGAGAGGAAGGGCCGCGCGCGCCAGGAGAGGGGCCGATCCGATCCGCAGCATGTGCTCACCCGCGTCGTACCATCCATCGGCCGGACCCTTCACCGACACCGAGCGTTGGAGGCCCCGGACACCCATCATCATTTCCTTCACCGCGGCGTCATCGGCGTTCTGGACCCAGATGCTGCCGGCGTCCGCGTGCCGGAAGAGGCGCGCCTTGTCGGCGTAGTACGAGGGCACGTCCGGGTACCGGTCCAGGTGGTCGGGACTCAGGTTGGTGAGGATGCCGATGTCGGGACGGAAGGCTGGAGCATCATGCAGCTGGAAGGAGGAGAGCTCCACCGCGATCCACTCCGGCAGGACGGGCGCCAGCGCCACCTCCGAGAGGGGAGTCCCGATGTTCCCCGCCGCCACCGCCCGCACTCCCGCCGCCGTGAGCAGATGCTCAACCAGAGCCGTCGTCGTCGTCTTCCCGTTCGTCCCGGTGACGCCCACGATTCGCACCTCGGGTGGGAGGGCATCGAACCCGAGATCGACCTCGGCCCGAATCTCGACTCCCGCCTTCCGGGCCGCTTCCACCGGGTCGGCGGCCGGGGGAATCCCAGGCGACACGATGACCGCCCGGGCCCGGGCGATGCGATCGAGGTCGTGCCGGCCACATTCGATCGTCACGCCGGTCCCCTCCGCGGAGCGCACCTCGGGAGCCCCCCCCCGTGAGGGATCGAGGTCGGAGGCATACACCGCGATGCCATGGCGATGCAGCAGGCGCGTGGCGGCCACGCCACTCCGGCCGAGCCCCAACACCGCCACCTCGGCCCCGTCACCGCCCCAGGTCGTGAAGTGCGTCATCGCAGCTTCAGGGTGGAGAGGGCCACCAGGGCGCAGATCAGCCCGATGATGTAAAAGCGGGTCACGACGGTGGTCTCGGCCCATCCCAGCTTCTCGAAGTGATGGTGCAGGGGTGCCATCCGGAACACCCGGTGGGCATCGGCATACTCCCGACCCCGGGTGCGCCGGTACCATTTGTATACGCTGGTCTGCAGCATGACGGACCCCGCCTCGGCCACGAACACCCCCCCGATGATCACCAGCAGGAACTCCGCCTTGAGGAGAATGGCCACCGTTCCGAACGCTCCTCCGAGGGCGAGGCTCCCCGTGTCCCCCATGAAGACCCGGGCGGGATGGGCGTTGAACCAGAGGAAGCCCACCGTGGCCCCCAGGAGCGCCCCGCAGAAGATGGTGAGCTCGCCCGCGCCGGGGAGGTAGTAGAGGTTGAGGTAGCTGGTCGCATCCACGCGCCCGAAGAGATAGGCGAAAAAGGCGAAGGCGCCGGCCGCGATCGCACTGAGCCCGGTGGCCAGGCCATCCAATCCGTCGGTCAGGTTGACGCCATTGCTGAATCCGGTCACTACCCCCGTCACAAAGACCACGTAAAGCCACGGCGCAAAGGACACCACCACGAACTTGAAGAAGGGAATGGTGGTGCCGGTGACCGGAATCGTCTCGGGCGACACCACGGGCCAGCGCATCAACACCAGCGCGAGTGCCACACCGAACGCGATCTGGCCCACGAGCTTGTACCGCGCGATGAGCCCCCGGGACCGGCCCTGCACAACCTTGAGGTAATCATCGAGAAACCCGATGACCCCCATCCAGAGAGTGGCCAGCATGGCGATGACGACAAACCGGTTGGTGAGAGGCGCCCACAAGAGCGTGGGAACGATCGTGGCGAGCAGGATGATCAGCCCCCCCATGGTCGGCGTGCCCCGCTTGCCCTCGTGAGTCGTGAGGAAATCGGCGCGCACCACCTGTCCCACCTTGAGGATCCGGAGCCGGCGGATGACGGCGGGCCCCGCCACAAACGCGATGAGCAGGGCGGTGACGGTGGCCCCCGCCGCCCGGAAACTGATGTACGAAAACAGATTGAAGAGGCCGCCCAGGGGTGCCAGCAGGTGATAGAGCATGAGTCCTCAGTCCGGGGGAGCGGCCGGCGACACCAGCAGCGGAAGTATACGTTCGAGCGCCACCCCGCGGGATGCCTTGAGCACCACCAGGTCGGTGCCCCGCAGATGGGGCCTCAGGACCGGCGCCAACGCCAGGGGGTCGGAGGCGATCAGCTCCACCACGCCCTCCGGCGGCGGGCCGAGACTGGTCAGCGCGGAACCAAACTCACCCACCACGGCAAGCACCTCGGGACGCAACTCCCGGAGCGCCGATCCCACCTCCCGATGCCACTGCGCCGCCTCAGACCCCAGTTCCCGCATGGTGCCGGCCACGAACACCAACCGCCGTCCGGTAGCCGCCCGAAGATCGCGTGCCATGGCGATGGTCCCGCGGAAGGAATGCGGATTGGCGTTGTAGGCGTCATGGAGGATCAGAAAATCCTCCTGCCGGCGGATCTCGCCCCGCCCCCCCGGGAGCTCAACCGAGGCAAGGGCACCCGCCATGGCGCCGGGCTCGAATCCCAGCGCGGCGCCCACCGCCCAGGCGAGCATCGCATTGGCCACCTGATGACGGCCCGGAATCGAGAGTTGCACCTCCACTCCCTCGAGGGCCCAGTGCGGACACCCGCAGGCGTCGATCGTCACGGGCCCGGCCTGCACATCGCCCTCGCCAAGTCCCGCGACCACGACCTTCGCCGCGAGCGTGCGCGCGCGATCCGCGAGCACGGCGGGCTCGGTCCCCACCACCGCCAGGGGGACCTCCTCCAGAAGCGATGTCTTCTCCCGAAGCACTCCGGCGAGATCTCCGAACCCCTCCAGGTGACCCGGAGCCACGTTGGTGACCACCGCGATATCGGGGCGCAGGATCTCCCGATACCGGGCGATCTCCCCCGGCACGGACGCCCCCGCTTCCACCACCAACGCCTCGGTCCCCGCGGGAGCGCTGAGCACGGTGTGAGGCACGCCGACAAGGTTGTTCAGGTTGGCGGGAGTGGCGTGGGTCGCGTATCGCAGCCGCAGGATGGCCGCCACCATTTCCTTGGTGGAGGTCTTCCCGTTGGTACCGGTGATCGCCACCACGGGGCCCGGGATCTGACGACGACGCGCGGCCGCCAGGTCACCATAGGCGTGAAGCGTATCGGGAACGGAGAAGAGCCGGAGACCGGCCACCGGGGCGGTTCCCTCGCGCACCACGGCGCCCGTCGCCCCCGCATCCCGGGCCTCGGCCAGGAAGGTGTGCCCGTCGAAGCGGTCTCCGCGGAGCGCCACGAAGAGGCCACCGGCCTCGGAGTCCCGAACCAACGCCCGGGTGTCGGTCGTGATGGAGGAGAATCGGAGGGCGGGATCGCCCCCGGACAACCCGAGAGCGGCCGACACGGTGGCGGCGGTCCAGGTGGTCATGGGGATCCGAGGAGTTCCTGCACGATGGCCCGCTCATCGAAGGGATGGGAGACGGTACCCACGATCTGGTATGTCTCGTGCCCCTTGCCGGCGAGCAGAACCGTGTCGCCCGGGCGGGCCAGGGTGAGGGCCTCCGCGATGGCCTCCCGGCGATCCACCCGGCGCACCACGGGAATCCGCCGCAGAGCAGGCACGATGTCATCCACGATCCGTTCGGGATCTTCCGTGCGGGGATTGTCCGAGGTCACGATGGCCACGTCGGCCATCCGGTCCACCACCTCCCCCATCAGGGGCCGTTTCCCGCGGTCCCGGTCGCCCCCGCAGCCGAAGAGCACGATCAGCCGACCGGAGGTCAGGGGGCGGAGCGTCCCGCAGGCTCGCTCCAGGGCATCGGGTGTGTGGGCGTAGTCCCGGATCACGACGCAGGGACGATCACTGATCCGTTCCATGCGTCCCGGCACCTGGGGCACCGTACCGAGCCGCTCCGCCACTTCGGCCACCGGCATGCCAAGGGCGAGCGGCACCGCGGCCGCCGCCAGCGCATTGGCCATGTTGAAGGAGCCCGGCATCGGAAGCCGCACGTCCGCGGAGCCGAAACGCCCCGTGAGGCGGAACCGGCTCCCCGTCGCATCCTCCACCGGTTCGGCGGCGCCGCAGTCGGCCCCGGGCGTCAATCCGAACGTCACCGGAATCCGGGACGTTCTCCCGGCCACTGCGGTCCAGGCGGGATCGTCCCGATTCACGACGACGACACCCGCGGGGGCCAGAAGATCGAGCAGCCGGAGCTTGGCCGCCCGGTAGGCTTCCATCGTCCCATGGTAATCGAGGTGGTCCCGGGTGAGGTTGGTGAACACCGCCGAGGTGAAGAGAATGCCATCGAGCCGGCCCTGATCGAGACTGTGGCTGCTCGCCTCCATAGTCACCGTGCGGCACCCCCGGTTCCGCAGAGCCGCCAGCGTGGCCTGGAGATCGAGGGGCCCCGGCGTGGTCAGGGCCGCCGTGCCGGGAATGATCCGGCCCGCCCCATCCAGGGCGCCGAGCGTGCCCAGAACACCCGCATCCTCCGCGTCATTCATCAGATGGCGAAGAATGCTGCTGGTGGTGGTTTTGCCGTTGGTTCCCGTCACGGCGTGCAGCCGCAGGCCGGCGGCCGGGTCGCGATGCCAGGCCCGGGCGAGCACCACCGTCGCCCGATGCGTGTCCCGCACCTGGATCACGGGAACAGGACACTCCACGGGGCGTACGACCATGACAGCCGCCGCTCCCCGCCTCACGGCATCGGGGACATGATCGTGCCCATCGGTGCGGGTCCCGGGGACGGCGAGAAAGAGCGCACCGGCCTCGATCTGGCGGCTGTCGATGGCCAGGCCCGTGAAGCGATGCCCGGGAGGCAGGTCCGGGGCAGACAGGAGGAGATCGGCGGCGCGCAATTCCGCCACCAGCGTGGACCAGGAGGGAGGGGACTCGATCGTCACGGGAGGGCCATTCAGGGGGCGTCGCCCGCCAGGATCTGGACCGTGGCCCCCGGAGCCAGCGTGGCGCCAGCGGCCGGGTGACTCCCCCGGACCACACCGGAACCGGTCACCCGCACCCGAAATCCCCGGCGGTGAAGGAGCAGGACCGCTTCCCGGACCGTGCGCCCGCTCACCTCGGGAACGAGTCGGCGGGGGGAGGCGGAATCATCTTCCGCCACCGGGAGGTCCACGATCTGGAGGGGAGCCGGTGTGCCCGGTGGGGTCGGCGGGGCGTCCGGAGCCGACGCCACGC
>JBGSKF010000169.1:0-3640 GCA_041741375.1 Gemmatimonadales bacterium | reverse complement strand
GTCGATCCCTGGCTCGCCGCGGCTGTGGCGCGGGCGGCGGACCATGCGCGGACCCGCCGTCTCCAGCAGTTGCTCCACCTCCGGGACAGCGTCGCGGAACAGGGAGGACGCGATGCCCTCGGGACATCCGCCCGCATGCGCGATCTGGCCCGCCAGGTGGGGGCACTGGCCCAGAGCGAACGGGCCACCGTCTTCCTCACGGGCCCTCGCGGTGTGGGCAAGGGGTGGATGGCCCGGCTGCTGCACGACCTGGGCCCCCGGGCTGGGGCCCCCTTCTTCGAGGTGACGACCGCGGGCCGGACCGTGCAGGAACTGGAGTCGCTCCTGTTCGGTCACGAACGAGGGGCCTTCGAGGGCGCGCGGTCCCGGCGGCTCGGTCTCTATGAGCTCGCCGAGGGCGGGACGCTGTATCTGCGCGATGTGGATCGCCTCCCGGTGGAATTGCAGCCCGGCATCCTGCGGCTCCTCGAATCCCGGATCTTCCGGCGGGCCGGGGGCCAGCGTGAGCTGACCGCCGACACCCGCCTCCTGGCGGGGAGCGACGCCGACCTGGCCCGGGCCGTGGAAGAGGATCGCTTTCGCGGGGACTTGTACTATCGGCTGAGCGTGGTCCGGTTGCCGATTCCTTCCCTGGCCGAGCGGGAGGAGGTGGACCGGCTCGCCCTGGTGAACCGTCTCTACGGATCGATCCAGCACTCGATCCCCGGGGCCCCGCCGGCCATCGCGGTGGAAACCTTCGAGCGGTTGCTTTCCTATCCCTGGCCGGGCAACATCCGCGAGATGCGGCTGGTGCTGGAGCGAGGGGCGATCCTGGCCCACGGCCAGCCGTCCATCAACGTCGAGCATCTGCCCGGGGAGTTTCGGGCCCGGGCGGGGCTGGGTGATCGCCGCCACACCCCGATGACCCTGGAGGAGCTCGAACGGGGGCACATCGAGCGGACCCTGCGATATTACGGGGGGAACCGGACCAAGGCGTCGAAGGAACTGGACATCTCTCGCGCGACCCTGATCAACAAGGTGAAGCGCTACAACCTGACGGAGTGATCTGCGGATGACCGACAAGCCTCCCGCATCCGATGCCATGATCTGCCGTTCCTGCCAACAGGAGGAACGGGCGAGCGAGGGATATCCCTGCGCCGGATGCGGCACCTTCATCTGCGTGATCTGCACCGTGCGCGGCATCACCCGGTGCCGCACCTGTGCGGCGTCCGCCGGATCGGAGGCCTGATCATGGCCGCCGAGGCGACCGTGGTGGCGCGGGTGCCTCTCGTCCCGGTGCAGGCCGAGCCGTCCCTGCGGGCGGAAATGGTGACCGAACTGGTGGCCGGTGAACTGGCGGACGTCACCGGCCGGGAAGGTGAGTGGCTCGCGGTGCGCACCCGGGTGGACCGGTACGACGGATTCGTCCACGAGGGGTACGTGACTCCGGTGGAGGGGGAGGACGTGGGGCTCTGGGAGCGCGCGGCCTGGTGCGGTGGCGGAAGTGGCGACGTGGTGTTCGCGGTGGCGGGGGACCGGATGACCTACCCGCTCCGAGCCCGCGTTCTCCTCCTGGAGGACGGGTGGGTGACTCTTCCCGATGGGCGGTCGGCGGAGCTGGTCCGGGGCCAGGTGTTTCCGCTGGAGCAGGCGATGGCCCGGACGGCGCGACAACCGGTGCATCGCTGGGTGGCGGCCGCCTTTGCCGGCACGCCGTACCGCTGGGGGGGAGTGACCCCGTGGGGGGTCGATTGTTCGGGTCTGGTGCAGACGGCGTGGCGCGCCCGAGGGGTCCACCTCCCCCGCGACGCCGGCGACCAGGCCCTGGTGGGAGACGTCGTGTCCCCCGATGCCATCGCCCCCGACGACCTGCTCTGCTTCCGGGGCGACGTCACCGACCGGATCACCCACGTGGCCATCGCCGCTCCGGAGGGGCACCTCATCCACTCCACCGTGTCCCGTGGCGGCCTGACAGTGGAATCACTGCACGACTCCCCCCGGGGCGCCTCGCTGCGCGAACGTCTGGTGTCGGTGCGCCGGATCTCCCGGCGGCGGCCCGCATGACGCGACGCCTCGTGCTCTTCGACATCGACGGCACCCTCCTCCACAGCAATGGCCTGGGGCGACGGGCCCTGGGCCGGGCTCTGGCCGAGCACCTGCATGACCCCGGCGTGGTGGACCGGGTGCGATTCGACGGCAAGACCGATCCCGGCATCGTGGCGGAGGTTCTCCGCGCGGCGGGAGTTCCGCATCCGGATGAACCGGGTCGGATCGGCCGGATTCTGGAGATCTATGTGGAGCATCTGGAGGAGGAGATCGCGGGCCCTTCCTCGGGGCCGGAACCCCGGCTGCTCCCGGGGGTGCTGGCCCTGTTGGACCGGCTGGCCGCCGAGCCCCGGGTCCTCACCGGTCTCCTCACCGGAAATGTGGCCGCGGGAGCGGACCGGAAACTCCGCGCGGTGGGACTTGCCCCTTCCCGTTTTGCGGTGGGGGCCTATGGATCGGACCATGCCCGGCGTGACGCCCTTCCGGCGATCGCCGCGTCCCGCGCCGAGCCGATGCTGGGTCACCGCCCACAGGGTGCCGACCTGGTGATCATCGGCGACACGCCCGCCGATGTCACCTGCGGGGCGAGTCTCGGCGCGCGTGCCCTCGCCGTCGCCACCGGAAGCTACCCGGCCTCGGCGCTCGAGGCCGCGGGAGCGTACCGGGTCTTTTCCACTCTCGAGGACTGCGACACGGTCTGCGAGGCGATCCTGTGCTAGAAACCGAGGTCAAGGCGGTGGTGCCCGATGCGGAGGCCCTGCGCCGCCGGCTTCTGGAGTCCGGTGCGCGCGCCGGGACCACGGGGCGCATGTCCGATATCCGCGTGGACCGGAATGAGGAGCTGGCCCGCCGGGACGAGGTGCTCCGGGTCCGGGTCCTCCCCGGAGCGGACGGCACCCCGACCGCGGAACTGACCTGGAAGGGACCGGTCCGGGTCTCGCCGGAGGGGTTCAAGGAGAGAGAGGAACGCACCCTCCCCGTGTCCGCCGCGGGAAACGAGATCCTCACCTTCCTGGCGCGTCTGGGATATGCACCGGTCCTCCGGATCGATCGCCACGTGGAGTTCCTCGACCTGGCCGGCGTGTCGGTGCGTCTCGAGCGGTATCCTCGGATGGATGTCCTCGTGGAGGTGGAGGGCGACCCGGCCCGGCTGGAGGAGGCCCTCGCCGAAACCGGGATCCCGAGGGACGAGTTCAGCGCCGCGGCCCTGGATGATTTCGTGGCCCGGTGGGAACGGCGCACCCGAGAGCGAGCCGTGCTGTCGCTCGCCGAGCTGCCCTCCGGTGTCCTCCCCGACTGGCCGGACGTCCCGTGACGCGCGAGTTCCCGGACGGGGGGGAGATCGGTCCCTGGCTCGGGAGTGTGGCGGATCCGCCCGTTCCGCCCGGGGACGAGTTGGATGCCATCCGCCTGGAACTGCTCGATGGGTTGCTCCGGCTTGGATCCCGCGCGGGGGATGTGGATGGGTCCGCCTGGTTCGCGGTGTGGCAGCGCGCGGTCGAGGGGTCCACCGACCGGCTGGGTCTCCGGGTAAAGGAGGCGCTGGCCCGGGCCTCGGCGGTGTCGCGGATGCCGCCCGACCGAATCGCGACGCACCACCCGACCGACGCCGAGC
>JBGSKF010000168.1:0-3325 GCA_041741375.1 Gemmatimonadales bacterium | reverse complement strand
CCGGCCCAGAACTTCATCCTCCCGGCCTCGGGGTGGGTGTTGGCGTTCTCCCAACCTGAAGAGGTTCCCCGCGTTGTGCGAAAGGAAGGGAATGCAGCCGGAGATGGAATCGGTGAGTCATGCACCCCCTCTGGTGGGAAGCCTGCGAAGGAGGAAGGATGGCACGGAAGGGCGGCTCAGGCCAGCCCTGAGAGGTCACTCCGAATTTTCGGGTCGCTCCCCGCGGAGGCGGCTGGCCAACTCCCCCACCCCCCTGTGGGTGCGCCTGTGGGTGCGCCGCGTGCGGCGCACCTACGACGGGACACCAACCACAGGACAATGGACCCCGGCGTTCGCCGGGGTGACGATCCTGCTGGAGGTGAGATCCGGCGTCCTTCAGGACCCGTCGCCGCAGGCGCCGAGCGCGGGCTTCAGCCCGGGAAAACGCCCCACGAGCGACGAAGGACAGGCGAGATGGCCGTCGTTTCGACACCGCGCCGCGTTCCCCTCACGGGATCGCCACGGACTCCTGCGGAGTCCTCGCGATGACGACTCCGGCGTCCTTCAGGACCCGTCGCCGCAGGCGCCGAGCGCGGGCTTCAGCCCGGGAAAACGCCCCACGAGCGACGAAGGCCAGGCGAGATGGCCGTCGTTTCGACACCGCGCCGCGTTCCCCTCACGGGATCGCCACGGACTCCTGCGGAGTCCTCGCGATGACGACTCTGACGTCCTTCAGGACCCGTCGCCGCAGGCGCCGAGCACGGGCTTCAGCCCGGGAAAACGCCGTGCCCGCCGCCCCGGCGGCCGCAGCTCCACCCACGAACGACGAAGGCCAGGCGAGATGGCCGTCGCTTCGACACCGCGCCGTCTTCCGCTCACGGGATCGCCACGGACTCCTGCGGAGTCCTCGCGATGACGACTCCCCACGACGGCAGGACGGGCACCAACGGACAGGGTGGGATTCGAACCCACGATACCCTTGCGGGTACACCGGTTTTCGAGACCGGCTCCTTCAGCCACTCGGACACCTGTCCAGACGAACCCCGAAGGGATTCCACGCCAAATCTACCGGAATGCCCACTGGTTTTCCACCGGGGGAGCCAGTCGGCTCACATGGCGGGACATTGTCCCGCACCCCTGTTCTCGCTATCCTTGGGCCCGGTTCCCGGAGGCCACCTCCGGGCCCTCCTTGGCCCCGAAATCGTTCCCTGCTGCTGAAAGTCCGCCGTGTCCCCCGCCGAGACGATGACAAACCCGACCGGTGATGCCGCGCTGACCCGGGAAGTGGCCCGGCGCCGGACCTTCGCCATCATCTCGCACCCGGACGCCGGGAAGACCACCCTCACCGAAAAGCTCCTCCTCTACGGCGGGGCGATTCACCTGGCCGGCACCGTGAAGGCGCGCCGGGAATCCCGGCACGTCACCTCCGACTGGATGGAGATGGAGCGGGAACGGGGCATCTCGGTCACCTCCAGCGTGATGCAGTTCGACTACGGGCCGCACCGGGTCAACCTGCTCGACACCCCCGGTCACCAGGACTTTTCGGAGGACACCTTCCGCACCCTGGTGGCGGCGGACAGCGCCGTCATGCTGCTGGACAACCGCAAGGGGGTCGAGGCCCGCACCCGCCAGCTCTTCGACGTGTGCCGGCGGCGGCGGATTCCCATCGTGACCTTCGTCAACAAGTGCGACCGGGCCGGCGAGGACCCCCTGCAACTGATCCAGGACGTGGAGGCCGATCTCGGCGTGGCCTGCTACCCCATCACCTGGCCGATCTACCACGACGGGGCCTTTGCCGGGGTGTTCCACCGCCAGCTCGACGAGGTGATCCTCTTTGCCCGCGGCATCGACCACGGCGCCACCCGCACCGAGGGCCGGCGCTTCCCCCTCCGCGACCCGGAGCTCCGGACCATCCTCGGTGCCGCGACCCACGACCAGCTGGCGGACGAGGTCGACCTCCTCCAGGCCGCGGGACACCCGTTCGATGCCGAAGCGGTCACGGCGGGTTCGCTCTCCCCGGTGTACTTCGGCAGTGCCCTCACCAACTTCGGGGTCGAGCCCTTTCTCGCCGATTTTCTCGATTTCGCCCCGGCCCCCGCCGCCCGGGACTCGACGGTGGGTCCGGTGTCGCCCACCGACCCCCGCTTTTCGGGTTTCGTCTTCAAGATCCAGGCGAACATGGACCCCCGGCACCGGGACCGGATCGCGTTCGTGCGGATCTGCTCGGGACGGTATGAACCGGGCCGCGAAGTGACGCTGATGCGCACCGGCAAGACCCTCCGGCTGGCCTCGCCCCAGCAGTTCCTTGCCCGCGAGCGTACCCTGGCGGAGGAGGCGTGGCCGGGGGACGTGGTGGGCATCCTCGACCGGGGTTCCCTCCGCATCGGCGACACGCTGAGCGAGATCCCGGGCGTGATCTTCCAGGACATTCCGCGCTTTCCCCCGGAACACTTCGCCCGGGTGCACCCCTCGGATCCGCTCCGTCGCAAGCATCTCGATACCGGCCTCCGGGAGCTCTCGGAGGAGGGGGCGGCCCAGGTGTTCTACGCCGAGAGCGATGCCGGCCCCACGCCGATCGTGGGAGCGGTGGGACGACTGCAATTCGACGTGATGCTCTCCCGGCTCGAGCATGAGTACGGCGCCACCTGCCGCCTCGAACCGCTCGGCTACTCCCACCCCCGGTGGGTCACCGGTCCCCAGGCCGCCATCGACCGGGCCGCCAACCATCGGGGGCGGCTCCGGCTCTACGACACGACCGGGGCGCAGCTGTTCATCTTCGACGATGCCTGGGCGGTGCGATGGGCGGAGGAGAACGAGAAGGAGATCGGGTTCAGGGAGAGCAGGGAGTAGGGAGTAGGGAGTAGGGAGTAGGGGGTAGGGAGTAGGGAGTAGGGGGGAGGGAGTAGGATGTGGGGTGTGGGGGACTCTACTGCTTCATTCGTCCGCTGCGATAGAGCCGGTCCGCCAGATGATAATAGGCCACCGCGTCCGACAGCTGAGCGCGGTCCGCCGAATCGGGGGCGACCACCGCGCGGAATCGTTGCTCCCCCGGGTCCCACCGATACTCTGTTTCCCGGGCGTGCAGGTCGAGCACCGCGATCCCGTCCCCCTTCATCAGTGCCAACTTGGTATTGTGGGTCATCAACGCCCGACCCTCTCCCGGCAACACGGTAAAGAGATCGCGCCCGAAGAACCGTGACAAATAGGGGTCTTCACTCGATTGAGTGGGTAACCGGCCTCACTTGACACCAGCTGGGTAGAGATTCAGGCCGCCCAGGTGGAAATAGATGGCCGTCTTGAAGCGTTCCTTGTTGCGGAAACCGCGGCTGCGGATCTTGAGGGTCTT
>JBGSKF010000167.1:0-42600 GCA_041741375.1 Gemmatimonadales bacterium | reverse complement strand
CACCCCAGCGCCAGCAGGGGCCATCCGGCCCGGAGGCCGCTGCCCAGCGCACCGGGCTGCCCCGCCATCCACATGAGAGGTGCGATGGCGGCGGCCCCGCTCATTCCCACCACGGTCAGTGCCTTCACCCCGGTGCGGCGGGCCAGGTCGAACAGTTCCCGGGTTCCGAGGGCACCGACCGCGGCGAGGAGGAGGGCCAAGGGGATCCCGCCGTACCAGAGAATCACAACAGCGGTCGGGATGGCGACAGCCGCCACTCCCAGGCGCTGGGTCAGGTTGCTCGCCATGAGTCGTCTCCTACCGGGGAACGCGCCCGAAGCGGCGATCTCGCTGTTGGTAATCGCGGATGGCCAGGTAGAGGTGCTCCCTCGTGAAGTCGGGCCACAGGACGGGAGTCACGTGGAACTCGGCGTAGGCCAGTTGCCACAGAAGAAAGTTGGACAGACGGTACTCCCCCGACGTGCGAATCAGGAGGTCGGGGTCGGGCCAGGTGGCGGTGTAGAGTTCCCGTGCCACCGCCGCCTCGTCGATGGCCTCGACGGTCATCTCGCCGACTTGCACCCGGGCCGCCAGGCGCCGGGCCGCCTGCGCAATCTCGGCGCGGGCCCCGTAGGACACGCAGAGATTGAGGGCGAGGGCCGTTCCGCTCCCGGTTTCCCGCATGAGATACTCCGCGGCCGAGCGGGCGGAAGGGGAGAGTCGGTCGAGATCGCCGAGAAAGCGCACGGCCACTCCCTGCGCGGCGAGTTCGGTCGCTTCGCGGGCGATATACTCCTCGAGCAGCTGCATCAGGGCATCGATCTCGGAGGCGGGTCGTTGCCAGTTCTCCTGGCTGAAGGCGAAGAGGGTCAGCACCTGCACCCCGGCCTGGAGTCCTCCCTCCACCACTTCGCGCACGGCCGCCATCCCGGCCTGGTGCCCTGCGGGACGGGGAAGGTCCCGGGCCTGGGCCCAGCGCCCGTTTCCATCCATGATGATGGCGATGTGTGCCGGAACCGCGCCGTGGACCCGGACGGCGGTGAGCGAGTCAGTGGGGCCGGTCACACTTCCATGATCTCCGCTTCCTTCGCGGCGACCAACTCCTCGATCTGGCGGATGTGATCGTCGGTGAGTTTCTGGATCTCCTTTTCCGCCCGGGCCTTGTCATCCTCCGGCACTTTCTCGAGCTTCCGGATCCGGTTCAGGTTTTCGGTCCGGTGATGGCGCACTCCAATCCGGCCCTCTTCCGCCACCTTGTGCAGGAGACGCACCAGATCCTTCCGCCGCTCCTCGGTGAGCGGGGGGAGCGGGATCCGGAGAAGATTGCCGGCGGTGCTCGGGTTGAGGCCGAGCCCCGCGCTCATGATGGCCTTCTCCACGGTCGTGACAAGGGACTGATCGAAGACTTGCACCGTCAACAGCCGCGCTTCGGGAGCTGCCACCAGTCCGACCTGATTGAGCGGAACGGTCGAGCCATACGCCTCGACCTTGACCAGGTCGAGAAGGCTGGTGGTGGCCTTGCCACTCCGGATGCCGGAGAACTCCCGGCGGGTGTTTTCGACCGTTTTATGCATGCCGTCCTTGGCATGCGCCAGGTATTCCGCAATGGTAGTCATCGGACGATGGTCCCCACCCGGTCGCCGTGGAGGATCCGGGCCACGGCCCCGGGCTGCTGGATGTTGAAGACAACGATCGGCAGATTGTTGGACTTGCAGAGGCCAAAGGCGTTCGCATCCATGACCGCGTAGCCACGCACCAAGGCCTCCTGAAACGAGAGGTCTGGTATGAAGGTCGCGGTGGGGTCGGTCTTTGGATCTCCGGTGTAGACCCCATCCACGGACGTGGCCTTGAGGATCACCTCGGCCTCGATCTCCAACGCCCGCAAGACGGCAGCGGTATCGGTGGAGAAGAACGGATTCCCCGTGCCTGCGGCAAAGATAACCAACCGGCCCTTCTCCAGGTGCCGGAGGGCCCGTCGCCGGATGTACGGCTCGGCGAGGGACTCCATCCGGATGGCAGTCATCACCCGGGTCTGCACCCCGATTCGTTCCAGGACATCCTGGAGCGCCAGAGCGTTGATCACCGTGGCCAGCATGCCCATGTAGTCCGCGGACACGCGGTCGAGTCCTTCCTGGCTCGCCACTGTTCCGCGCACGATGTTGCCCCCACCCACCACCAGACCCAGATGCACCCCAAGGGCATGGACGCCCTTGATCTCCTCGGCGAGTCGTTCCACCACGCCGAAGTCGAGGCCGACCCCCTTGCCTCCGGCGAGGGCCTCCCCGGAAATCTTGAGCAGGGCGCGGCGGTAGGTCAGCCCCATCAGGACTCCCCGATGCGGACCCGGACAAACCGAACGACCGTCAGATCACCGCCCGCCGCCTTCGCCGCGGCGGCCACGACCTGGCCCACGGAAGTCTTGTCATCCTTCACGAAGGGCTGTTCGAGCAGAGCGCGCTCGGAGAGGAACTTCCGCACCTTCCCCTCGACGATCTTGCCACGCACCGCCTCGGGCTTGCCCTCCGCCGTCACCTGCTCCTCGGCGATGCGCCGTTCCCGATCCACGAGATCGGCCGCGATGTCCTCGGGCCGAACGGCCACGGGATCTGCGGACGCGACGTGCATGGCCAATTCCCGCGCGAGAGACTGCCCCTCCGGGGTGCGGGCCCCCGTTCCCACCACTTCCACAAGAACCCCAACCTGCCGGTTGTGGTGCAAGTACTGCCCCACCGTCCCGGCAACCGGCGCGAAAGTCGCCGCCATGCTCAGGTTCACCGCCTCTCCCGTCGTGCCGGACATCCGTTGCACGAGATCCGCCACCGTGTCGGTCCCTCCCTCTTCGGCCGGAGCCGCGAGCAAGGCAGGGGCGTCCACGGCCTTCACCGCGGCAGCCCGGGAGGCGAGACGGGCGGCGAGTGCCACGAAGTCATCGGTGCGAGCCACGAAGTCGGTTTCGCAGGTCAGGCAGATGATCGAAGCCCGGGATCCATCCGGGGCAGCGTCGATGTTCACCAGCCCCTGGGTGGTAGACCGGCCGGCCCTCTTCTCCGCTTTTGCGATGCCCTTGGCCCGCAGCAGTTCGGCGGCACGCTCCATGTCACCCTCGGCCTCGTCGAGGGCCTTCTTGCAATCCATCATCCCGGCACTGGTCCGGGCGCGCAGTTCACTGATGTCCTTGGTCGAAATTGCCATGGTCTTCTTCTCTGGGTAGGTGGTGCATGATTCGGGGTCCCGGTCTTACCCGGGGCCCCCTTAGAACGACCGCCGCCTTCGGCCGGAACCGTTGGCGGCGGGAACGGGCCGGTGTGAAACCGTCCCTCAGGCGCTGGCGTCGCCGCTCGACGCCGGTTGAACCTCTGCGGTCTCGCCGCCGTCTCCCTTGAGGCGGGCCGCAATCGCCTCGGGCTTGGGCCGCCGCTTGCGCGTGGGCCGACCACGGCGCCGATCGGCATCGGGATCCCCTTCGGTGCCGGTGTCGGTGCTGTAGGTCTCGGCATCGGCGTCCTCCACACCCTCGCGGGTGGGGGCGGCCATCCGGGCCTCCCGAATCACCTCACCGAGCGCGCGCGTGATGAGGGACACGGACCGGATTGCGTCGTCGTTGCCGGGGATCGGAACCGTGATCGGATCGGGATCGGCATTGGTGTCCACGATGGCCACGACCGGAATCCCGAGCTTGTTCGCCTCCTGGATCGCGATCTTCTCCTTCCGCGCATCCACCACAAAAAGCGCACCCGGGAGGCGACCCATCTGCTTGAGCCCCTCCAGGTTGCGGAGCAGCTTGACCCGCTCCCGCTCGAACAGCAGGCGCTCCTTCTTGGTGTAGTTCTCGAATCCGCCCTCGTCGGTTCCCTGTTCCAGGTCCTTGAGACGCCGGATCTGCTTCTTGATCGTCTGGAAGTTGGTGAGGGTTCCGCCGAGCCACCGTTCGGTGACCCAGAACGCGCCCGCGTGATCGGCCTCCCCCTGGACCAGGAGCTTGAGCTGCTTCTTGGTGCAGACGAACAGGACCCCTTCGCCGCGCGTGATCACGGAGCGGAGCAGTTCCTGGGCCTTCTGGATTTGCCGGAGAGTCTTCTGAAGATCGATGATGTAGATCCCGGAGCGTTCCGCAAAGATGAAGCGGCGCATCTTCGGGTTCCACCGGCGGGTCTGATGGCCGAAATGGACTCCGGCTTCGAGGAGGTCCTGCACCTGGGGCTGTGCCATGCGTTCCGTGTCGTCCTTCTACCGAGAGGGTTGGTCGTCCACCGCCTTCGTCCCGAGGCCCGACCCCCGCGGGGGCACCCAGACCGCGATCCAGCGATGTACCGAGTGCGGCAGGCGGCACCATGCCCCCTGCCGTGCAGGATGATCTAGCGCTTCGAGAACTGGAAGCGCTTCCGGGCTCCTGGCCGACCCGGCTTTTTCCGTTCCACCGCCCGGGGATCCCGGGTGAGGAGTCCCGCGGCCCGGAGCTTGGTCCGGTGCATCGCATCGGCCTCGACCAGCGCACGCGCGATGGCGTGGCGCAGCGCCCCGGCCTGACCGCTCACTCCCCCTCCGTCGAGGTGGGCCTTGACGTCGAATGCGCCGAGCGTGTCGGTGGCCGTGAAGGACTGTTGAATGTGCTGCACCAGGGAGGGGCGGGGAAAATAGTCCCCGAGGGTCCGTCCATTCACATCCCATTTGCCGCTGCCCGGTGTCAGGTAGACCCGTGCCACGGAAGTTTTCCGCCGGCCTATGGCCTGCCACCGGAACGCGGATTCGTCACTCATGCGGTCACCTTGAGGCTGAACGTCTTCGGTTGCTGGGCCTGGTGCGGATGCTGGTCCCCGCCATACACCTTGAGCTTGCCCCTCAGCTTCTGGCGGGCCAAGGAGGTCTTGGGCAGCATCCCGAACACCGCCTTTTCGATCACCCGGTCGGGGTGAGATGCGAGGAGGTTGCGCGCGGGGGTGTGCCGCTCATGCCCCATGTACCCCGTGTGCTTGAAATACGTTTTCTGGTCGAGCTTCCGGCCCGTCAGGTGGACCTTCGAGGCGTTGATGACCACCACGAAATCCCCGCCATCCATGTGGGGGGTCCAGGTGGGCTTGTGTTTCCCGCGAATAAGCTGGGCCACCACACTCGCGAGGCGCCCAAGGGGCACATCGGTGGCATCCACCAGATGCCATTCGTGGGTCTGGTCCTGCGGCTTGGCCGAAAATGTCTTCATGTGACCGCGGTCCGTCTTGGGCGTTTGACCTTCTGGTCCCGGTTTCGGGAATAGCTTTGCAAAATATCCCCGGATAAGTGGTTAGGTCAAGCCCCGGCCGAGGGCTCGAACTCGATCAGGGGGGCCCCCTTCTCCACCGCCTGGCCGGGGGTCACCAGGATCCGGGCCACGACGGCGGTCCCCCGGGCCTTGATTTCATTCTCCATCTTCATCGCCTCCAGCACCAGGAGCCCGTCCCCGGTCCCCACCGTGTCTCCCACCGCCACCTGGACCCGGAGCACCAGACCCGGCATGGGAGCCACAAGGCGGGACGGACCGGTCTGTGCCTTGCCGACCCCGAGCAAACTGCGAATGTGCCGGGTCCGTTCGTCAAGCACCTCCACCTCGATGTCTTCTCCCCGGTCGTGGAGGCGCCACCGCCCCCGGCCCACGCCCTCCAAGGGGAAAACCCCGGACGCCCCGCCCACCACCAGGTGAACCAGCGGCGTTCCCGGGATCCGGCGAAGGGTGGCCTTCACGACCCGATCCCCGATCCGGACGGTGTCGCCATCGACCTCCACTTCCAGCGCCGTGCCCCCGATCGTCACATGGTATTTCATCGCTGTTCCAGGATCACGGCCACCTCGACGTGGGCCGTTTGGGGAAAGAGGTCGAAGGCCTGTACGGCTGACACCCCGTAGCGGTCGCCCAGGTGCCTCAGATCCCGCGCCAGAGTGGCGGGATCGCAGGAGATATATGCCATCCTCCGAGCCCCCGAGGCCCCCAGCCCGGCACTCACCGCCGGCGTGAGTCCGGTTCGGGGAGGGTTGACCAGCACGCCGTCCGGAGGGGCCAGCCGGGAGATCCACTCTTCGACGTACCCGACATGACGGCGGACCCCCGCGATGCCGGAGCGGGAGGCCAGCGCCACGGCCTCCTGGTCCCGTTCCACGCTCTCCACCTCGGCGCCCTTTCGGGCCAGGCGATCGGTCATTTCCCCGGTGCCGGCATAGAGATCCCACCAGGATTGACCGGCCTCCGGGGCGAGCCGTTCCATCACCCAACTGCGGATGGTCTCGGCCATGGCGGGATGGACCTGCTCGAAGACCATCGCGGAGGACGGGCCCGCCGCCCCTGCCATCGGGACACTCGCTCCGCCGCGCTCGCCGCACCAGAAGCTGGTCTCCTGTCCCCGGGACGCCAATTCCCTCTGGATTTTGACCACAGGCGCGGGGTCGGGATGCCCGGAACCGTCGCCATGGAGCACGCAGTGCATCCCCCCCCCCGCGTCCACGCGGAGGCTCAATCGGGTCACTGCGGCAGGAAGGGTGGCCGCGAGAGGTGACAGCTCTTCCCAGAGGGCATTGAGTTCCTCCCGCGCGATGAGGCAGTACCGCAGCGGAAAAACCTCTCCGGGGCGTTCGGCCTGGTGAAAGCCGAAGGTTCCGTCTCTGCTCCGGTGCAGCGTAATCCGGGTCCGGTATCCCCAGGGAGAGTCTGCCGCCCGGAGAGGGGGATCCTCCAGGGCGAGCTTCCCGATCCGCCGGAGCGCGTCTCCCACGATTCTCTTCCGGGCCTCCTGCTGAGCCGGTTCGGCCAGGTGCTGGAGCTGACACCCGCCGCATCCGTCCTTCCGGCGGTGGTCACAGGGGACCTCAATCCGCCCCGGTCCCGGTTCCACCACCCGCCCGGGCCAGGCCCGGGCAAACCGTGCGGAAAGACGAATATCCCGCGGTTCCACCAGGTCGCCCGGGGCCGTGGCAGGGATGAACACGACCCGGCCATCGGTCAGGTGTCCCACCCCATCCCCCCCGGCGGCGACCCGCTCGATACGGACGGCGGGGATCACCTCACTCCCTCGTGCCGGGCCGCCTGCCGCCAGGCGCTGGAGCTGGCGGTGTCGGCCGGGGATCCTTCCGGGGCCACCGCCGGTCGGCTCTGGCGACGGAGCTCGTCCTCGGCCAGCGCGGCCCCAATGGCACGCAGGAGATCGCGTTCCGGATCGGAGGGTGGCTGAAGAAGATCGGACCGTCGGTCGAGAAACTGGATGTCGATCTCGCCCCGCTGGAACTCGGGGTCGGCCAGGAGTCGCCGGTGGAACGCCTGGTTGGTGGCCACTCCGACCACGACCAGCTCGTCGAGGGCCCGCCGCATCCGGGCCATGCAGGCGTCCCGTGTGGGGGCACTGACGATCAGCTTGGCGAGCATCGAGTCGTAGTGGAGGGTGACGTCGTCGCCGACGGTGACACCCGAGTCCCAGCGGACGCCGGGACCAGAGGGAATCTGAAGATAGGTTATCCGCCCCGTGGTGGGGAGGAATCCGTTGGCCGGGTCCTCACTGGTGATCCGGCACTCCATGGCCCACCCCCGCGGCGCCAGGTCCCGGTCGGGAAGAGTGAGTGGCAGTCCCTGCGCGATCCGGAGCTGTTCCCGCACGAGATCCACTCCGTACACCATTTCAGTGACGGGATGCTCCACCTGAATCCGGGTGTTCATCTCCAGGAAGTAGAATTCCCCCCCGGCCGTCAGCAGGAACTCACAGGTCCCCGCTCCCCGGTACCCCACCGCCCGGGCCGCCGCGACGGCCGCCCGCCCCATGTGTTCCCGAAGGGGCGGTGAGACCGCGAGGGACGGGGCTTCCTCCAGCAGCTTCTGGTGTCGCCGCTGGACCGAGCACTCCCGCTCGCCGAGATGAACGGCGCGTTCGTGGTCGGCCAGGATCTGAATCTCGACGTGCCGGGGCCGCTCGATGAACTTTTCGAGATACACCCCCGGGTCGCCGAAGGACCGTTCGGCCTCGGAGGCGGCGGCGCGGAGGGCCGCAAAGAGTTCCCCGGCTTCCCGCACCACGCGCATTCCCTTCCCTCCCCCGCCGGCGGCCGCCTTGACCATCACGGGATACCCGAGGGAATCCGCCAGGTCGTGAGCCTCCTTCCCCTCGGTGATCGGCTCCTCGGTGCCGGGCACCACGGGCACGCCGGCTTCCTTCATCCGCCGGCGGGCCTCGGTCTTGTCCCCCATCGCCCGGATGGCATCCGCCGGGGGACCGACAAACACCAGTCCGGCCTCGGCCACCGCGTCGGCAAAGGCGGCTCGTTCCGCCAGGAACCCATAGCCGGGGTGGATCGCTTCGGCCCCGCTCTCCCGCGCCGCGGCGATCAGGCGGGGGATCGACAGATAGCTCTCGGAGGGAGCGGCCCCCCCGATCAGAATCGCGGTGTCGGCCGCGCGCACATGGGGGCTCTGCCGGTCGGCGTCGGAATAGACCGCCACCGCCTCGAGGCCCTCCTCATGGCAGGCGCGGATGATGCGCAGGGCGATCTCCCCGCGATTGGCAATCAGGATGCGCTTCATGACCGGCCCCCGGCCCTCTCAGAGGGGAATGTTGCCATGTTTTTTCGCGGGGTTGCGGTCTCGCTTGGTGCGCAGCATCCGCAGCCCGTCGATCAGCCGAGGGCGGGTGTCCCGGGGATCGATCACGTCGTCGACGTAGCCTCGGGCGGCGGCCGCATAGGGATGGGCAAAGGTGGCGGTGTATTCCTCGATGCGCCGCTGCGCCTCGGCCTCGGGATCCTCCGCCGTCCGGATCTCCTCGCGGAAGAGAATTTCCACCGCCCCCTTCGGACCCATCACCGCGATCTCGGCGGTCGGCCAGGCGAGGTTGATGTCGCCCCGGATGTGCTTGGAGCTCATGACGTCGTAGGCGCCGCCGTACGCCTTGCGGGTGATCACCGTGAGCTTGGGCACGGTGGCCTCGCAGAAAGCGTACAGCAACTTGGCGCCGTGCCGGATGATGCCCCCATGCTCCTGTGCCACTCCGGGAAGGAAGCCCGGCACGTCCACCAGGGTGACCAGCGGGATGTTGAAGGCATCGCAGAACCGGATGAACCGGGCCGCCTTGACCGAGGCGTTGATGTCGAGAACTCCGGCGAGGACCGCGGGTTGGTTGGCCACCACCCCCACCGGCTCGCCTCCGAGACGGGCAAATCCCACGAGGATGTTGCCGGCCCAGGCCGCGTGAATCTCGACGAATCGTCCGTCGTCCACGACGGCGCCGATGACGTCGTGCATGTCATACGGCTGCGAGGAGAGGTCCGGGATCACGTCCAGGAGCGAGGCCTCCCGCCGATCCTCGGGGTCGGTGGAGGGATGCCGCGGCGGATCATCGAGATTGTTGGCCGGGAGGAACGCCATCAGCTCCCGGACGGCGGCGAGGCACTCCGCCTCGGAGTCGAACACACTCGCGGCGAGTCCGCTGGTCTCGGCATGGACATCCGCTCCGCCGAGTCCCTCGAAGGTCACTTCCTCATGGGTGACGGTCTTCACGACGTTGGGTCCGGTGACGAACATGTAGCTGACGCCGCGCACCATGAACACAAAGTCCGTGATGGCGGGACTGTACACCGCTCCGCCGGCACAGGGACCGAGAATCACGGAGATCTGAGGAATGACGCCGGAAGCGAGGGTATTCCGGAGGAAGATGTCCGCGTATCCGCCCAGAGAGGCCACGCCTTCCTGGATCCGAGCGCCACCCGAGTCGTTCAGGCCGATGATGGGGGCCCCGTTCCGTACCGCCAGATCCATCACCTTGCAGATCTTCTGGGCGTGGGTTTCCGACAGCGAGCCGCCGAACACGGTGAAGTCCTGGGAGAAGACGTAGACCAGCCGGCCGTTGATCCGGCCGTATCCGGTCACCACACCGTCCCCCGGGATCTTGTGATCGGCCAGACCGAAGTCATCGCACCGATGGGTGACGAACCGGTCGAATTCGACCAGGCTGCCCTCATCGAGCAGGAGATCGAGACGCTCCCGGGCGGTCAGCTTGCCCTTGGCGTGCTGCTGGGCGGTCCGCTTCGGACCACCCCCCTGCTCCGCTTCGGCCTGGTGCTGCCGAAGGGTGTCGAGACGTGCGTGGGAATCTGGCATAGAGAGGGGAATCTGCCCTGCCCGAGGAGGAAGGTCAAAACGGCGCGGGGCCGGGAGTCATTGATCCCGACCCCGCGCGGAGAATCACCGGGGAGCCGAGCCCCCGATCGGTTCAGTCATCGTCGACCGGGTCGTCCTCGTAGACGGGCCGGACCGGCGGAATGATCGGTTCGTCGGGATAGCCCGTGACTTCGAGCACGATCCGATGGTGGATCGGATCCACCTCGAGAATCGAGGCCTCCACCACCTGCCCCTCCTTCACCACCTCCGCGGGGTCCTCGACGTTCTCGTGTTCCTGTCCCATCTGGGACACGGGAACGAACCCTTCGAGATCCGAGCCCATGTCGACCACGAAGCCCTTGTCCATGAGGCGCACGATGCGACCCTTGATCGCGGTGCCGACCGGGTAGGTCTCGCCGATGGTGAGCCAGGGGTCCTCGGCCGCCTGCTTGAGTCCCAGGGAAATCCGCTTGTTCTCGCCATCGATGTTGAGGACCAGAACGGTGACAGTGTCCCCCTTCTTGACCACCTCGCTCGGGTGCTGCACCCGCTTGGTCCAGGACATGTCGGAGATGTGGATCAGGCCGTCAATGCCGGGTTCGAGCTCCACGAACGCGCCGAAGCTGGTCAGGTTGCGGACCTTGCCGGTGATCCGGGTCCCGACGGGATACTTCTCCGGGAGCGTCATCCACGGGTCCTGCTCAGTCTGCTTCATGCCGAGAGAGATCTTCTCGTCGCTCTCGTCCACCTTCAGGACCACCGCATCGATGGTCTCGCCGATGCTGACGATCTTCGACGGATGGCGCACGTTGCGGGTCCAGCTCATCTCGGAGATGTGGACCAGCCCCTCGATGCCCGGCTCGAGCTCCACGAACGCCCCATAGTTGGTGATGGAGACGACCTTCCCCTGCACCCGGCTGCCCACGGGATACTTCTCGGCCACATCCTTCCACGGATACGACTGCAACTGCTTCATGCCGAGACTGATCCGCTCCCGCTGCCAGTCGATGTCGAGGATCTTGATCTCGACTTCCTTCCCGATGGCCACCATTTCCGACGGGTGAGCCACCCGGCCGTAGGACATGTCGGTGATGTGCAGGAGACCATCAACTCCCCCGAGGTCGATGAAGGCCCCGAAGTCGGTGATGTTCTTCACCACACCGGTCCGCACCTGGCCGACCTCGAGCTCCTTCATGAGGAACTCGCGCTTGTTGGCCCGATCGGCTTCGAGAATGACCCGGCGGCTCACGACGATGTTGCGGCGCCGCTTGTTCAGCTTGATGATCTTGAACTCGTACGACGACCCGAGGAGCTCGTCGATGTTGGGCACCCGGCGGAGCGCGATCTGCGACCCGGGGAGGAAGGCATCGACCCCCATCACGCTGACCACCACGCCCCCCTTGATCTTCTTCATCAGGGTGCCCTCGACCGGCTCATCGTTCTCGAAGGCGTGGCGGATCTTCTCCCAGACCCGCATGAAGTCGGCCTTCTTTTTCGACAGCACCACCGCCCCGTCCTGGTCCTCCAGATGCTCGAGAAAGACCTCGACCTCGTCTCCCTCCTTCAGCGACCCGGGATCCTGGAACTCCTCGAGGGGAATGGACCCTTCGGACTTGAAACCGACATCGAGAATCACCGCGTTGTCGGTGACCCGCAGGACCCGCGACTTGACGATCTCCCCCTCGACGATCGAGGCCATGGTGCCCTCGTACATCGAGAGCATCTCCTCATACTCCGACTCGGAATAGGTGTCGTCGTACAGGTCGTCGCGGACCCGGATGGCCATCGCGGGCTTGACCGTGGCTGTGGCGATCGCGCTCTCCGGACTCCCCTCGGGGGCCGTCTCGGGTGCGGGGACAGTCGCGGAGGCGGAAGGATCTGATTCTGGCATGGGAGGGCATCCGTACCGGCGCTCCGGCGGGGAGCCGGTCACCGGGGTTCAGGGTGAGCGTCCAGGGGCCGAGTGCCTCTGAACCTGAGCCCTGTAACCTACACTGTGGGATGGCCCTGGAACAAGGGGTGCTCCCGTGCCAGGGCCACGATTCTGGCCACCTGATCTTCGAATTCCAGATCGGAGGTGTCGAGGTGAACCGCGTCCGGAGCAGGCTTGAGCGGGGCCACGTCCCGCGCGGCATCCAGGCGATCCCGCGCCTCGAGCCGGTCGGCCTCCTCGGCGAGGATCGGGGCGGCGGGAGAGGTTCCGCCCCCCGCCTGCGCCAGTCGGCGCCGGGCTCGTACCTCCGCCGAGGCGGTCAGGAAGACCTTGACCGGGGCTTCGGGCACGACCACGGTGCCAATGTCCCTGCCATCGAGCACCACGGGCCGCCCCAGCTCCGTGATCGCCTCCCGGAGCATCCGGGTGACCCAGGTCCGGATGCCGGGCCGAGCCGAGATCGCGCTCACCCCCGCCGTCACCTCCGGGTTTCTGATCGCCGGCTCGGCGCTCCGGCCATCGATCATGGGGACCAGCGCATCGCCCGCCCGGCGGAGGTGGACACCGCGTTGCCGCACCGCGTCGAGAATGGCCTCGTCACTGGCCGACTGGGGCATCTGTCCCGCCACGAGAGTCACCGCCCGGTACAACGCGCCGGTGTCCAGATGCCAGGCGCCGAGAGCCTGGGCCACGGCATGTGCCGTGCTCGATTTTCCCGAGGCGGCCGGTCCATCGATCGCCACAACGGGGGGAGGCGTGGGAGAGGCCATCACCGGCCTCTCAGGGAGGAAAGTACCTTCCAGAATCCGGGGAAACTCACCCCCGCACAATCGGGATTGTCCACGACCAGGTCCACCCTGGGCGACGCCCCCAACACACCGAACGCCATGGCCAGGCGGTGGTCATCCGCCGTGCGGATCCGCCCCTTCAGCGGACCCCGGGTCCCCGTCACGCGGAGAGTATCACCCTCGGCCACCGCCTCGACGCCCAGGCCCTGCAGATTCGTGGTCAGGAGGCCGAGCCGGTCACTCTCCTTCACACGGAGCTCTCCGACCTGGTGGAAGATGGTGGTCCCGAGACATCTCGCGGCGAGCGCGGCCAGGACGGGGATCTCGTCAATCACGCCAGGCACTTCGGACGCGGGGATGTCGGTGGCCTGGAGATCGCCAGGAGTGAGGACCAGATCACCAATCGGTTCGCCGAGCACCGTCCCCAGCTGCTCCGTCTCCACCAATGCTCCCATCCTTCGGATGACGGCGAGAAACCCCGTCCTCGTCGGATTCAGAGCAACCCCGGAGATCCGCAGCCGCCGGGGGGCTCGGCCCAGCATCGCCGCCGCCAGGAGAAAGGCTGCAGAGGAGGGATCTCCCGGAATCTCCGTGCTGAAGGGCTCCAGGTAGCCGCTGGACGGATCGAACTCGATCCACCCATCGCGGACCGGCAGGGCGAAACCAAACGCGGCGAGAAGGCGTTCCGTGTGATCACGGGACGTCCCTCCCACTCCCTCCCTCACGGCGACGGGAACGCGACCGGAAAGACCCGCGAGCAGGAGGGCACTCTTGACCTGGGCGCTCGCGACCGGCATCGCGTATCGCAGCGGGCGGAGGTTCCCACCCTGGATCGTGAGGGGGAGCCGGTCTCCGGAATCGGCCCCTGCGATTGTGGCCCCCATCGCCGCCAGCGGGTCCGTCACCCTGCGCATCGGCCGACCGCGGAGGGAACGATCCCCAGTAACCGTGGCCCCGAACGGGTGGCCCGCGAGAAGCCCGAGGAGAAGACGGGCTGCCGTGCCGCTGTTTCCACAGTCGAGGGGGATCGGGGGTGCGGAGAACCGGGATACCCCTTTCACTGTCACCATCGCGCCCTCACGGAGGGGAGAGATACCGGCTCCAAGCTGGCGCAGAACCCGGGCGGTGGAGCGGGCATCAAGCGCGGTCAGGGCCCCTCCGATTCTCGAGCTGCCCTGGGAAAGGGCGGCGATCATCAAGACCCGGTGGGTGATGCTCTTGTCCCCGGGGACCGTCAGAACCTGCGGCATTCGCGTGGCACCTTGGAGCGACAATGAAGGGTTCGGAGAGAAATCTGATTTCACCACTGGGAGAATGCCCTGGAGACCGGTTTTCCCTAGATGATTGGCTTGCCACCACTTAAGTTAACATGACCGGATATTTTCCCGGCGTTCGTCCCGTGAACGCCTCTTTCCCCTTGGAGCTCCGCGAGCCCACGTGACCCAACCACCCCCTGCGACGCCGTCCGCCAGAAGCGACACCTGGTTGGTGGACGTCTTGGTGTCCGCGGGAATCATCTCCCAGGACATCGGACAGGAACTCTGTGCCGACACGGAGTCCATCTGGTCGGCCGTGGTTCGGCGCGGAATGGCGAGCGACGAGCTCGTGGTCAAGATCCTCAGCAACCGGTTCGCGGTGAAGCTCGCCGACTTTTCCGAGCTGGACACCAGGGCCACAGCTTTCGTGCCGGAGTCCGTGGCCCGGAAACATCTCATCGTTCCGCTGGGAGCGGATGACCGGCGCATCAAGATCGCCACGGCGGACCCCCGCGACCTGGATCTGGAAAAGGCCCTGGAGTTTGTCACCAGTCGGTCGGTTGAGTTCCGCCTTGCCGCTCCCTCGGTCCTGCGCCAGAGACTCGACGACATCTACCGTCCGGAGCGGAGCGTCAACCGTCTGCTGAGCGGTCTCACGCCGGCCAGCCTGGAGCAGATCGAGGACTCGGGGACGCCCGGATCCGAGGGAACGCTCGATGCCCCGATGACACGACTGGTGGATGCGATGATCGGCGACGCCGTCCGGGAAGGTGCGAGCGACATTCATGGAGAGCCGGTCGAGGGCCTCATGTCGGTGCGGTACCGGATCGACGGGATTCTGCACGAGGTCATGCGGCTTCCCGGGTCAGCCGGCCCGGCGCTGGTGCGGCGGGTCAAGATTCTCGGCCGACTCGACGTCACCGACCCCCTCCGGCCCCACGATGGCCGGGCGGCCGTCCGGGTGGACGGTCGGGTGATCGACCTCCGGATCTCCACCGTGCCCATCGCCCGGAGGGGGGAGAAGGTGGTCATCCGCATCCTGAACCGGACCAACCTGAGAGCCACGATCGCGGACCTCCGACTCCCCCCCGAGGAGGAGCGCCTGTTCCAGGGCCTGGTCAAGCACCGTGACGGCATGCTGCTGGTGACGGGTCCCACGGGGAGCGGGAAGACCACCACGTTGTACGCCGTCCTCAATCAGCTCAAGACGGGAGAGGTGAACATCGTCACGATCGAGGACCCGGTCGAGTACGACATCGGGGGGATATCCCAACTGCAGGTGAACGAAGACCAGGGGTTCACCTTCGCGACGGCGCTCCGTTCGGTCCTGCGGCAAGACCCGGATATTGTTCTCGTGGGAGAGATCCGGGACGGCGAGACCGCCAACATCGCCATCCAGGCGGGGCAGACCGGCCATTTCGTCCTGTCCACTCTCCACACCAACGACGCGGCGTCCGCCATTCCGCGCCTGCGGGACCTCGGCGTGGATGGATTCAACCTCGCGGCGGTGCTTCGGGGAGTGCTGGCCCAGCGGCTGGTGCGGCGCCTCTGCCCCGAGTGTTCCACACCGATGGAGGTGGGTCTGCTCCCGGCGGAGGCACAGCCGCCGGCCGGAGTGAGCGCGACCCCCCGGCAGTCCACCGGGTGCAAGGCCTGCGGGGGGTCGGGTTATCGAGGGCGGATCGCCATCCTGGAGATCATGCCCGTCGATGATCGAATGGCCCACCTGATCGAGAAGGGTGCCATGCCGGATGTCCTCGCCGAGGCCGCCCGTTCTCTCGGCATGCGGTCCCTCTGGCAGAGCGGGCTCGACCGGGTCTGGCGGGGCCAGACGTCCCTCGAGGAAGTCGTGCGGGTGCTCGGGGATCGCGCGGGAGACGACCCGACGGTCCTCGCCGAAGAGCCGGTGGCCTTGAAGGAGCTCCTGCCGGATCTCCTGGGCTCGACCGCCGGCAGTGTGTCCGACCCGGCGGCACCCGACACGGAGTCGGGGTCACGCGTGTCTCCCCCACCCTCCCCTGTCCCTCGCGAGGTCCAGACCTCCCCAGCGTCCTCCGCACCCCGCATCCTCGTGGCCGACGACGATGCGCAGATGCGGAAGCTGGTTCGCATGATCCTCAAGCGGGAGGGTTTCCTGGTTGAGGAAGCGGCTGATGGCCTCGATGCGCTGGAGGTCATGGACTCGCACCCGGTGGACCTGCTGATCCTCGATCTGGACATGCCCCGTCTGGATGGGCTCGGGGTACTGGAGGAGTTGCGGGCCCGGGTGCTCACCTCCAGCATTCCGGTCATTGTCCTGACGGCCCGATCGGACGACACGGAAGTGAAAGCGCTGGACCTGGGTGCCCAGGACTACCTCACCAAGCCGGTCCAACCCTCCTCCCTCGCCGCCCGAGTCAAGGCGGTTCTGCGGCGTTCACGGCTCTGAGAAGCCTCTCATCCACGGAGCACACGGCATGGATCACCCGCCCCCGGGGACTTCAGACAAGCAGGAGCTCCTCTCCGCCTTCGACCAGGTCGTCACGCGGGAGCAGGAACGGGACACCGCGACGCCCCCCCGTGCGCCCCGCCGACCCGTGCGGGGCGGTCTCGTGGTGGCCGGAGCGCTGTCCTATCTCTTTCTGGCCTACATGTGGATCGGCAAGCCCGAGTGGCTCTTTGCGCCTGACGCTACTGCCCGTCCCCTCAATGTCGAGGCCGCTCTCCGGATGGAACTCTACCTGCATGGGTCTGCTCTCCACGACCACCTGGCAGCCACTGGCCGGCTCCCGTCCACCCTCGACGAGGTCAGCACGCCCGAGTCCGTCGTGGAGTACCAGCGGCTGGGTGACACCACGTGGGTGCTCAGGGGCACGGAGGGGTCGGTATCTCTGACCCTTCGTTCCACCGATCCGCTGGAGCCGTTTCTCGGGAACAGCCTGCTCGAGCTGACGCCATCTGGCGCAGGGCAGTAGAAACAGGACATAGGACATAGGACATAGGACATAGGACATAGGACATAGGACATAGGACATAGGACATAGGACATGGGACATGGGACATGGGACACAGGGCATGGGAGGGGCAGGACATTCAACGATAGTCATCCCGACGAAGGTCGGGATCCAGGGTGGAGATCCTGGTGGGTCGAACCGATTCCGGCGCGTGGGAGACTGACGGTTGACCAGAGATCCCTATGTTCTATGTCCTACTGTCCTGCGTCCTAGTCAGTCCCCTACCAGCACGCGGGGACACCCTCCACCCGGACATTTCGATTGGGCGAGTTGGAGACGGGCCCCGAGAAGATCCCACACCGGCGGGGAGCTGTGCGCAAGCCTGGATTGGTGGCGGTGGCGTTCCACCCCGTGGGGCGTCGCCGGACGGTGATCACATTGGCCCCGGAAGGAACGAAGGAGATCCGCCCCCTCCCGCGTACCCTGTTGATGGTCGGCCCCGCGGTCAGCCCACCGGCGTAGTCGCCGTTGGAGCTGAAGAAGGCCTCCTGCATGGGGACAAGGTTCCGGAGATCGGACACCATTGTGGTCCGAAGCGCCCGTTCCTTCTGTTGTCCGCTTTTGATGATGGCTATGCTGGCCAGCACCGAGAGAATTCCGAATACCGTCATCAGTTCGATCAGAGTAAAACCACGGCGGTTCACGAGATCCTCCGGCATGAGAAGTGCTGAAACGGCAAGTGTCCTTCTTCCGGCACGGACAAGTGTAGCACGGGCCCGAGATTCCGGTCAAACGGTGCCGGTCGTGGGGCGTTTTGCCTCCTCCTCAAGAGTGAGAGATGGCACGGATATTCATCGTCGAGGACAGCAGCGACAACATGAGGCTCTTCCAAGCCGTGCTCCGGCTTCAGGGCCACGAGATCCGGGGGGTGGCGGACGGAACCGGCCTCCAGGAGGCATTGGAATCGTTTGCTCCCCACCTCGTTCTCATGGACATCCAGCTCCCGGGCAAGGACGGCTACGAACTGCTCCGGGAGATTCGCGCCTTGACGGCTCCGGTCCGGACGGTGCGTGTCATCGCGCTCACCGCGCACGCCATGTCCGGTGATGAGCAGAAGGTTCTCGAGGCGGGATTCGATGGATACATCACGAAACCGATCTCGGTGGCGACATTCCCGAGCCAGATTCAGGAGGCGCTCGGCTCCGCATGACACCCGTCCAGCCCCGGGAACCGCACACGGATTCCAAATCCGCTCTTCTGCGGGCGGCGGAGGCAGCCGTGGCGGCTTCCCCTTTGCCTCACCCCAGCCAGGAACGCCTCAGGAGCGGCCGGCCACGCGGTTTCCTTCCACTCCTCTTGATCGTGGGCGGTGCATGTGGCGCGTTGCTGGTGGTACGGCCCTCCTGGCTGTCCACTCCGGCCCCTCTCCCGGAGCCTCCGGTCATCGCCGAAGCATCCGCCCGCCTGACCCTGGTTCGTGAGGCGGAACGTCTTCGATCCTATCGCGACTCCCTCGGCCGACTCCCGTCCACCCTCGCGGAGGCGGGGGGACCCGGTGAGGGTGATGTAGTGTACTCCTCCGGCCCCGATGGGACCTTCGCCCTGCGCCTGGCGACCGACGCACACCTCGTCCTGCACTGCCCTGCACAGCACGGATGACGCCCCGGAGTTTCTACCTTGTGGGCCCTGAGGGACTCTAAGAGTTGAGAGACCAGCGGGGAGGAAGGGACCTTCCCCCCGGTCTCTCAACCCGCTATATCTCAAGGGTCGTTTCGCGAACGCGAAAGTCACCCCGGGCTCACGCCCCCGAAGGTCGAGGACAACACCGTGCCAGCCAGCCATCCATCGTTTCCGCCGGGTGATGGAGGGGCCTTCCTCAAAGCTGTCCGCCAGGCTGTCGACAGTCACCTCAAGGCCCATCCGTCCTCGGCCCGCACCACTCGGGCCATGCTGCTCAAGACCGCCCTGATGCTGGCGCTGACGTTCGTCCCCTACTCCCTGATTCTGTCGGGTCAGGTGACTGCCCCCGCCCTCCTGTTCGGCCTCGCCGCGCTGACGGGTCTCGGCATGGCCGGGATCGGATTCTCGGTGGCCCACGATGCCCTGCACGGCGCGTATTCGAATTCTCCCCGCCTGAACTGGGCCCTCGGGTGCAGCATGGATCTCGCGGGGGGGAGCAGCTATCTCTGGCGCATCACTCACAACATCATCCATCACACGTACACCAATATCCATGGGACCGACGAGGACCTTGCGGTCTCCCCTCTCCTGCGTCTTTCCCCGCACGCGCCGCGGGCCTGGTACCACCGGTTCCAGCATCTCTATGCGTTCGCTCTCTACAGCATGACCACGCTGTTCTGGGCCTTCGTCAAGGACTACAAGTATCTGCTGGCCCGGGATCTCGGCCCCTATGCCGACAAGAAGCACGCTCCGATGGACGTCCTCGGGCTCCTCCTGGGCAAGCTCGTCTTCTACACCTGGTCGATGGTCCTGCCCTTCCTGCTGCTTCCCTACGCGTGGTGGCAGATCGCCGCCGGCATCCTCGTGGCGCATGTCGCGGCCGGGATCACTCTCGGTATCGTGTTCCAGCTCGCCCACGTCGTGGAGGAGACCTCTCACCCTGCTCCCACCACCGTCGGTGCCATGCCGGATGGGTGGGCCGCGCATGAGATGTACACCACGGCCAACTTCGCCCCGGACAATCGCTTCCTCGGGTGGTATGTGGGTGGTCTCAACTTCCAGGTGGAGCACCACCTGTTCCCCCGCGTTTGCAGCATGCACTATCCGACGATCAGTCCCATCGTGAAGCGAGTGGCCGAGGAGCATGGACTCCCCTACCACAGCAATCCGACGTTCCTGGGGGCGGTCCGCTCCCACCTTCGCACACTCCGCCGGTTCGGCGCGTCGGATGTTCCGCACTTTGCCTCGACGATGGGGACCGCCTCGACCTGAGGTCCTGGGCCGACCCGCACAATGCTCGGGGCGGGGATCGAACCCGCAAGGGAGTTTCCTCCCACCGGATTTTAAGTCCGATGCGTTTGCCAGTTTCGCCACCCGAGCCAGATGACGCATGAGATATAGCACGGTCCGGGGGCTGGCACACCCGGCCTCGCCCGGCACGGCATGACCCGCCGGTCCGGGGACTGGCATTGCACTCGCCGGTCCGCCACTTTCCCGCCCATGCGTTTTTCTCTCCCGGCCCGCGTCGGCCTCGTCATTCTGACCGCATTCGTTCCACCCCTTGCCAGCGTCCTTCCGGCCCAGATGCCCCCGCTCACGGTCCCGAAGGGGAAATTCCGGTTCGACCTGTGGGGTGAGTTCCGGGACAGCGACCAACGGTTTTTTCAGGGGGAGAAGCAGGACCTCGCCCAGGACTTCACCACCTCGGCCCTCGGCAGCGGGACGATGCCCTTCCTGCGCGACGCCGAGGCCCGGATGGCGGGGCTCGGGGTTGGCGGCTTTCAGTTCAATCTCGGCGCCACCCGGGCGAGTTCGCTCGTCAACCTCGGCACGATCGGGCTCGGCCTCGCCGTGGGGATCACCGACCGCCTCACCCTCTTTGGCACGGTGCCGATCGTCAGGGTCCGGGTGCAACCCGAGGTGCGATTCGACAGCACGGGGGCCAACGCGGGGTTCAACCCCGCCGACCCGGTGTTTGGAACGGCGCCGGGTCAAAGCGCGGCGACCCAGTTCTTCGCCGGCTTCGATGCCACCCTCGACTCCCTCGCCCAGCGCATCGGGGCCGGTTTCTACGATGCCTCAGGTCAACGCGCGCTGGCGGAGGCCACCCTCGCCAGTGGCACCGCGCTGCGGGATGGACTCCGGGGACTGCTCTCGGACCCGGCGACTGCGAGTCGTCTCCTTCCCCTGGCGGGCAGTGGAGCTGCCGCGACCCTCACCGGTCCCATCACCACGTTTCAGGCAACGGTCACGGGGGCCCTCGGCCTCCCGGACTTCTCCGGGGCTCCCCTCTTTCCCACCGCGCCCCTGTCGAGCGATGAGTTCGCGAACCTGATCACGAATGGAGCCGGCCCGATCGCGAGCCCCTTCTTCGAGGATGTCCCCACATCCACAAAAATCGGGGACGTTGAGCTCGGGCTCACCTATGTGTTGGCCGAACGCACTCCCGGGACCCGAGGAGGCATGGCGCTCCGGGCCACCGGAATCGGGTTGGTCCGACTCCCGACCGGCACTGTGGCCTCGCCCGATGTTCTGTTCGGCATCGGATCGGGCGACCGCCAACTCGACACCGAAGTGACACTGGTGGGAGATGCGGTGGCCTCGTGGTGGGGGATCCGGGTCAGCGGCACCTACAACCGGCAGTTCGCCTCCACGGTGATCCGCCGCATTGCTCGCCCCTCGGAGGCCTTCGCTTCGGCCGCCAGCACGGCCACGGTTCGTCATGACCCCGGGGACGTGGTGTCCTTTCGCGCCAGCCCCTTCCTGCGCCTCGCCCCGTCCCTCGCCTTGCACGCCGGACTTCAGTACTGGAACCGAGGTGACGACACCTTCACCCTCGGAGCCGGACAGGACCCCGCCCTGTTCCCCGATCCGGCTCTCCTGGGTCAGGACTCCGGAGCCTCCGCCACGAGCTTTCTCGGGGGTCTCAGCTTTGCGCACTCCGGCATCGGGCGCCGGGGGGATACGTCTCTCCCGATGGATGCCAGCCTGGAGTTCGAGGGGATCCTGAGCAGCAGCGGGGGCCGGGTCCGGGATGACCGCATACTCCGCACGCGCATCCGGCTCTACGGCCGATCCCCGCTCTGACCTGGAGACGGCCCCCCTGCATCACCCAACAGGGTCCGGGCATGTCGCCGGGCCGTCGCTCCCCGCGCATCCCCCAGCATCCGGGCCATCTCCGTCACACGCTCGTCCCCCTCGACCACCCGTACCTCGCTTGAGGCCACGCCCTTCACCACGTCCTTGACGACCACGAGATGCCGATGGGCGCGCGCCGCGATCGGCGGGAGATGGGTGATGACCAGCACCTGGTGGCGGCGAGACACATCGGCCAGTGCGTGGGCCACGCGTACGGCGATCTCGCCTCCGATGCCTTGGTCGATCTCGTCGAAGATCAAGGTGGGTACCTCGTCATGGGCCGCGAGGGCCACCTTGATGGCCAGCATCAGCCGGGAGACCTCTCCTCCCGACGCGACCCGGTGCAGAGGTTGCAACTCGTGTCCGACGTTGAGCCGAACGAAGAAGCTCACCGATTCCGCACCGTCCACGGTTGGCCGGTCGCGCGGCGTCAGGACGACGACGAACTCGCCGTCGACAAATCCGAGCCCCGGCAGGAGATCGTTCACGGCTCGGGTCAGGCGGGACGCACCACGGGATCGAAGTGCGCTCAAGGTCCGGGCCGCCTCGCCCACCCGCTCCTCCGCCTGGGCCAGGGAGGTACGCAAGCGACGGAGATCCACGTCGGCGGTGTGCAGGAGATCGAACTCCTCGGCCACCCGGCTCCGGGTCGCCAGCACCTGCTCCAGAGTTCCCCCGTACTTGCGTTTCAGCCGGTCGAGGGCGTCACGGCGTTGCTCCACCTCCGCCAGGCGACCGGGATCCTCCTGCATCCCGGCGGCGTAGACGGTGACGGCACGCACCAGCTCATCCATCCCCGCGTGGACGGTGTCGAGAATCTCCCTCCAGGGGCTCACCGAGGGGTCGAGTCGTTCGATGGCGGCCACGGTGCGGTCGGCCGCGGCAAGAGCGCTGCTCGCGGACCCATCCTCCCCGTCCAGGATCTCCATCAGACCGGCGGCGTGAGCTCGCAGTGCCTCGGCATGGCCCAGTTGTCTGGCCTCCTGATCGAGCAGAGAGTCCTCTCCCAACACCGGAGAGGCCTGGTCAATTTCCTGGAGGGTGTGCCGAAGAGAATCGCTTCGGCGGCCCACCTCCGCCTGTCGGGCCTCGAGAGCCGCGACGTCTCCCGCGAGGCGATCCCGCTCGTGAACGGCGTCCGCCAGGCCACCTGCCGCGGGGCCGGCCTCGGCCACCGCGTCGAGGAGGGTCCGCTGGACCGCCGGTCGCACCAGGGACTGGGTTTCATGCTGTCCGTGCAGATCGACCAGAAGGCCTCCCACCTCCGCGAGAGCCGCGATGGTGACGGGACTTCCCTGCATCCAGGCACGGGACCTCCCTTCGGAGGACACCTCGCGCTTCAGGATGAGGGGCTCGCCGTCGCAGGGAATTCCGAGACGGAGGAGGATGGGGACCACCACGGCGGGCACCTCATCGAAAACCGCCTCGACCACGGCCTTCCCCACGCCGGGCCGCAAGGCGTTGACGTCGGCCCGGGCACCGAGAAGGAGGCCGAGCGCATCGACCAGCATCGACTTGCCCGCCCCGGTCTCCCCCGTCAGGACGGTGAGTCCCGGCCCCAGGGGCACGGTCACATCCTCGACGGTGGCGACCCCGCGCACGCGGAGGTCGAGGATCATATCGGGCGTTCTCGCTCGGACAGATCTCCCCAGTGCAACGTTTCCCGCATCCGCTGGAAGTAGTCGGACCGGCTGAGGCGTGCGAGCACGACGGTTCCCTCGGCCCGGCGGACGTCGACCCGATGACCGGGGTGCAGCGTCGTGGCTTTCTGCCCGTCGATGGACACCATGAGGTTGCCCTTGCGGGAATCGAGGGGAATGACCGTCACGACGGAGGAACTGGAGATGACGACCGGACGGACCGCCAGGGTGTGAGCACAGATGGGAGTGATGACCATGGCCTTGACACCGGGAACGATGATCGGCCCCCCCGCGCTCAGGGAGTAGGCCGTGGACCCGGTGGGTGTGGCCACGATCAGCCCGTCGGCACTGTAGGCCGCCGCCTCGATGTCGTCGACCCTGACCTGCAGGCGGACCAGCCGGGCAATGCCCGACTTGTGGATGACCAGGTCATTCAGGGCGGTCGGAAGCTCCTGCGCCTCCCCCCGGGGACTGACAATCGTTGCCTGGAGCAACTGCCGCTCCTCCACATGGTGGGCCTTGTGGACGAGTGCATCGAGGGCATCGATGTAGTTTTGCTCCCCCGCGGTGGTGAGAAACCCCACCCGGCCCAGGTTGACGCCGAGGATGGGAATAGGCTTTCCGTCGAGGATCCGGGCCCCCCGGAGGAGGGTGCCGTCTCCCCCAAAGGTCAGGAGGGCATCGAGAGGAGTGTCGCCCAGCAAGGGAACAGGAGCGGGCCAGAGCGATTGCAGGTCCGGTTCCGTCTGCAGTTGGACCCCGAGCCGAACGGCCGCGGCGTGGGCGCCGTGAAGAATGGCCTGGAGCCCCGCATACCGCGCGTTGCCCACGACCCCGATGTTCATCGGGCCTCGAGCACGTCCTCGTGCCGCAATGCCAGGACTCGGCGAACAATCCCCTCCGCCGTGAGTCCGAACTGGTCGAGCTGACGCCCGCGCGGTGCCTGCTCGATCAAGCGGTCCGGGATTCCGACCGGGACCAATCGACACTGGGGCCGGGTCGTGTGCAGGTGTGCCGAGAGCATGGAGCCGAACCCGTTCACCACCGTGCCCTCCTCGATCGAAAGAAGCAGGGGGATCTCGGCCGCCAGCCGCTCCAGCATGGCCGCATCGAACGGTTTCAGGAAACGACAGTTCACCACCGCCGCCTCGATGCCCGACTCCTTCAGCCGTGCCGCCGCGTCCAGAGCCGGTTCCACCATGGTCCCCACCGCAAGGAGTCCCACGTCGTGGCCGGGGCGCAGCAGGTCCCAGGTTCCGTACGGCACCGGCGGCACTTCCAGAATGGGGCGGGGCGCGCGGGGGACCTTGTCGCGAGGATACCGGGTGCAGAAGGGACCTTCGGTGTGATCCAGCGCCGTGCGCATCAATCCGAGCAACTCATCTCCATCCCGGGGTGCGGTCACGGTCATTCCGGGCACGGCCAGCATATAGGCGATGTCGTAGAGCCCCATGTGGGTCTGTCCGTCTTCCCCCACGAGGCCGGCCCGATCCATTGCGAAGATGACCGGAAGGCTCTGCACGGCCACATCGTGAATGATGTTGTCGTACCCACGCTGGAGGAAGGTGCTGTAGATCGCACACACCGGACGGATCCCCTGCGTGGCCAGCCCGGCGGCGAAGGTCACGGCGTGCCCCTCGGCGATTCCCACATCGAAGAAACGGTGGGGCCAGGCGGTGCCGAAGATGTTCGTTCCGGTTCCGCTGGGCATGGCCGCGGTGATCACGACAAAGTCCTCTCGCTCGTGGGCCAGATCCCGCATCCCTTCTCCGAACACCTGGGTCCAGGTCGGGGGGCCGCTCGCCTGCTTGCGCGCCTCCCCCGTTTCCGGGTCGTACGCCGCCAGGCCGTGCCACTTTTCCCGGTTCGCCTCGGCAAACTTGAAGCCCTTCCCCTTTTCCGTCAGCACATGGACGACACGCGGTCCGTCCAGTCCGCGAACGAACCGCAGGGTGTCGCCCAACTTGGCGAGGTCATGACCATCGATGGGGCCGAAATACCGGAACCCGAGTTCCTCGAAGAACATCCCCTCCGAGAAGAGGTTCTTGACGCTCTCCTCCACGTTCTTGGCAAAGTCGACCACACCGGTTCCGAACACCTCGCCCAACGCCTTCGTCACTCCCTTCACCTTGTCCCGCACCTTGTTGGTCAAGGGGTTGGCCACGATCCGTCCCAGCGTCGCGCTGATGGCACCGACGTTGGGCGAGATGGACATGCCATTGTCATTCACGATGAGGATGATGTCCCGGCCCGAATGCCCCGCGTTGTTCATCCCCTCGTAGGAGAGTCCGCATGTGAGCGCCCCATCCCCGACCACGGCGGCGACCTTGTAGTCCTGCCCCAGGAGGTCGCGGGCCGTGGCGATCCCGAAGGCAGCCGACATGGCCGTTCCGGCGTGGCCGGCGCCGAAATGATCGTGCGGACTTTCCGACCGTTTGAGGAACCCGGACATTCCCCCTTCCTGGCGGAGACTCGGGAAGTCGGCATTGCGCCCGGTCAGAAGCTTCCAGACGTAGGCCTGGTGCCCGACGTCCCAGAGGATCTTGTCCGCAGGAGAGTCGAACTCGTAGAGCAGGGAAATCACGAGCTCGACCACCCCCAGACTCGCTCCGATGTGCCCCCCGGTATGGGAACAGCACCCGATCAGGCGATCCCGGATCTCCTGGGCAAGTTGCGGCAGCTGGTCCCGGCGCAACCTTTTCAGGTCCGCGGGGCTTTCGATTCCGTCAAGCAGGGTCATGAGTCGGTCCCGTTCGTTGTCGTCAGGAACGTCGTTGCGCAATATAACGGCCCAGCAGGGTGAGGGGCCGCGCCAAGGCGCCGAGGGGAGCGAGGTGGGCTTCGGCCTGGGTCACCAGGCGTTCCGCCTCCCGGGCGGCTCCCGTGGCCCCCAGGAGGCTCACATACGTCGATTTGCCCAGGGTGGCATCGCGGCCGGCGGTCTTGCCGAGCTCGGCGCTGGTTCCGGTGGCATCGAGCACGTCATCCGCCACCTGAAAGGCCAGTCCGATGTCGGCTCCGAAAGCACGCAGACCCGTCATCCATTCCTTCGGCGCACCGGCCAGGATTCCCCCCAGAAGGCACGAGGCCTGGATGAGAGCCCCGGTTTTCGCCGCATGAACACTCCGCAGGGAGTCGAGGGTCAGCTGCCGTCGCTCCGCCTCGAGATCGCACCACTGTCCCCCGACCATGCCGTGCAATCCACTGGAGGAAAAAAGGACCCGGGCCATACGCGAGAGCCCCTCCGGGCCCAGATCCGCCCGGTCCGCCCCCTCCGACAGGACCTCCGCCGCCACGGCCACCAAGGCATAGCCCGCGCGAGTAGCGGCCGCGGTTCCAAAACGGCGGTGCACGGTGGGCCTGCCTCGGCGTTGGTCGTCATCGTCCATGCAGGGCAGGTCGTCGTGGACGAGCGAATAGGTGTGGACGACCTCCACCGCCGCCCCGATGCTTGCCACCGAGGACTCCTTCCCGAGCCCCTTGCACGCGCGCCAGGCGGCGTGCACCAACGCAGGGCGCACGCGTTTTCCCGGACTCTCCAAGGCATAGGCGATCGCTTCCCCCTCGACTCCGGGCACCTCGAGGCGGAGGCGGTTCGCCCAGCGAGCCAGGACGGCGTCGGTGCGGGTCCGGGCTCCGTCGAGGAGATCGGCCACCTCCGTTCGGGTGTCACTCGTCACGGTCGACCATCCGGATGGTGTCACCCGCCTCCGCGACGACCTCCTGCACCCGGGCGTCGGCGGCGCTGAGGATCTCGCGAGCCTGCCGAAGATGACGGATTCCCTCCTCGAAAAGCGCCAGGGATCGGTCGAGATCCAGGTCATCCTCCTCCAGGTGGCGGACGATCTCCTCCAGACGGCGCAGGTCTTCCGCCAACGTCATCGAGTACCTCCCCGGTTGTCCACACGCGCTGCCACGGCACCATCGGCGAGTCGCAGGGTGAACGGCATGGCTGGCGAGAGATCCGCGACGCGCCGAAGAACCCGGCCATCGGTGCCCTGCGCCACGGCATACCCCCGCTCCAGGACCCGGAGAGGACTCAAGGCCTCCAGCTGCGCGGCATGCCGTTCGACCGTTCGTTGCCACCGACCGATCCGGCGGGACCAGGCCGTGGCCAGTCGGTCGCCGGAACGCAACAGGCGCTCCTGAGCGAGGCGGGTCGGCCGGCGGAGTCCCTGGGCCAATCGATCGGCCAGATGATCGAGACCGGACATCACATGATCCCGGTCGGGAAAGGCCATCTCCGCGGCCGCCGACGGCGTGGGGGCACGGCGGTCCGCCACCAGATCGGCCAACGAGACATCCGTTTCGTGTCCCACCGCCGAGATGACAGGAACCGGCACGGCGGCCACCGCGCGGCAGACCCGTTCGTCATCAAACGCACCCAGGTCCTCCCGGGATCCACCACCCCGCGCCAGGAGACAGAGATCCACCGACAACCGGCTCACCATCTGGAGGGCCCGCACCAGGTCCTCCACGGCGCCACTTCCCTGCACCCGCGCCGAGACGACGAGAACCGTGGCCAGGGGCCACCGCCGTCGTTGCACCGTCAGAATGTCATGCAGCACCGCCCCATCAGCGCTGGTGACGAGAGCGACCGCTCGCGGAAAGGCCGGGAGGGGACGCTTTCGTTCGAGGGCCAGAAGGCCGTCGTGCTCCAGCGCGAGCCGGGTCCGCTCCCGCTCCCGTTCGGCCACCCCGACCGCGGCCGTGGGCAGCACCACCACGGCCGAGAGGCGCAGCTCCCCGCGCTCTTCCCAGAGCGAGGGCCGCGCCAGGATATAGACTTCGGTTCCGTCGGCCGGGGGGGACCCCGCCCGTTGGGTATAGGTGCGCCACATGACGCACCGCACCTGGGCGTCGGGATCGCGCAGGGTGAAGTACCAGTGCCCGCTCTGATAGCGCTTGAGCCCGGTGATCTCACCCCGGATCCAGACCTGTCCGATCGCCCCCTCGACAGCTGCGCGCAGCAGAGCGGCGATCTCCGCCACACCGAACGCCCGGTCCCGGGGTGCGACGCCGTCGGCGGGCGAGAACAGGTCACCCCCCATGGGCCATCCGGGCGGCCTGCACAGTGTTCACGAGCAGCATGGCGATGGTCATGGGTCCCACTCCCCCCGGGACCGGTGTGATCGCCGAGGTCCGGGGCGCCACGGCGTCGAAGTCGACGTCCCCCACGAGCCGATATCCGCGGGACGCGCTGGCATCGTCCACCCGGTTGATCCCGACGTCCACCACGACGGCCCCGGGCCGCACCATCTCGGCCGTCACGAAGTGCGGACGCCCGATGGCGACGATGAGGAGATCCGCCGAGGCGGTGATCGCGGGGAGATCCCGGGACCGCGAGTGACAGACCGTGACGGTGGCGTTGCCCCCCGGGCCATTCTGGAGCAGCAGGCTCGCCATGGGGCGCCCGACGATGGTGGATCGCCCCACGATCACGGCGTGGGCCCCCGCGGTCTCGACCCCGGATCGGAGCAGCATTTGTTGCACACCGTAGGGCGTGGCGGGACGAAACCCGGTGGGATCCCCCAGGACGACCTTGCCGATGTTGACAGGGTGGAATCCGTCCACGTCCTTGGCGGGACTGATGCGCTGGATGACCCGGTCGGTGTCGATGTGTTTCGGAAGCGGCAATTGAACCAGCATGCCATGGATGGCGGGATCCGCGTTCAGCCGATCGATGACCGCGAGCACCTCCCCCTCCGGGGCCTCCGCAGGCAGGCGGATCGTGGCCGAGTGCATTCCCGCCTCCTCACAGGCACGGCCCTTGTTGCGCACATAGACCTGGCTGGCGGGATCCTCGCCCACGAGCACCACGGCGAGTCCCGGGGTGATGCCCCGCGTCACCAGGTGGGACACCTCGTCGGCCACCTCCGCGCGAATCGTCCGCCCGAGGGCCACGCCATCCAGCAACCGTCCACTCATCGTGCCACTCCTGTCTTGCGGGTCTCCCGGATGACCACCACGCGGATCTGACCGGGATACTGGAGTTCTCCCTCGATCCGCCGGGCGATGCTCTCTGCCAGGTCGGCCGCGTCCGCATCCGTGACCTTGTCCGGAGTCACGATCACGCGCACTTCACGGCCGGCCTGAATGACGTTGGTTTTTTCCACCCCGGGGAATCCGCCGGCGATCGCCTCGAGGTTTGTCAGTCGCTTGACGTAACTTTCAAAGGCCTCCCGTCGTGCCCCGGGGCGGGCTCCGCTGATGGCGTCGGCTGCCTGCACCAGGACCGATTCGGTGCTCTCGTGGGGAACGTCGTCGTGGTGCGCCTGGATGCAGTTGATGACGGCCGGCTTCTCGCCGTAGCGTCGCGCCATCTCCACTCCCAGTTCCACGTGCGTCCCCTCGTGCTCATGGGTGAGCACTTTCCCCACGTCGTGCAGCAGTCCCCCGCGCCGGGCCAGCTGGACGTCCGCCTTGAGTTCGGCCGCGAGCATCCCGGCGATCCACGCCACTTCCTTGGAATGCTCGTAGATGTTCTGCCCGTAGCTCGACCGGTACCGCATGCGTCCCACCAGCTTGATCAACTCCGGATGCAGTCCGTGCACGCCCAGGTCAAACGCCGCGCGCTCGCCCAGTTCGACAAGCTGGCCCTCGAGCTCCCGGCTGACCTTGGCCACGACCTCCTCGATCCGGCCGGGATGAATCCGGCCATCCGTGATCAATGCCTCCAGCGCCCGGCGGGCCACCTCGCGGCGGATCGGCTCGAAGCAGGAGATGATGACGGTGTCGGGGGTGTCGTCGATGATCACGTCCACCCCGGTGGCGGTTTCGAAGGCGCGGATGTTCCGGCCCTCCCGCCCGATGATGCGTCCCTTCATCTCGTCACCGGGAAGGACCACCGCGGCCACGGTGGTTTCGGCGGTGTAGTCCGAGGCCATCCGTTGAATGGACGTGGCCAGAATGCGCCGGGCATCCCGTTCGGCAGTGCGCTTGGCCTCCTCGCGGATGTCCCGCGCGAGCGCCGAGGCTTGTCCCCGGGCCTCGTCCTCGACGCGCTGCATCACCTCGCGCCGCGCCGCCTCCTGGCTCAGCCCCGCCACCTGTTCGAGGCGTGCCGTCTGCTCCGCGATGAGCCGGTCCATGTCCTGCTGCCGGGCGTCGGTGCGACGCTCGGTCTCCTCCAGCTTCCGGATCCGGGTCGTGAGCTGTTGCTCCTGCCGATTGCTCTCCTGCACCCGACGACTCAGCGCCTCCTCCCGTTCCTCCAGCCGGTGTTCCACGCGCTCCGCCTCCTCGCGCCGCCGCTTGATCTCCCGCTCCACCTCTTCCCGCAACTGCAGAGCTTCCACTTTCCCTTCGAGAACCGCGGCGGTCTTCAGTCCCTCCACCTCCTGGGCCGCCTTGGCCAGGAGAGTTCGGACCTGTGCCTCGGCGGCGGTGATGAGATCGCGGGCGGTCCGTCGCCGGGCTCGAGCCACGACGACTCCCACCACGAGGGCGAGCACGATTCCGGACGCGAATCCCCCCAGCAGGGGGACAAGGGTGGACGGGGGCATGACAGTTCTCCGCACGCGACCCGGAAGGCCGCGGAATCGTCGTTATTCGGGGGTGGCCGCAGCCCCCGTTGTGCGTCCGCTCCGCTTGGAAGGCGGAAGCAGCCGTGTGACTTCATCGGCCAGATCCTGGAGCCGTGCCGCCTGGGCGGCATCGCCCCGCCGGGCCTCGAACAGTTCATCCGTCACGGCAAGTCCGGCGAGGACGGCAGCCTTGTGGGCCTCGATGGTCGGCATGGCTCGCCGAATCGACCCCAGCACCTCGTCGAAGTGACGGGCCACCTCCCGGGTGTATTCCGGAGAGAGCTCGGAGCGGACGGTGAACTCATCCCCCCCGATGACCACCCGAACCACCTGACGTTCCCTGCTCATGCGACCGGTTCCCCCTCCTGGTGTGCCAGGAACCCGAGCCGGGTCCGGAGTTGGTTGACCCGGCCCAGGGCGCCCTCGATGCGCTGCAGGAGCAGATGGTTCTCCGTTTCCAGGTCCACGATCCGCTGTCGCACCTGCTGTGCCTCTTCCCCGGCCAGGACACCTCCGCCCGTCCCTCCCCGGGCCCGCAATCCTTCCAGCTCACCCTCGGCCCGAAGTGCACGCCGACGCCAGGCGGCCAGCTCGTCCTGCAGACCTCGGACAAGACCCTCCACCCGGGTCAGGGCGACCTGATCAGGACGTTCGTAGGACGATGCCAAGCGTCTCCTCGACTTCCTGCCGGGCCCGCTCCAGGGCCCGGTCAATTTCCTGTTCCCGCAGGGTGCGCTCCGGATCCCGGAACCGGAGGCGGAAGGCCACGCTCCGCTGTCCCGGCGCAATCCCGGCTCCGCGGAACTCATCGACCACCGTCACCGATTCCACAATCCGTCCCCCTCCCTTCCTCAATCCGGCGCTGACCTTCTCCGCAGTCACGCCGGAGGGCAGGATCAGTGCAAGATCCCGTTGCGCCGCGGGTGTGGAGGGCCACGGCCTGAACGCAGGAGGGCCGGGCGGGGAGAGGGACACCGTCACCTCGAGTCCGAACACCGGATCCGCCCATGCGGGAGCATCGACCCGGAGGGGGGTCGCGTGCCCGGCCAGACGACCCTCCTCATCCACCGCGACCCATCCCTCCCCCGATGCAACTTGTACGCGGGCGGCGGGATTTGCCAAGAGCACCACCGCCTCGAACAACCCCTTCAGGTCCCAGATATCCACCGGGTCCCCCTTGCCACTGGAGGTCCAGTGAGCCGGGCTTCGGGCCCCTGTCACCACCGCCGCGACGTGCAGTTCCTCCTGAGGAGGGGCCAGCGCCCCCGTTCCGGGATGGAAGACCGTCCCCACTTCGAAGAGGCGCACGGTCCCTTGATGACCCGCCCAATTGGCCTCGACCTGCCGGAGGAGCCCGGGAAGAATCGCAGAACGCAACTGACCATGGTTCGAAGAAAGCGGGTTGGCCACCGCCACCCCCCGAGAGTCGTCACACAGGGGGAGGGAGAGTGTTTCCCACAGCCCGAAGGGAACCAATCCCGCCCGCACCCGGTCCGCCGCCGTGGCATCCGGCGCGTCGTCCCGGCCCCCGAGGCGGAAGGGGCCCAGGTCGGACGGCAATCGGTCATATCCGTAGATCCTGGCGACCTCCTCGATGAGATCGATTTCGGCCTCCAGATCGGGGCGCCACCCGGGGACATCCACGGCGAGGCGTCCGTCGGCCGGCTTGGCCACCACCGTTGCCCCGATGGCCACCAGGGCGTCCTCGATCGCCCGGACCGGCAGGGTGACTCCGAGGACTCGGGCCACCCGGTCGACGCGAAGGAAGATCCGGGCGGGGTGCCGAACGGCGGGCCAGATATCGATCGGGCGTCCGGCCACCGATCCTCCGGCCACGGTGAGGAGCACTTCCAGTCCCCGGCGGAGGGCCTCGCTGGCGGCCTGCAGATCCACACCCCGCTCGAAACGGTAGCTGGCCTCGGTCGAGAGGCCCAGGGAGCGTCGCGTGGCCCGGATCCGTGGCGGCTCGAACCAGGCGCATTCCACCACAAGGTCCGTGGTGGTTTCGCGGACCTCGGTGGCCTCCCCACCCATGACGCCCGCGATGCCAATGGCCCGCTCGGCGTCGGCGATCACGGTCATCCCCTGCGTCAGGATTCTCCGGGTGCCATCGAGAGTGACCACGGTTTCGCCCTCGAGCGAGGCCCGGGCCTGCACCATGGGTCCGGACAGGGTCGCGAGATCATAGGCATGCAGTGGATGGCCGAGTTCCAGCATGACGTAGTTGGTGGCATCCACCACGTTGTTGATGGACCGCACTCCGGCGGCCTCCAATCGCTGTCGCAGCCAGAGGGGAGACGGGCCGACCACGACTCCTCGCACCACGGCCACCAGGAGTCGCTCGCACCCCGACCCTGGTTCCACGGCCACCTGCACCCCCACGCCCCCCTCGTTCTTTCCGGTGGTTCCCGACACTCCACTCGCGCGCTCACTGGCCGGAACCTCCTCCCCGCGCGACCCCGGTATCACCGGAAGCCGGAAGGGTATCCCCAGAGCGGCGGCCAATTCCCGGGCCACGCCCTTGTGGCCCAGGAGATCGGGCCGATTGGGAGTGACGTCCACGTCCAGGCGATCATCCCGAACCGGCAGCACATCGAGAAGCGGCGTTCCGGGTGCGGCATCGGTATCCAGCGTGAGAAGACCATCGTGGTCATCGGACAGCTCGAGTTCCCGCCCGGAGCAGAGCATTCCCTGGGACACTTCCCCCCGCAGCTTGCGCTGGGCGATGGTCAGGCCCCCGGGAAGGGTCGTTCCCATCCGCGCAAACGGATACCGGCCCCCCGCCACGACGTTGGGAGCCCCGCACACCACCTGCCAGGTCCCGGCGCCGTCTTCCACGGTGCAGACCCGGAGACGGTCGGCGTTGGGATGTGGGATCACCGCGCTCACCCGGGCCACCACGATCTGCTCCAGGATCGCATGGAGGGATTCGATGGCATCCACCGGTGCCCCCAGCATGGCAAGGCGGTCGGCCACCTCCCGGACCTCCAGGGGACGATTGAGAAAGGCCTCCAGCCAGCGTCGAGACACAAGCATTGGTTATCCGAACTGCGAGAGGAAGCGCATGTCCCCCTCGTAGAGGAGGCGAATGTCAGGGATGCCATAGCGGTTCATGGCAATGCGACCGGGGCCCATGCCAAAGGCCCACCCGGTGAACCGTTCCGGATCCACCCCCCCATGCTCCAGGACGCGGGGATGGACCATGCCGCATCCGAGGATCTCCATCCATCCGGTTCCCTTGCAGGCGGCACACCCGTCCCCGCCACACAGTTGGCACCGGACATCCATTTCGGCGGAGGGTTCGGTAAACGGGAAGAAGGAGGGCCGGAACCGCACCGCCACCCCCGGCCCGAAGAAGCGCCGTGCCACGTGGGTCAGAGTGGCCTTGAGATCGACGAAACAGATTCCCTCGTCCACCGCGAACCCGTCCAGCTGGGCGAATGCCGGAGCGTGAGACGCGTCGAACGGATCCTTGCGATATACCATGCCCGGCATCACCACCCGATAGGGGGGTGATCCCTCCCGCATGGTCCGCACCTGCACCGGTGTCGTGTGAGTTCGGAGCAGCAGGCGGGTTTCCGGGCCCTCCGCCTCGGTCCCCGCGAGATACAGCGTGTCGTGCATGTCCATGGCGGGGTGGTCGGGCGGAAAATTGAGCGCGCGGAAGTTCATCCACTCACTTTCCACCTCGGGCCCGGTCGCGACGGAGAATCCCAACCCGCGGAAAATTCCGGTCAATTCCTGAATCACTCGCGTCACGGGATGAAGCCCGCCGGACCAGACCTCGCGCCCCGGCATCGACAGGTCCAGGGTGGAGAAAGGAGAGCGTGCACCGGCCAGTTCGGCCCGCCGGCGCTCCACCGCCTCCTCACAGTGCACCTTGATCCGGTTGACGGCGGCCCCGAACGGTTTCCGTTCCTCGGCGGGGAGGGTCGGGATCCGTCGTGCCTCCGCCGTGAGGATCCCTCCCTTGCGACCGAGAAGGGCGATCGCCTCGGCCTCCAGTTCGGCGAGCGACAAACGGGGGATCGCCTCCAGGCGAGTCCGGAGGGCATCGAGAGAAGGGTACCCGGTCGCGTCAACCATTGATTGTTCCACTCACTCATCGGTCTGGAGAGACAATCGGGGGAGACCACAGGCCGAGGGACGTGAGGACCGCCCCCCGGCGCCGAGGAGTGGCGACCTCCCCGGATGATGCCTGGACTGCGAGAGTAACCGAGCGTGGGCGCCGGGGTTCCCGGCGCGCATTCCGGCGCCCGGATCAGGCGCTCAGGTGGTTTCCGCCGCCTGATGGCTCTTCGCCACCTCCGCCACCCGGGCGAAGGCGTCGGCATCGTGCACGGCGAGATCGGCCAGCACCTTGCGGTTGATCTCGACTCCCGCCCGAGCCAATCCGGCGATGAGACGGCTGTAACTCAGCCCGTGCAGTCGCGCCGCGGCGTTGATCCGGGTGATCCACAGACTGCGGAACTCCCCCTTCTTCTTCCGGCGATCCCGGTAGGCGTACCGCATGGCCCGCTCGGCCGTTTCCTTGGCCGCCTTGTAGAGCTTGCTGCGTCCTCCGCGCGCCCCCTTGGCCGCCTCCATGATCTTCTTCTTGCGGGCGTGGTGGGCCACCCCGTTCTTGACACGTGGCATGATCCCTCCTCAGGCCTGCAACAGGCGGTTGACGCGGGGAAAATCGGCCGAACTCACCAGGGCGCTCTTGCCCAGCTGGTTCTTCCGCTTGCGGGTCTTCTTGGTCAGAATGTGGCGAAGATTGGCTTTGGACCGCTTCAGCTTGCCGGTGCCGGTCACGGTAAACCGCTTCATCGCCGCCCGCTTGGTTTTCATCTTGGGCATCGGAACATCCACTCCAGTCAACCGCCGGAATCCGGCGGCGGGATCACACCTGTCGGGGCGCGATCACCATCGTCATGTTGCGACCTTCCAGTTTCGCGTCAAACTCAACCTTCCCCACATCCGCCAGCTCCGCCGCCACCCGGTCGAGCACGGCGCGCCCCAGATCGATCCGGGCCATCTGCCGCCCCCGAAACATCATCGTCACCTTCACCTTGTTCCCCTCCCCGAGAAACTCGCGGGCGTGCCGGGTCTTGAAGTCAAAGTCGTGATCGTCGATCCCGGGACGGTATTTGACCTCCTTGATCTGGATCACGTGCTGTTTCTTCTTCGCCGCCCGGGCCGCCTTGGCCTCTTCGAACTTGTACTTCCCGTAGTCCATGATCTTGACCACAGGAGGCCGAGCCATCGGGGCCACCTCGACAAGATCCAGCCCCTGCGCGTCGGCGGCGGCCAGCGCCTCATCAATGGCGAGAACACCCAGTTGTTCGCCGTCCGCATCGATGACCCGGACCGGACTGATCCGGATCTGTCGGTTGATGCGAACTCGCTTTTCCCGGTCGTTTGTGGACAGCGGGCTACCTCCCGTACAAGAAAAAACCCCGGCGAGCCGAGGTTCTGAGACAAAGACCGCGCCCGCTTCCGGACCGGTTTCCGATCAGAACCCCTTCGCACCACGAGTGCTTGGGGTGGGGAGCATGGTGCCCCCACTTCGTGAGGAGAGCAGTCTAGCGCGATTCCGGTTCGATGTCAACGCCCGGTCCCGACACCACCTCCTCCAGGACGACCCCCTTGGGCCCCGGCTTCGCCCGCCCGAGCACGGTGTCGGCATCGTGTTCAAAGATCAGTCGCCACCCCCCGGCCACCGCGTCCGCGAGGAGGTCGCGCTTCGATTCGAGGGTCCGCAGCGGTTCGAGATCGTACCCCATCACCCAGGGGAGGGCCAGATGGTGGGCGGTCGGGATGACGTCGCCCAGGAAGACGGCCACCTCCCCCCGGTCATGGATCACGAGGCTCTGATGGTGGGGAACGTGGCCGGGTGTGAGGCGGCTGGTGATCCCGGGAAGAATGTCCTCGTCCCCCTCCAGGAGCTTCCACCGGTCGGCCACGGCCACCGGCTCGAAGTTCGCGCGGAGATAACTCGCCCGGGTCCGTTCATTGGTGTTCCGGGCAAACTGGAGCTCCCGGCGCTGGACCACGTAGGTCGCCGAGGGAAAGGTCAACCGCGCCACGGGCGGTGCGCCCGGAGGTCCGCCCTCGCTCGGGGTGCCATCATACCGCGTGTTGCCCCCGGCATGGTCAAAATGGAGGTGCGTGTTGATGACCCAGCGGACATCCTCGGGCCGATGCCCCGTCTCCGCGAGGGCCTCCTCCAGCCAGGTGTCCCCGGTTCCCGAATCCGCGAGGTTGTCGATGCCGTAGATGTCCCGGAACCGGGCGTCGTCCTTGTTGCCGAGGGCGGTGTCGAGGAGAACCACACCCTCGCCGGGATGCTCGATCAGAATGCACCGCATCGCCAGGCGAATTCTGTTGCGTTCGTCGGGCGCAATCCTCTTGCTCCAGAGCGGCTTGGGTACGACACCAAACATGGCTCCTCCGTCGAGCCGCTGGATCCCGCCCTCCAAGGCGTGGCACTGGAAACCGCCCACGGTGAAGGGAGTGACGCGACTCAGGCCTGGCATGAGCCTTCCCTCGTCCCGGGCTGGTTGACGGAGTCCCCGTCCTGTGCACGGATCGAGGCACTCCGCCGCCGCCCCCGTCCCTTCCGCCGGCCGGCCCGTCCCCCCCGGGTCAGCGCCTCGAGCTCCGCGAGGGTGACCACCTCCCGCTCCCGTGCCAGGAGGAGCAACTGCTCGAGCAGGAGCGCCGTGACCCAGGCATCCCCCGCCGCCCGGTGCCGCGCCGGGTTGTCCCACCCAAACCAGGTCGTCAGGCTGTCGAGGCCGTACGACTCGGGCCCGCGCACCAGACGGCGGGCCAGCCGGACGGTGCAGAGCGACGGACCCTGGAGCACCAGGTCCGCCGCCCGCCGCAGCTCCGCCGCGAGAAACCCGCGGTCGAATCGAAGGTTGTGTGCCACGAGCACCCGGCCGGCGAGAACCCGCCGGAGGTCGTCCACGAGGTCGGCGAAGGTCGGGGCCCCGGCCACCATCCGGTCGGTGATTCCCGTGATGCGGGTGATGACGGAGGGGATCGGCTTGCCGGGATTTACCAGGGTGTCGAGCACCACCTCCCGGCGCGTGCCCTCCACGACCACCACGGCCACCTCGATGATCCGGTCCCCCGCCCCGCAGTGACCTCCCGTCGTTTCCACATCGACGACGGCGTAGGGGACGTCCGCGAGAAGTGGCGTGGTCCCGGGCGTGGCGTGCAGGGCCCATCGGCCATCCGGGAGCTGCCGCACGCGGGGATCCCCCCCCAGAAGGGCCACCGCCATGCGCTCGCACACCGGCCCGGGAGCTCCGGTGAGCCCCATCACCCGGGTCGCCACGGTCGGGGCATCGCAGGGAGCGTCCCCGAGCAGCACCAGGGCACGATCCAGCAGGGTGGAGGACGGGTGGAGGACCAGCGGCGCCATGCTGTCCAACCTAATCGCGTTCCCCGGTGGATGCCGGAGGCCCACCCTCAGGAGTTGGTGAGGGCGAAGCTGAGGGCCTCGAGCTCGAGGGCGAGATTGACTCCCCTGACGGTGACGTCGTCCGGGACGGTGAGCGGCACGGGGGCAAAATTCAGGATGGCCTTCACCCCGCCTGCGACCAGGACCTGCGCCACCCCCTCCGCGGCATCGGCCGGCGTGACGATCACGGCGATGTCAGGACACGAGACGCGGAGATCGCGTCCAAGGCGAGCCACATCACGGACCCGGATCCCGTCGAACAGGGTCCCGATCGTCTGGGGCGACCGGTCGTACACCGCCACCACGTCGAACCCCCGGTGCCGGAACCCATGGTAATGCACCAGCGCGCTCCCGACCTTCCCCGCGCCGACCACCACCACGGAATACCGGCGTCCCAGACCCAGGATGGTCCGGAGCCGGGCCCGAAGGTCCGCCACCTCGTAGCCCACCCCGCGCGTCCCGAACGAGCCGAAGACCGAGAGGTCCTTGCGAACCTGCGCCGACGTGGTGCCCCCTCGCGTGGCCAGGGCTCCGGAACTGACCGTGGCGATGCCCTCCTCCGCGAACTCGTCGAGGAAGCGGAGATAGAGCGAGAGGCGGCGAACCGCGGAATCGGAGATCGAGTGCATGGTCTTGTGAAAGATTTCACAATCTTAGTGATCCGCACGGGCTCCGTCAACACAGGCGTGGAGCAGGGCGACAAACCCGGGGATCGGCAAGGCATCCGGACGAAGAGCGGGGGGAATTCCGGCGTCGGCCAGGACGGCCAGGACCCGGTCCGCGGGCCAACCCGTCACCACCCGCAGGGCCCGTTGCATCTGTTTCCGGCGCGACGCGAAGAGCGCGGTCACCAGTCGGCGGAAGCGCGGAACCTCCTCGTCGGTCACCAGGGGAACGGGAAGGGGGTCGAGTCGCACCACGGCCGAATCCACCTTGGGGGGGGGATCGAAGGCGTGGGCCGGAACCGCCACTGTCCGGGTGACCCGCGCCACGGATTGCACTCCCACGGTCAGGGCACTCCAGTGGCCGGACGCGGGGGTGGCCACGAGCCGGTCGGCAACTTCCTTCTGGACCAGAAAGACCACCCGCCGGGGACGGGGGGGCGCGAGGGCCCGGTCCAGGAGAGGCGACGTGATGTTGTAGGGGATGTTGCCGATGACAAACAGCTCGCCCCGGGGCACGCCCGCGAGCGCGTCCCAGGACTCGGTGAGGGCATCCCCCTCGGCCAGTCGCACCGTGGGAAACCGGTCGCGCAGGCGGGGGAGCAGATCCCGGTCCTTCTCGATGGCGGTGACCTGGTACCCCCTCCCCACCAGCACGGACGTGAGCGCGCCCCTGCCGGGACCGATCTCCAGCACCGGCGCCCCGGCGGGCGCATCGAGGGCATCGACGATCTGTGCCAGGATTCCGGGGTGCCGGAGAAAATGCTGGCCAAACCGTTTGCGGGCCTGTCCCATCAGATCCGGAGCACGAGCAAGGTTCTGTCGTCCTGGGGAGCGGCGGAGAAGCGATCGACCTCGGCAAAGAGGGCGGAGACGATCGCGTCCGGCGTGTCCTCCCGGTGCGTGGTGAGCAGATGCAGGATGCGGGCTTCCCCGAACCGATCTCCCGTCGCGTTGGCGGCGTCGGTGAGGCCATCGGTCCAGAGGCAGAGGAGATCGCCCCGACCCCAGGGCACCTCCCGCCGCTCCATGGCGGCTTCGGCGGCCAGTCCGAGTGGAGGCGAGGTGGCGGCCAGACGCACGGGATCTCCTGTGACCGGGAGTTGGAAGGCGTGAGCGTGGCCCGCGTTGGCGTAGGAGAGGCGCCCTGCCCGTGGGTCGAGCATGCCGTAGAACACCGTGAAGTAGGTCTCGGTGGAGGACAGTTTGCCGGCCAGACTGCGGCGCAGGGCGTGGAGGGTCTGATCGGGCGGCACGGTGGCGGTCGAGTGAATGCCCGCCGCCGCCAGCACCAGGGCCATCACGAGGGCGGCGGACAACCCGTGGCTGGACACGTCCCCCACCATCACTCCCACCCGGCCCTTGCCCAGACGGGCAAAGGTGTAGAAATCCCCTCCCACCGATTCGGCCGCCACGCAGCGGACCGCCGCCGTGGCGTCCCCCTCGAGCACCGAGGGGGAGGGCAGCAGTTTCAACTGAAGCTGCCGCGCCAGATCCAGCTCGTTGCGCAGCCGCTGCTGGTCCCGCGCGCGGGCCACCAGTCGCGCGTTTTCGAGGGCGGCCCCGATCTGCTTCGCGATGGCCTCCACGAGCCGGCGTTGCTCGGGAGAGAACTCCGCGCGGTCGGCGCGGTCGGTGAGGTTGATGACCCCGACGCATCGGCTCCCCTCCCCTTTCTCACTCCCCGGGGCTGAGTAGCAGATCGGCACGCTCAGATAGGCACCCTCCGGGTACCCGGTTCCCTCCCCGCGCGACACCGGCCGGGGAGCGGCCATTCCCGCCGCGGATTGCCGGGTGCGGAACACTCCGGCCGCAATGGACCGCTCGTCGGTCACCTCCACGCGGCGCTGCTCGTCCAGGGTGAACCCCCGGGTGGCGAGGGGATGAAGATACCGGCGCTCCCGATCGATTCCGAGAATCGAGGCCCGTCGCGCCCCGACGACCTCGCTCACGGCCAGGAGAATGATCCGCGCCGCCTCCTGCAGGTCGATGGTCTGTCCCAGGATGTCACTGATGGTGTAGAGCAGCGCGATTTCTTCATCCCGGCGCTCCAGTTCCCGCCCCCGGCGCCGGGCGTCCTGGACGCTCGCCAGCAAGGCCTGGAGTACGGGCACGAGCAGGGTCATGCGCTCCCGCACCCCGGCCTCGTCCCCATTCCGTCCTTCGAGCCAGAGGCCATCCGGCGGTCCCGGCACAGGCACGAACCAGCTGACACCCTCGGGGGTGTCGATCTGACCGGCGCGCAGCAGGTCCGGAGGACTCACCGTAGGCTGTCCGGAGACCAGCCGGACACCCGCGGACGAGGTACACCAGACCCGCAGTCGCGTGTCCGACCCCGTCAGTGTGGCGAGCGCCGGAGCGATCCGGGTCAGGATCTCGGCAAGGTCATCCAGATGGTGTTCCCCTGGTCGTTGAACTCGACCTCGTCGGTCAGGTTGCGGATGAGAAAGAGGCCCCGTCCGCAGGGATGTTCCAGGGTGTCGGGACGGGTCGGATCCGGGGAGTTGGAGGGCTCGAACCCGGTCCCTTCATCGCTCACGCGGGCCCGGATCCGGTGGGGTGTGAGCACCAGCTCCACTTCCACCCGCCGGGTGCGATCATTCCCGTTCCCGCACGCAATGGCATTGGCGAGTGCCTCCGCGAGAGACACCCGAAGCCGGAAGCGGGTGCGGGCGCTGGGACGGCACCCGGCGAAGGCATGGAGGGAGAGCAACTCCACGGTCTCCTCCACCAGGGTCAGATCGCTGGGCAGGCGCAGGGTCACGCGGACCGGCTCCTCCGGCGCCTGGTAGGCGCCGCTCCGCCGGACACAGATCTGCAGCGGGGCCGTCACCGTCCGGCCCGGAAGCCTTCCAGCATCTCGTCCACCGTGGTCCCGATCACGAAGAGGGTGTCAAGCTTGGTGAGGGAGAAGAGGGAGCGCAGGTCGTCGTTGAGCCCCGCGAGACGGAGTTCCCCCCCCTGTTCCCGCGCCTTCCGGGCCATGGTCACGAGGGCCCCCAGTCCCGAACTGTCGATGTAGCCGGTGTCGGTGCAGTCGATCACCAGCTTGCGGGCCCCCTGGTCCAAGGCCTGGTCGACGACCGCCTTGAGCTCCTGGCGGTTCCCGACAATCAGCTGTCCTTCGACCCGCACCACGGTGACATCGTTGCCGACGCTGGTCGTGGAGAATGCCATTCCCCCTCCTTCAAGTCGTGGTCGGATCGGCCTGCAGGGCCACCATCGCGGCGACCTCGACAATATCGTCTATCCCGGCGCCGCGCGACAGGTCCGACATCGGCCGGGCGAGCCCCTGGAGCAAGGGTCCGAGGGCCGCGGCTCCGGCCAGGTGGCGGGTGAGCTTGTAGGCGATGTTCCCCGCATCGAGCGAGGGGAAGATGAGCACATTGGCCGTTCCCGCCACCGGCGACCCCGGGGCCTTGCGCGCCGCGATCCCCGGATCGAGGGCGGCATCGGCCTGCAACTCTCCATCCGCCACCACCTCCGGGGCCCAGGCCCGGAAGAGGG
>JBGSKF010000166.1:0-18611 GCA_041741375.1 Gemmatimonadales bacterium | reverse complement strand
ACCGTGGCGCCGGCCGCGAGGGCCGTGCCGACCCAGGCGGTGACGGTGTCCCCGGCGCCGCTGACGTCGAAGACTTCGCGGGCCAGGCTGGGGATGCGGGTCACCTGTCCATCCCGCGTCACCAGCACCATTCCTTCGGCGCCGATTGTCAGCAGGAGATTCTCCGCGGAGAGGTGCGCGAGAACGGCGGGCAGGGTGGACAGGTCCGCGACGTCGAGAGTGGCACCGAGCGCGGCATCGAGTTCCCGCCGGTTCGGCTTGAAGACGGTCACGCCGGGATAGGCGAAGAAGTTGCGGAACTTGGGGTCGGCGATGACGGGGATGCCCCGATGGCGTGCCGCCTCCAGCGCCAGCGTGATGAGCCCCGGGGTGAGGGTGCCCTTGTTGTAGTCCTGCAGAAGGAGAGCGTCGGCATCGGCCAGGGCGGCATGGGTGGCCGCGACGAGGCGCGGATGTTCGGTGTCGTCGGCGAGCCGGTCGGTCTCCTCGTCGATGCGGACCACCTGCTGGCCCCGTGCCACCACCCGGGTCTTCGTCGTCGTGGGTCGCGTGGTCGAGGGCACGAGGTACTGGTCGGGAATGCCGGCGGCGGCGAGTTCGGTCCGGATCAGGCCGGCGTGGTCGTCGTCCCCGGTCAGGGCCACGAGATGGCAGATGGCGCCGATGGCGGTGACGTTCGCCGCGACATTCCCCGCTCCTCCGAGTCGGGCCCGGACTTCCCGGACCATGACAACGGGGACCGGCGCCTCGGGGGAGAGACGATCCGTGTCTCCCACCAGGTAGCGGTCGAGCATGAGGTCACCGAGGACGGTGATCCGCACGGTGCGCATTCGATCCAGGAGGGCGAGGAGCCGGTCCCGCGCCATGGGGGCCGGGGAAGGGGTCGGGCGCAATGGGAACTCCCTGGAGGATGGAGGAGTGGTCAAAGATAGCGTCACCCTCCGTTGCCGGAGGGGCGTCGCTATCTTCTCCGCATGACGGACTTTCGAATTGAGGTGCGACGGGGCGATCTGGTCGAGTCGCTACACCGGGTGTCGGTGGCGGTCACGGACCCGGCCGGACGGTTGGTGGCCGAGGCCGGGGATCCGGGACTCGCGACCTTCTGGCGGTCCGCCGCCAAGCCATTCCAGGCGATGCCCCTGGTGGAGGATGGTGTGGCCGCCGCCTTTCTCCTGGGTGATGAGGAACTCGCCCTGGCCTGCGCGTCGCACTCGAGCGAGGCGAAGCATCTTCACGTGACCGACCATTTCCTGGCCAAGATCGGGTGCCTGGAAGAGGACCTCGCCTGCGGTCCTCATCCGCCCCTCGGAGCGTCGGTGGCCCGGCAGGTCCGGGAGGAGGGGATCACCCTCACTCCCCGCTGGAGCAACTGTTCGGGGAAGCACACAGGCATGCTGGCGTTGGCTCGTCATCACGGGTGGTCCTCAGTGGGGTATACCGACCCTGGCCATCCGGTCCAGCAACGTCTCCTCCGATCGGTGAGCGAGTGGACCGGCCTGGCCCCTGACGCGATCGGTCTGGGGATCGACGGATGCACCACGGTCTCCTACCACCTCCCGTTGAGGGCCATGGCTCGGGCCTGGGCCCGGTTCGGCACGGCACAGGCCGACGCTCCGACCACCCTCCGACGGGCGATGCTGACTCACCCCGATCTGGTGGCCGGCTGGGATCGGTACGACACCGACATGATGCGTGCCCTGCCGGGCCGGATTCTGGTCAAGGTGGGGGCCGAGGGCGTCTACTGCGCCTCTCTCCTGGACGAGGGGCTGGGCGTGGCACTGAAGGTCGAAGATGGCGACATGCGAACCTGCCCCCTGGCCCTGGCCGGAGTGCTCCAGGCCCTGTTGGGCGACGAGTATCCCTCGGACACGTTGACGTCGTACGCCGAGATCCCAGTGGCCAACACCCGGGGCGCCGTGGTCGGGATGATTCGACCCGCTGGTTCCCTGCGTTTTTGTGCCCCCTGAGGCGTTCGAATGGTACCTTCCTCCCCCCCTCCCGGTGCTATCGTGCCTGTCGTTGCCCCGCTCGATGCGGCTACTCAGGCGCTTGTGACGCTGGCAGCCACCATCGCCCGCGGCGACGAGAACCGGATCGCGGCCGCGGCCGACCGCCTGGCCGAGTGTGACGGGGTGGCCCTCTGGGCCGATGAGTTGCTGTTGCAGTCGATACTGATGGTGGGGTACCCCAGGGCGCTCGTCGGAGTTGCGATCTGGCGTGAGCGAAGCGGAGCGACTCCGGCGACGACGCCCGACGACGATTCCTGGGACCTGGCCGACTGGACCGCTCGGGGCGAGGCCACCTGCCGGGTGATCTATGGCCGTGCCTACAGCCAGCTGCGCGCCAACGTCCGTGCACTGCATCCGGTGATGGATGCCTGGATGGTGACGGAAGGGTATGGCCGGACGATCAGCCGCCCCGGGCTGGACCTGGCGCGGCGGGAACTCTGCACCGTGGCCCAGTGCGCGGTGCTGGCCGTGCCCCGGCAGTTCCACTCGCACGCGCGCGGGGCCTTGCATGCGGGGGCCACCCCGGAGGCGGTGGGAGAGGCAGTGACCCTCGGGCTCCTGGAGGGCGCTTCCGAAACAGCCGCCGGCCTGCAGAACGTGTGGGAGCGCATCCGGGCACGATGGGCGGCGGAGAATGGAACGCCACTCACCACCGGGGAGGGGGCGCCATGAGCTTCATTGACCGAGCCGTCGTCCGGGTGACGGCGGGAACCGGTGGGTCCGGGGCCTCCTCGTTTGCCCGGTTCAAGTTCAATCCCAAGGGAGGGCCCGACGGGGGGGATGGGGGTCAGGGAGGGAGCATCTGGGTGCACGGAGACTCCAACCTGGCGACGCTGCTCGACTATCGGTATCGGCCTCACTGGAAGGCGGAGCGGGGGGTCCATGGAAAGGGAAAGACCCAGACCGGCCGGTCAGCCACCGATGTGTCTCTTCCGGTGCCCCTCGGCACGGTGATACAGGACGCCACCACCGGGGATCTGATCGGGGAGATTCTCCGGGACGGGGACCGGATCCGGGTGGCCAAAGGGGGACGAGGCGGGCGGGGTAATGCCCGGTTTGCCACCGCCACGCACCAGGCCCCCCGGGAGTGGGAACCGGGCCAGGAGGGCGAGGACCGGGAGATCGAACTGGTCCTCAAACTCATCGCCGATGTGGGGCTGGTGGGGGAGCCGAATGCCGGAAAGAGCACCCTGTTGTCGGTGGTCTCCGCCGCGCGGCCCAGGATTGCCGACTATCCGTTCACGACCCTCGAACCGAACCTGGGGGTGGTGGGGCTGAGCGGCAGCCGGTCGTTCGTGATGGCCGACATCCCGGGGATCATCGAGGGAGCCCATCTCGGCAGAGGACTGGGGCATGAGTTTCTGAGGCATGTGGAGCGGACCCGAATGCTGGCGTTCCTGGTCCCCGTCGATGCTCCTGATGCCCAGGCCGCCCTGGCGCTCCTCCGGGACGAGGTGGCCCAGTACAGCCCCACGCTGGCCGAACGGCGCTACGTGGTCGTCCTCACCAAGGGTGACCTTCTCCCGGACGGCGATCCGGGGCCCGCGATCTCCGGTCTTCGGGCGGAGGGGGTGTACCGGATTTCCAGTGCCAGTGGGGAGGGGGTTCCTGAACTGACCGAGGCACTCTGGAGGCTGGTCGACGGAGTGCGGCGCGAGGAGTTGGCTCCTGCCGTGGACGAGGAGACCGAGTATGGGACGGAAGATGACCCTGATGACGACCTGCCGATCGGCGGAGATGACCGATGAGGAACGCGCCGCCTGGGTGACGCTCGCGCTCGTGCCGGGGATCGGGCCCACCCGGTTTCAGGTGCTTCTCGACGCCTTGCAGTCCCCGATCGGCGCCCTGCGGGCGCCGTTGGCCTTTCTGACGGCCATTCCAGGCGTATCCACCGCGTTGGCCAGCGCGATCCGGCGGGCCGACATCGACGCCGGGAAACGCGTCCTGGCCGCCGTGGAGCGCGAGGGTGGATCGGCCCTGTTCCCGGGGGATGACGAGTTTCCGAATCCCCTGCGTGACATCCCCTCGCCGCCGATGCTGCTCTTTGCCGTGGGAGATCTGGGGCTGCTCCGGCTCCCGGCCGTGGCCGTTGTCGGGTCACGGGACCATAGCGCCTACGGCGGCGAGGCGTGCCGGCTGGTCGCGGGAGGAGCCGCCCAGGCGGGGGTGGCCGTGGTGAGTGGGATGGCACGGGGCATCGATGCCCTGGCCCACACCGTGGCGCTCGATGTCGGCGGGGCCACGATCGGCGTGCTGGGAAATGGATTCGGCGTCATCTACCCCGCCGCGAACCGGATGCTCTACGAGCGGATGCGGTCCGAGGGGTTGCTCCTCACCGAGCACCCTCCCGGCGAAAGACCACACGCGGGGACCTTCCCCCGTCGCAATCGCCTGATCAGCGGACTGGCGCAGGTCACCGTGGTGGTGGAAGCGGCCCTGACCTCCGGTGCGGTCATCACCGCCGATGCCGCCTTGGCACAGGGTCGCGACGTCATGGCTCTGCCGGGGCCCATCACGAGTCGCACCTCCGCGGGGACGAACCTCCTCCTGCGGGATGGAGCCACACCGCTGCTCTCGGTGGACGACCTGCTCGCCTTCTACCCGGGGAGGGGAGGCCTGGCGCGAAAGGGCGGCACCCAGACCCTGATCCCGTCTCCCGAGCCCACACTCCCGATGCTCCCGCCCGAGGACGCCAGAGTATTCGCTGTCCTCACGACTCTGCCCCAGCTGGCGGACGACCTGGCGACGTCCCTGGCGATCCCCATGTCCGATCTCCTGGCCCGGCTCGCCATGCTCGAACTCGAGGGGCATGTGGTCGCCTGTCCGGGGGGGCGATACGCCCGGGCCACGGGGTGAGGATACTCGTCACGAGCGACTCCTCCCGCCCGGCCCGAGCTATGTTTCCCGGCTGATGCACGTCTACATACACGTCCCCTTCTGTGCCCGCCGGTGCAGCTACTGTGACTTTGCCATCGCGGTGCGGCGCGAGGTCCCCTCCCGGGAGTTTGCCGACGCGATCGGGTTGGAGTGGGCCCGGAGGCAGGAGGATCCGCTCTGGGACACCGAAGCCGGGGCCGATCCCATCACCACGGTGTACTTCGGCGGCGGAACCCCCTCGCGGCTCGATCCCGCCTCGGTCGGCGCAATGCTCGACCAGTTTGCGCGGGACCGGGACATCGCACCCGGGGCCGAGATCACCCTCGAAGCGAATCCCGAGGATGTGACCAGGGATCGCGTGGCTTCCTGGCGGTTCGGTGGAGTCAATCGGGTCTCGCTCGGAGTGCAGTCCTTCCATCCCGGAGTGCTGGCGTGGATGCATCGGACGCACGACGCGGAACAAGCCGTGCGAGCGGTGGAACTCCTCCGAGCCGGTGGGATCGAGAACCTTTCCTTGGATCTTATCTTCGGCATCCCCCTGGCATCGCCCCGATCGTGGGGCGCCGACCTGGACCAGGCGCTGTCCCTGGGGCCCGATCACCTGAGTTTCTACGGCCTCACGGTGGAATCAAGCACCCCCCTCGGAAAGTGGGTTCAACGCGGCGAGGTCTCTCGTGCCGACGAGGGGCTGGCGGCGGACGAATACTGTCATGCCCATGCCGCGGTCGTGGACCGGGGATGGAGTCATTATGAGGTGTCCAACGCCGCCTCACCCGGCAGGGAGTCCCGGCACAACGCAGCCTATTGGGCCCGGGAGCCCTTCATCGGTCTCGGCCCCTCGGCTCATAGCGGTGGCGGGGCGCTGCGTCGCTGGAATGTCCGTCACTGGGCCGCGTGGCGCCATGACGTGGTGCGAGGCCTGACGGTGATCGAGGGAGAGGAGCACCTCACGCCGGAGCAGGTCACTCTGGAGGATCGGTACCTCGGGCTTCGAACCTCCCGAGGACTCCCGGAGGCCGGTGTCCCACCGGCGCTCCAGGGTCTCTGGATTCGGGAGGGGTGGGCCCGCGGGGTGGAGGGGCGGGTGGTGCTGACGGTCCAGGGCTGGCTTCGGCTCGATGCCCTCCTGGCGGCCCCCGGGTGGGACGGGGGACACGAGGGGGCCACCCCGAGCCGGGGGGGGGCGGGGATGGAAGGTTCACCCCGGGTCCCCTAAGTTTAGGGGATGTCCGCCCAGCAGCTCACTGAGAGGGAACGCCGCATTCTGGAAACGGCGATTCAGACCTATATCGAGACCGCGGAACCGGCTGCGAGCCAGGAAGTGGCCCGCCGGTCCAGTCTCGGCATCTCCCCGGCCTCGGTGCGCAGCACCATGAGCGACCTGGAAGGGAAGGGGTATCTCTACCATCCCCACACCAGCAGTGGGCGGATTCCCACCGACCGGGCCTACCGGGTCTATGTCGACGGTCTCATGCTGGCGACGCCGCCCACCCGGACCGAGCAGGATGCCCTGCGCCGGGAGTTGCGGGCCGAGCCAAGCGCGTTCGGCGACATCCTCCGCCGAGCCGCCCAGGTGTTGAGCGTGCTCACCCGCGAACTGGGTGTGGCGGCATCGCCCGGATTCGACCAGGCGGTCCTGGAGCGACTCGATCTCGTGCCGGTCGCCGGGGATCGAATCCTTCTGGTACTCCACATCCGGAGCGGGTTGGTCCGGACCATCTTCGTCCCCGTTCCCACGTCGGTGGCGGAGGACGCTGTGGCCCGGGTCGCGGCCATCCTCAATGAGCGGCTGGCGGGTGTCACCCTCGCCGAGATTCGAAGCACCTTGACGGACCGGCTGCGGGACGCGCACGCGCCCCGGGGGGGCACCGAACTGCTCAACATCTTCCTGGCCGAGGGGGAGGAGATCTTCGATCTGGCCACCCCCGACGGGGATCTCGTGCTCGGCAGCGCCCGCCTGTTGGCGGACCAGCCGGAGTTCGCGTCTCAGGACCGCATCCGCGACCTGTTGACCCTCACGGAGCGGCGGGATGTGCTGGCCTGGGTTCTGGGAAAGCGGGCCGACCGGGGCCTCACCATCACCATCGGGGGAGAACATTCCGATCCGGAGCTGAGCGGTCTGACGTTGGTGACGAGTAGCTATCGCGTGGGGGACCTGACCGGCGTCATCGGTGTGCTGGGTCCCACCCGCATGCCCTATGACAAGATCATCGGCCTGGTGGAAACCACCAGCCGCCTCGTGGAAGGATTGCTGGAGTGAGCGAGTACTACGAATTGCTCGGCGTGTCGCGGAACGCCACCGCCGAGGACATCAAGAAGGCCTATCGCAAGGCGGCCATGCAGTACCACCCCGACCGGAACCCGTCGGCCGATGCCGAGGCCCGGTTCAAGGAGATGGCCGAGGCATACGAGGTCCTGCGCGATCCCCAGAAACGAGCGGCCTACGACCGGTACGGAAAAGCGGGGCTCGGAGGGGCCGCCGGCGGGGCGGGGGGCTTCAGCCACGTGGACCTCTCCGAGGCACTCAACATCTTCATGCGGGACTTTGGCGGCGGCTTCGGCTTCGAGTCGATGTTTGGCGGCGGGGGAGGACAGGCTCAGGCGGAGGCCCGGCGGGGCCAGGACATCCGGGTCACCGTTCGCCTCACACTGGCCGAGGTGGCCACCGGGGCCAAGCGAACGGTCAAGTTGAAGACCCTCCTGCCCTGCGAGCATTGCTCGGGGACCGGGGCGGCCAGCGGATCCCGCCCCTCCGCCTGCACCACATGCGGAGGGAGGGGAGAGGTGCGCCGGGCGGCCCGCAGCATGTTCGGCCAGTTTGTCTCGGTGTCGGCGTGTCCGACTTGCGCGGGAGAGGGGACGGTGATCCTCACGCCGTGCGAGGTCTGTCGCGGAGAGGGACGCATTCGAGGGGAACGCACGGTGCCGGTCGAGATTCCGCCCGGCGTGTCGAGCAACCATTACATCACCCTCCGGGGGCGGGGGGCCGCCGGTCCACGGGGGGGACCCAACGGCGATCTGGTCGTCATGATGGAGGTGAAGGAGGACGACCGGTTTGAGCGTCAGGGTGACGACCTCCTCTACGAGCTTCCGGTCTCCTTTTCCCAGGCCGCGCTCGGTACCCGGGTGAGCGTGCCGACGCCGTGGGGAGATGAGGCGGTGACGGTGCCCGCGGGGATCCAGTCCGGTACCGTGCTGCGGTTGAAGGGAAAGGGGCTTCCCCGGTTGGGCGGCAATGGCCAGGGAGATCTGAACATCCACGTTCACCTCTGGACCCCGGAGAACCTGTCGGAACGCCAGCGCGAGGCGTTCGAGCGGCTGGCCGAGGTCGAGGGCGATCCCCCGCGGGAAACGGGAGGACTGTGGAGCAAGATCAAGGAAGCGTTGGGAGCATGACCGGCTGGGTCGTGGAAGTGCACTGTCCGGACGCCCGCCGCGGGGAAGTCGGACCGTGGCTCGTCCAGCACACGGGAGCGGGGGTGGAGGAGCGGGCCGATGGCGGGCTGATGTCCTGGGCCGCTGATGGCGAGGCCGTGGAGTCCCTGCAACGGAACCTCGCCGCCACCTTCGGGTCGGCCTGTACCGTGTCCGCCAGGCCGCAGCCCTCGGTGGACTGGTCGGTGCGATGGCGCGATGGCCTGGCGCCGCGCCAGATCGGCCGGCTCCTGGTGACCCCGTCCTGGCATGTTGCCACCGGCCCGGCGCCGGACGGCCCGGTGCTCATCATCGATCCGGAAATGGCCTTCGGCTCCGGGGAACACGGCTCCACGCGGACCGCCCTGGTGCTTCTCGACCGCCACCTGGAGCCGGGGCGCCGCGTGCTCGACCTGGGGAGCGGAAGCGGAATCCTGACCATCGCCGCGGCTCTCCTGGGCGCCCGGTTGGCCACCGGAGTCGAAACCGATCCCGACGCGATTCCGGTGGCCACGCGCAACGCCGATCGGAACAGGGTGACGGATCGCGTGGCCTTCGTCGAGGGTGACGCGGCACTGCTTGCCCCGCTCCTCGGTCCCGTCGACCTGGTGCTCTCCAACATTCTGCGCACAGCCAACACGGAATTGTTGCCCTCCATCCGCGCGGCGCTGGCAAATGAAGATCCCTCCCGGTCCGGCCTCGCCGTCTTCGCGGGGATGGAGGCGGACGAGGCGGATCTCTTTCGCCTCGCACTTGAGGAGCAGGCGTTCGACGTGACCGACCAGGTGGTGGATTCCGGCTGGTGGGGAGTCGCGGCTCGGCCCCGGTGATACGGCTGCTGATGGACCCCGGCTCGCTCGACGAATGGGGGGACCGCCTCATCCCGCTGCCGGAACGGGAGGCTCATCATCTGCGCGTGCGCCGGGCCCGTCCCGGGGATCCGGTCGAGCTGCTTGATGGGGAAGGGGCGATCCTGCGAGGCCGTGTCGAGATGGAGAACGGCGAGTTTCGCATTCGGGCGGAGGAGGCCGTCACCCGGTGCGCCCCGCCGCTGCCTCTTGTGCTCCGGGTCGCCGCGGGGGATCGCGACCGTTTTGCCTGGCTGGTGGAAAAGGCCACGGAACTGGGAGTGAGCCGCATCACCCCTCTGGAGACGACCCGAACCCGGTCGGTGGCGTCCCGTCTCCAGGCCCATCACCTTCCCGCGCTTCAACAGCGGGCCCGGGAGGCCGCAAAGCAGTGTGGGACGCCGTGGATCCCCGTCCTCGAAACCCTCACCGGGGTCGAGGATCTGGCGCCGGCCGACAGCGGAGTGCGATGGCTCGCGGATCCGGGCGGGACTCCGGTGACCGAGACCTCGGTTCGGGGGCCGGTCGAGATTCTGGTCGGACCGGAAGGGGGCTTCACGAGTGAGGAGGTCGCGTTCCTGCGCGGGACGGGTGCCCTGCCGGTCCGGTTCGGGGGACACACGCTCCGCTTCGAAACTGCCGCTGTGGCCGGCGCCGTCCTGGTCTCCGCCCTGCGTGAAGGAGTGACGACATGAGTGAGTGCATCTTCTGCCGGATCGTGGAGGGGACACTCCCCGCGCAGGTCGTGAAGCGAACGCCGGACGCCGTGGCATTCCACGATCTCAACCCCCAAGCTCCGGTTCACGTCCTGGTGATTCCCACGACTCATATCCCGAGCGTGGCCACGGCCGTCGAGGCCCGGGGGAAGGCCGCAGTGGCCCAGGCCGTCGCGCTGGCCGCTGAAGTGGCCCGGGATCTCGGTCTGGAAGCCGACGGGTACCGGATGGTCACGAACGTGGGAGAGTACGGGGGCCAGTCCGTGTCCCACTTCCACATCCATCTTCTCGGGGGCCGGCGCATGACGTGGCCTCCCGGGTGACGGGCGCCGGGGTTGCCGACCTGCCGGGACGGCGATAATCTTCGTCAATGCATTGCCTTGCCTTTCGGGGTCGCACGGAGTGACCCTTGGTCTGTCCGGCGTCGTCATGTCACATGGCGGACGCCTTGAGCAAATCCTCAATCGCCATACCACGCGCGAGGTGGCCGGGGCCCAACCCGGGGCCGGGACACCTCTGCCCGGCGCGGCTTCTCTCCGGCGAATGACGCGATCCAGATGTGTCCCGCCCCGGAACACCCTCCTGGCCTCCCGAGGCCGTGGCTGATTTCGACGGGAGGCACCCGCTCGATTTGCCGTGGCACTCCCTGCCCGGGACCCCGAGTCCTCCTCAAACATGGTTTGTCATTTCCGGCGGAACACGGCCGAGATGTGCGCTCGGCGGGTATCTCCGACCAGTCGGTCCGAAGAGACCCGGATCCGGGCTCCTGTGCCACCAGTTCAGGGACGGGTGACCGGGGCGCCATGCGGAGAGACATCGAGCCGGCCGATCTTCTGGCGGGAGGAAGCGAGACCTCTCTGGAGTTCTCGGACGTTCTGGAGCGGGTGGCCACATACGCGGCAGGACCGCTGGGCCGGGCCCGGGTGCTGTCCCGGCGCCCCCTCCGGGATCCGGGAGCGGTTCGCGAAGAGCTGGCCCGTGTGGCCGAGGCGATGACCCTCCTGGAGGAGCAGGACGCGCCGGACATCCCCCCGGTCGAGGATCTGGCCCCGGTGCTCGCTCGGTTGAGGATCGAGGGGAGCGTGCTCGACATGGCCGAAGTGGCTCGAATCCGGGCCGGGGTGGCCGCCGCGCGGGAAGTGAACCTGGGTCTTCGGTCGGTGGCGGAACGGGCCCCGCGTGTGGCCGCCCTGGCCTCTCCTCCTCTGCCTCCGCTGATTCTGAAGCGCCTCGACCAGGTTCTCGACGAGGCGGGAGAGATTCGGGATGATGCCAGTGCGGGATTGCTGGCAGCGCGGCGCGGGGTCGGGAGGGCCCGGGAGCTTCTGCTGGCCAGGCTGGACTCCGTGTTGAGAGGCCTGGGGCCCACTGCCACCGTTCCGAACGCGGCCATCACGATTCGGGAGGGCCGCTACGTCATTCCGGTGCGCCGGGACAGCCGGAGCAGACCGCCAGGAGTGGTCCACGACGAATCGGCCACCCACGGGACGCTGTTCATCGAGCCGTCGGCCGTGATCCCTCTCGGCAACGCCCTGCGCGCGGCGATCGCCGACGAGGCGCGGGAACTCCTGATCGTCCTGCGGGAGGTCAGCGAGATGCTCCGCCCCCAGGGCCAGGGCATTGCCGAGGCCCTGGAAATGTGCGTCAGAGCCGACGACCTCTTTGCCCGGGCGCGCCACGCCCATGGGGCCGGGGCCACCGTGCCGCTCCTCGGGGAGACGAACGGGCCCTGCATCATCCGCCAGGGACGGCATCCGCTCCTGCTGGACGAAGGGCGACCCGTGGTCCCGTTCGATCTGGTGCTCGATCCGTCCGAGCACACCCTGGTCATCAGCGGGCCGAACACCGGGGGAAAGACCGTGCTCATCAAGGCGATCGGGCTGACCGTGCTCATGCATCAGTCTGGTCTGGTGCCGGTGGTGGGACCGGGAAGCGTGATTCCCCTCTGTGGGGCGGTGTTCGCGGACATCGGGGACCATCAATCGATCGCGGCAAATCTCAGTACGTTCAGCGCCCATCTGGCGACCATGCGCCGCATTCTGGAGGAGGCCGGTCCCGACTCCCTGGTGCTGGTGGATGAGATCGGAAGTGGAACCGACCCCGTGGAGGGGGCGGCCCTCGCCGCCGCCATGCTCTCGGAGCTGACGTGCCGCGGGGTGCGGACCGTGGCCACCACACACCTCGGTGCCCTCAAGACGCTGGCCACCGACCTTCCCGGCGTGGTCAACGGATCCCTGGAGTTCGACACCGAGACCCTCTCGCCGACCTGGCACTTCCGGAAGGGACTCCCCGGCCGATCGTATGGGATCGCCATCGCGCGACGTCTGGGCCTCTCCTCGGCGGTGCTGGCCGATGCGGAGGCCCGGGTTCCCGTGACGGAAAGAGCATTGGAGGAGCTCCTGACTCGCGTCGAGGCGCGCGAGCAGGGCTTGGAGGAGGCCCGGAAGCGGCTGGAAGAGGACCGGGAGTGGGCCGAGTCGGTGGCCCGGGACCAGGCCGGCCGCGAAGCCGCCCTGCGCCGGAGGGAATCGGAAGTGGAGGACAGGGAACGCACCCTGATACGGGAAGGCAAGGAAAAGGCACGCCGCTTTCTCCTCGAGGCCCGGGGGACGGTGGAAGAGGCGCTCGAACTGGCACGGGGAGGGGTTGACGACGCCCGGGCCCGCGAGGCACGCCGCAGGGTGGAGGACGCCATCCAGGGTGGGTCGGATCCGGACAGCGCGGTCGTAACCATCCCGCCGGAACCTGAGGACCAGGGTGGGCCGATCCTCGTGGGAACCCGCGTGCGCATGTCCCGCGGCGGGGTGGGGGAAGTGCTGGAGATCCGGCGGGATGGCCGACTCGTGATCCGGGCCGGTGCTCTCAAGGTGGTTCTCTCCACCGCTGAAGTGGTGCGCCTGCCCGGCCGGGAACCGGTCCGGGTGGCCGCGACCCCCTCGGTGTTCGAAGTTCCCGACGCGGCCTCCGAGATTGATCTCCGCGGGATGCGCGGGGACGAGGCCGAGAGCGCGACCCGGAAGGCGCTGGATGCGGCGGTCCTGGCAGATCTTCCGGCCCTGCGGATCATCCACGGCATGGGGACCGGGGTGGTGCGGGAGTGCGTGCATCGGGTGCTCGCGGCGGATCCCCGGGTGGGGCACTATGCCTTCGCGCCCCCCGCCCAGGGGGGAACCGGGGTCACCATCGCGGACGTGCGAGGATGAGAGGATGATACCGGAGGAGGTGATCGAGCAGATCCGGGAACAGGCCGATCTGGTCGGGCTCATCGGGGAATCGGTGAACCTGCGTCGCACCGGCGCCGATTACCGGGGTCCCTGCCCCTTTCATGGGGGAGCCCATCGGAACTTTGCGGTGATTCCCCGCAAGGGGATCTACTACTGCTACGTGTGCCATGAGTCGGGTGATGTGTTCACCTGGTTCATGAAGCGTCAGGGACTGGATTATCCCTCGGCCGTGCGAGAGGCCGGCCAGCGCAGTGGAATCGCCGTCCCCGAATCCTCCGCCCGTGAGACACCCGACCATCGCGAACCGCTCTTCTCCGCCATGGAGGTGGCCCGGGAACACTACGCTCGGGCGCTCCGGGAAGGGGCGGACGCGGAACAGGCTCGCCGGTATCTGACGGATCGCGAGATTCCTCCCGAGAGCGCGTTCGAGATGGGGCTGGGGTACGCTCCCCGGCCCCCGGCCCCCTTCTTCGAGGCCATGCGGACCCTCGGGATCTCCGACCAGGTCCTGGTCGATGCGGGGCTGGCTGTGCGCCGGGATGACGGCCTGCTGCGGGCCCGTTTCCGGGACCGTCTCCTCTTCCCGATTCATGATCTGCGCGGACGCACCGTGGCCTTTGGCGGGCGGCTGCTCGGACCGGGGGAGCCCAAGTACCTGAACTCGCCTGACACCGACATCTTCCACAAGGGGACCCTCCTCTATCATCTCCATGCGGCTCGTCACGCGATCCGATCGGCGGGATTCTCGATCCTTGTGGAAGGGTATGTGGACGTGGTGCGGCTCCTGCTCGTCGGCGTCGACCACGTCGTGGCGCCGATGGGGACGGGTCTCACTCCCGACCAGGCCGCCCTCCTCAAGCGTTTCGCTCCCACGGTCATCCTGCTCTACGACAGTGACACGCCGGGACTGCGGGCCACCTTCCGTGCCGGCGATGAACTCCTGCAGCACGGTCTGCAGGTCCGGGTGGCCACCCTGCCTGCGGGGGAGGATCCCGATACCTTCGTGCGGCGGAACGGGGCCCCGGCACTCGAAGCCCTGCTCGACGATGCGGTGGATCTGTTCGACCGCAAGATCCAACTGCTGGAACGGAAGGGGTGGTTCGAAAGACTCGACCAACGGCGAGAGGCGGTGGATCGCCTGCTGCCGACCATCCGCGCCACGACCGATCCGATCGTCCGCGATCTCTATCTGGGCCGATTGAGCGAGCGGGTCGGCGTGTCTCGGGAGAGCCTGCTGCCCGAGCTGGAGGCCGGACGTTCCCCGTCTGGCCCGGCCTTCCGAGTGGTGCCGCCGGTTCGGGGGGGGGAACGGGGAGCGCCGGGGCAGGACCGTCCCGCGCCTCCCTCCCCGTCCCGCCCCCATTCCCCCGGTGCCCGGGCCCAGGCCCGACTGCTGCACGTCTGTCTGGCACGACCGGAATGGAAGGCCCGGCTGCGCACCGACGGATCCCCGGACCTGTTCGATGTGCCGGCCTATCGTGCCATCGCAGCACATCTGACCCAGGATGACGACGGGGAGCCCGCGGTCCCGTCGCTGAGCGAAGACCACGCGGCGGTGCTGGCCCGCTTGCAGGAAGAGGTGCGTGCCGCCGAAGGCCTCGATTGGGACGCGGAATACGATGCCGCCCTGAGCCAGCTTCGCGATGAGGCCCAGATCCAGGCCTACCTGGCGGCCACCGATCCCCATCAGAAGCGCACTTTGCTCGAGACCATGAGCCCGACGGCCCGCCAACGCTTTGTCTATCGCCGTACGACCCGGGGAGCGGCCCCGGGCCGTTCCAGGTCGTGACATTTCACCCACGGAAGGATTTCGCATGCATCCCGAACTCGCCCGATTGCTGGACTTGCAGGAGAAGGATTTTGCGCTGCTGGATGTCGACAAACGATTGCAGGCTCTGTTGGACGAGCGCGATTCCCTCGACAAGGAACGTGATCGCGGCCTCGGGGCGGTTCGCGATCTGGCCACGCGCGTGAAGGCGGCCCGGAAGCAGCGCGAGGCGCTCGAGGGGCGCATCGAAGGCCTCCGCGCGATCCAGGAAAGCCGTCGAGGACGGATGGAGCAGGTGAAAACCGCACGGGAGGCCCAGGCACTGACCACGGAACTCGAGATTGCCCGCGCCGCCCTGGCCCGGGAGGAGGGGGAGTGGCTTCGGCAGGCCGAGGCAGTGACCCTCATGGAACAGCAGCAGGCCGAGGCGGAACAAACCGCGGGTGCCCTTGAGGAAGAACAGCGGGTCCAGCGGGAGGGGCTGGCCGCGCGCGAGGCCGAACTGCTGGCCGAACGGGACCGGGCCAGAGCCGATCGGGCATCCGTGGCCGCTGCCGTGGAACGGAATCATCTGATGCGGTACGACCGGCTGCGAGGAGCCCGTCAAACCCACGTGGTCGTGGCGCTGCACGGTGCCGCCTGCGGAGCGTGCTACACAGCGGTCCCGACCAGCAGGCGGAGTCAGATCCGGTCCGGCCTCCTGCTGGACGGGTGCGAGGCGTGCGGTGTGATCCTGTACTCCAACGATGACGAGGCATGACCCGCGAGGCTCCTGCACCTCGCTGGGTGGTGGCTCCCTCTCCCGATCCCCGGATCGTCGACGCCCTCCGCACGGCCCTGGGAATCCCCGGTCCCCTGGCCGCGTTGTTGGCCCAACGGGGACTGGGAACCCCCGACTCGGCGCGGGAGTTCCTTCGGCCATCGCTCGACGCGCTGGGAGATCCTCTCGCCCTGCTCGGCATGCAGACTGCCGTCCAGGAGATCTCCGACACGGTGCGCCGAGGCGAACCGATCCTCGTCCATGGTGATTACGACGTCGACGGGCAGTGTGCTACCGCCGTCCTGACCCGCGCGCTCCGCGAATCAGGCGCCACCGTGACTCCCTTCGTGCCCCACCGGATGCGCGATGGGTATGACTTCGGGCCCGCCGGACTCGCGGAGGCCCTGCGCGTCGGTGCTCGTCTCATCGTCACCTGCGATTGCGGAATCACCGCCGTGGAAACGGTGCGGAACGCCACCGAGAGAGGGATCCGGGTGGTGGTCACCGATCACCATCTGCCAGGTCCCGTGCTACCCCCCGCGGCTGCCGTCGTCGATCCCCAGCAGCCGGGGGATGTTTCGGGCACCGGGAACCTCTGTGGAACCGGGGTGGCGTTCAAGCTGGTCCAGGCCCTGGTCCCGGTCCTCGGCCTGCCCCGGTACCTGCCGATGCATCTGCTCGATCTGGTCGCGCTCGCCACCGTCGCCGATGTCGTTCCCCTGGTGGGCGAGAACCGGATCCTGGTCAAACACGGACTCCGGATCATGGCCGACACCCGCTGGCCCGGGCTCCGAGCGCTGCTCGGCACGGCCGGTCTGGCCGGGAAACAACTCCGGGCCGGGCAACTGGCCTTCATGCTGGGTCCCCGGCTCAATGCCGCGGGGCGGGTGGGCGATGCGAACGACGGCCTGCGACTCCTCCTCACGGAGGATCCGGCCGAGGCCCTGGTGCTTGGGGAGCGACTCGAGCGGCTGAACGCGGAACGCCAGACCCTGGACGGACGCATCCTCGAAGAGGCCCTGACCATGGTGGAGGCGGCGGGGGACCCCGAGGACGTCGCCTCCTATGTGCTGGCATCGGAGGGGTGGCATGCGGGTGTCGTGGGGATCGTGGCCTCCCGGGTGGTGGAGCGACTCGGCCGCCCGACCTTCCTGATCAGCGTGGACAATGGAGTGGGGAAGGGGAGCGGGAGGAGCGTCTCCCGCTTTGATCTCCACCGGGGCCTGACCGCGTGCGGAGATCTCCTGGAGCGTTACGGGGGGCACCGCATGGCGGCGGGACTGACGATCCGAGCGGACCGGGTGGACGCGTTTCGGGAGCGCTTCGAGACCGTGGTGGCGGCCGGTCTGCCCCCGGAGGATCGGGGCCCCGAACAGCGCATCGACCTCGAGATCGAGCTGGGCGACATCACGGATGACCTCGAACGGCTCTGCCGTCATCTGGAACCGTGCGGAATGGGGAACCCCGGCCCGGTTTTCGGGGTTCGCGGGGCGGATTTCCGGAACCGGGTCGTGGTGGGAAGCGGACATCTGAAAGGCCGGTTGGGCGGCCCATCCGCCGGGATCGATGCCATCGGGTTTCAGTTGGCGGACCGGGTTCCCTGGCGAGGGGAGTCCCCGGTGGATGTGGCCTTCCGACTGGAACGGAACGAGTTTCGCGGGGCCAGCACCTTGCAGGCCCGCCTTCTCGCCCTGGCTCCGCACGAGCCCACGTCGTTGTGACGCGGATCATCGCCGGGGCCCTCCGAGGACGACGGATCCAGGTTCCCGCCGCCGGCGGGGTGCGACCCACGGGGGATCGCGTGAGGGAAGCCTGGATGAGCATTCTGGCCCCGCGGCTGGCGGGGGCCCGGCTGCTCGACCTCTGCGCGGGTTCCGGTGCCCTGGGACTGGAAGCTCTCTCCCGAGGCGCGGCTCACGTCACCTTCGTGGAACGAAACCCCCGGGTCGAAGGGGTGCTTCGTGACAATGTCGAGGCCCTGGGTATGGGCGAGAGGTGCCGCGTGATTCGGGGAGACGCCCTCCGAGTGCTCGCCACCGCGGACCCCGAGAAATTCGACATCGTTCTGGCGGATCCTCCGTGGGCGGATGACCTGGCGACCGACCTTGTCGCCCAGTTTCGGAAGCGACCCGTCGGCCAGCTCCTCGCGGTGGAGCATGCGGCGGCGCTCGCTCTGAGCGGCGGGGAGACCCGGCGATACGGCAACACTGCGATTACCTTCTTCTCCATATCATGACTCGCATCGCCGTCTACCCCGGCAGTTTCGACCCGCCCACCCGCGGACATGAGGACCTGGTGCGTCGAGCCCGCGGCCTGGCCGATCACCTCATCGTGGCCGTGGCGGTCAACGCCTCGAAGCAACCGCTCTTCTCGCCGGAGGAACGGGTCGAGATGCTCCGGACCATCCTCGGACCGGACGACCGGGTGACCGTAGAGGCCTTCCCGGGCCTCCTGGCCACATTTCTCCGGATGCGCGGCGCCTCGGTCATCGTCCGAGGCCTGCGCGCCGCGGGCGACTTCGAGTACGAACTCCAGATGGCCATGATGAATCGCGAACTCGCCCCGGAGGCCGAAACCATCTTTCTCCCTCCTGCCTTTGATCTCTCCTGGGTCAGCGCCAGTCTCGTCCGAGAGGCTGCCCGGTTCGGAGGGGACGTCTCCCGGGTGGTTCATCCCGTGGTGGCCACGGCGCTGGCGCGACGGTTCGGGTCATGAACTTTCGAGAATCCCTGCTCCACCGGGCGGCGGCCTGCCATGCCCGCCTCGCCTTTGCCGAGGGGGAGGACCCGCGCGTGCTCGCAGCCGTGGAGCGCCTGCGCCGGGACGGGATCGCGGAACCGATCGTGATTGGCGGTCCCGACGGTTTGGACCCCCGTCACGATCCCCGGCTCGCGGCGGTGGCGGAGCATCTGCGCCGTCGTCGTCCCGACCAGGTCCAGGATGGCGTGCACGCACTCGATCTCGCCGCCGACCCGGTGCGGTTCGCTGCGGGGCT
>JBGSKF010000165.1:0-3743 GCA_041741375.1 Gemmatimonadales bacterium | reverse complement strand
GGCCGGCCGGGTGGTGGGCGCCGATGGCCGCGCGCACCGGGCTCACCCCGCTCGATTCGCTCCGGGCCGACGGGTGGCGCTGGATTCAGTGGATCGTGGTGATCCTGGGCGGCACCCTGGGGACGGGGTGGCTGCTGCTCTGGCTGGGGTGAGTCCTCGTCATCGCGAGGCGGCAAACGCCGCCGTGGCGATCTCGTGAGCGGAGGCCTGCGTCGGGAGACGACCACGGGCCATCATGCCAGGACCCGGCCTGTTGGGCTCCGGCAGCATGCCCGTGTCATCGCGAGGAGGCGAAGCCGACTCATCATGCCAGGGTCCGGCTGGTTCGGATCCGGCACGATGCCGACCCGCGCCTGGTGCCGTTAGGCCTGCGGCGTAGTCACGCGGGATGAATCCCGCGCGATGCACCTTCGGTGACCGGCGCTGAAGCGCTCGCCCCACACCGCGGTACCATGCCCAGTCGAGATCACCCCGGGGGGATCGACCGGGGTGCGCCGCAAGCAGCGCACCCACGTGTTTTGGCGCACCCACGTGTTGGCGGGGAGGATCGGATGGCACCGGGGAACACCCGGCCGTGTGAACGGCCGCACCGCCAAGCCCGGGGCGAGAGCCCCGGAGAGAAGTGTGAAGTGCGAAGTGTGAAGTTCGAAGGGTGGTCGTGGGGGGGGGTGGACGGCACTGCGGATCCGGGTGAGCAGCCGGCCGTGTGAACGGCCGCACCGCCGAGCCCGGGGCGAGAGCCCCGGGTAATAGATCTCAGATCCCTCGTTTCACTCGGGATGACTCCGCACACGCAACCTTGAAAATGGATCCGGCTTTCGCCGGAATGACGCCCCGGGGGATGCCCTGGTCCCCGCTCCATGGACCGGATTCCAGGGCGGCAGTGATCCGCCCCTACTGTTCATTGGTCATTGTTCATTGGTCATTGTCGAGCATCGCTCGAACGAACCGCGCCGGCACCGCGTACAGAATCCGCCCCCCGGTGTCCGAGGCGCCCGCATACAGCACGCCGACCACCCGGCCATCCGCACCGAACACCGGACTCCCGCTCGACCCCGCCGCCCCGTACCCATCCACCTGCAGCACCGACGGGAGGGCCCGGCTCACCGTCCCCGTGAACAGCGACGCCGACACCCCCGTCTCTTCCCATCGCGTCCCCATCGGAAGGTCGAGCCCGCGTGGAAAACTGATCAGCACCACCGGCATCCCGACCGATGTCCCCTCTCCCGCGTCGTCCAGACCCCGGACCACCGGCACCCCCCCCGTCACCACCACCCGCAGCACCGCCAGATCGAGACTGTCGTGCCGGGCCACGATTTCGGCCGGGAAGTTCTGCGCCGACCCGTGAAAGATCACCCCGGTCCGGCGGGCGCTTCGTCCCAGGGAGTCGGACACGGCGTGACGGCTCGTCACGACCCACGCGGTGTCCCCGCTCCGGACCGCCGCGAACCCCGTCGCGGTCCAGGCCCGCCCATCCCGGAACTCGGCCACGACCAGGGCCACGGCGTCGATGTTGGCCTCCGCAATGCCGCGCGAGTCGAGGCCCGCCACGCCCAGCAGGGGAGCCCGCTCGGTCACCGTGCGGGACACCGCCGCCTCGATGGAGTCGAATTCCCGGGCCGTGGCATTGTCCAGCGCGGCCGAGTATGCGCGCACCGCGTCCCCCACGGTCCCGAGCATCGAATCGAGCGCCGGAGTCCCCGTCTCCGTGGCGGCGATGATCCGGACCAGGCTGTCCACCCGGTGCAGGAGGTCGGCCCGCCGCGCCGCCTCGGTCCGGCGTGTGGCCACGACGTATCCGGCGACACCCGTCACCAGCATCAGCACGGCCGCGAGGGAACCCCACGTGAGGCGCCTCCACCGCACGGTCCGGCGCGCCACCTCGGCGTGAAGGGCGAGGGTGGACCGGCCCGGGGGAACGGAAAACCCGGCGGCCCTGCGGGGACGGCTCGGATCGGGAGGACCGGCGTCGGGTCGCCGGGTCTCGGCCGTGTCCGTGAGGGAGACGGACACCACCGCGGCCGGGCGATCCGGCCTGGGGGAGGGCACCGGAGTCAGGTCCCCGAAGCCCGCCAGGTCGAACCGGGTCTCGGGGCCGAGCGGTCCGAAGCGAATGACGTCGCCCGGGGCGAGCGGACGGTCACCCCGCACCCGCTCGCCGTTCACCCAGGTCCCGTTGGTGCTTCCCAGATCGCGCACGAACCAGGTCTCGTCCTGCCGGAACAGCGCGGCGTGCCGGGCGGAGACGTCGAGATCCCGCGTGGGATCGAAGGCGATGTGCGACGACGGGTGCCGTCCGATGGTGACAAAATCGCCGGGGAAGACGACCGCGTCTCCGGCCCGGGCCCCCGACAGAATGGTGAGACCGGGTGTGGCGGGACTCATCGGCGCTCAGCCCGTGAGGAGGAGGAAGATCAGCACCAGGAGACCGAGGAAAACGACCCCGGCGGCCGCGATCGTGAGGGGGGACCCGGTCCGGCGCCTGGGGGGAGGGGCCTTGGGGCGCGGGGCGGCCAGATGCTCGTGGGTCGATTCCGTCGTGCTCGCTTCCGCGTTCAGGATCTGATAGGCTACCGCCGACTCCGGGGGACCGGCCAGGGCGGCACCCTCGAAACGGGCCACGACCACGGTGATGTTGTCGGGTCCCCCGCGCTCATTGGCCGTCGCGATGAGCGCCTCGGTCACTCCTCCCAGTTCCGTCGTGTCCACGGTCACCGCGCGGGCGATCTCCTCCCGGCGCACCTGGCCCGAGAGGCCATCGGAACAGAGCACCAGGGTGTCCCCCTCGAGGAGTTCATGCCAGGTCAGCTCGACCCGGATGTGGGGATCGGGGCCCAGCGCCTGCAGGATGATGTTCCGGCGTTCACTCCGTTCCGCCTGCTCTTCGGTCATCTCGCCGGCATCCACCAGGCGCTGGGTCAGGGATTGGTCCTTGGTCAACTGCACCGCTTCTCCGCCTCGGACCAAATAGGCCCGGCTGTCTCCCACCTGGGCCACGTAGAGACGGTTTCCCAGGACCCCGGCCACGGTGGCCGTGGTGCCCATGCCCCGGAACTCGGGATTGGCCACGGCATAGGTGTTGATCTGCAGATTGGCGAGACTCACTGCTTCCTTCAGCAGGAAGGTGAAGCGCTCCGGCGTCTGCTCGGCATCGTGGGCCCACACCTGGGAGAGGTGTCCGAAGATCAGGTCGGCAGCCATGGAGCTGGCCAGCTCACCGGCGGCGGCCCCGCCCATGCCATCGGCCACGAGAAGGAGATGGCCCCGTTCCCCGACGGGCTCCGTCACGGCCACCGGATCGACGTGCGTCCGCCCGGTGGAGAGGTTGGCCACCAGGAAGGTGTCCTCATTGTGGTCACGCGTCATGCCGGGGTCGGTCCGGGTGCTGATCGTAACGTAGAGATCGGGTGCTGTCACAGGCTGATTGAATCCCTGGCTTGGCGAGCCCGGGCCAGGAGATCCCGGTAGCGCGGTGTTGGATTGAGGCGCATGGCGACTTCAAGGTAATGGATCTGGGCGTCGATCTGATGGTCCAGCCGTGCCTGTTGCGCGAGCCCGAAAGCGGCGCTGGCTCGCAGGGTGTCGGGAAGACTGGTATCGGCCGTGAGGCGCAGGATCTGGAGACGGGCACGTTCGCGCACGGCCGGATCGGACGACGTGATCGCCTCGGGAGTCGGGAGAACGGGGAGAGGCCGGCCCTCTCTCGCCGGCCCGCGGTCCGGTGCGCCGGACCGCGGGGGGAG
>JBGSKF010000164.1:0-5343 GCA_041741375.1 Gemmatimonadales bacterium | reverse complement strand
GTTCCTCCCCAGAACGTGCCCACCCAGAGTGCCCGCGAGTGCCCTTCCATGCGGGCGGATATCAGAGCGTCGAGGCGACTCATCTCCTCCCGGCGTTCGGTTGGCAACGACTCGATGTACGCTGAGGGGTTCTTCTCGGTCCTGTCCACGGAACACCTCGTCCGGCGAAGGTGGGAACGACCCGGTGTGATCACGCGGAGGGCTGAGCCCCGCGCCGTCCTCAGTCCGTCTCTGGGTGAGGCGGGTCGGATAGGAGGACTGGAGCGACACGCTGGCAGATTGGTCGACGACCGGGGCGCGCGGTCCGGAGTTCACCCGGGTCGACGTCGGGAATGGCGATCGGGACCCGCTGGTGTACTGCCTTGATCGGTTCCACGCTGTCCAATCCCATATTTCTTTTCCCTGTCAGTGCATGGCCGCCCAAGGCTCCCTCCGGCGGCTTCTGCCCTTCGGGATAGCCAACGGATACATAAATATGAGAGGATCTGAGGCGCCAGTGTGACCCCAATGAGGCGGGGGTGAAGCTCCATCCAGTCGCCTACCGCCTCCCGGAGGTTCGGTGGGCATCTTGCGGGGAAAGTCGTTGACAAGGTCGTCTGACAGGGAGAGTGTCGGAATGCGCAGGGGACCATAGGGCCGATGCCTCGTCTACGGTCAGCGGCAGATATGTCCTGCGCGCACGACCACGACGGTGACGTCTACGCCTGCCACCGGCCGGGAAAGGGCACCCACAAGACCCACAAGGGGTGCCCCTATCACCTACCGCCTGGCAAAGGGCACCCCAGAAGGGGCCCACAAGGGGTGCTCCTACACCGTCGCCAGTGCGTGGGAACCCTGTTTGTCCACCAGGGCGCCGATGGCGCACATGTCCCGGCTCACCAGATGCAACACATCGTCGAGACTCAGGATGCCCACCACTCGCCCCGCGTCTCCCACGACCACGAGCCGCCGGACGGCCGCCACCTTCATCCGCGCGATCGCCTCGGACATCGGTGCGTGTTCGTCGATCTGCTGGACCGGACGACTCATCAGTTCTTCGACCCGCGTCGTGTCGGGATCGAGATTCCCCGCGAGACACCGAAGCGTCAGATCCCGGTCGGTGAGCATCCCCGCTGGCGTCCCCCGCGCGCCATCGACCACCACCAGGGTGCCCACGTCATGCTCCGCCATCCGCCGCGCCGCCGTGCGCACCGCCTCGTTCGGCGTGGCTGTGGCCACGACCCTGCTGCACATCTGACCTGCGGACATCGTATCCTCCTTTCCGCCGCCGGACCGGTTGGATCGGCCGGGACGAGCGGATCGAGCGGGATGGAACTCCCCGAATCCCACGGTACCACCCTGCCGGACAGGGGACGAAACCCGGCACTTTCAATATCGCCCCCCGGGTGTGAAGCTGTGGTGAAAGGAGTGTTCAGCCGGTCTCGCGGCGAACACTCGGAGGCGATTGGGGCGTTCAGGATGGCTCACGAGCCGCCCCTCCGGAAAACTGAACACTGTTTTCACCCTCTCTTCACGCGCCCGTTGCTATACTGGTGTTGCCAATGAGCCGGATCCCTCGGCAAGGCCACGGGAACACCGGGCATGACGACGGGAAGCTCACTGGATGGCGAGGATCGCACGGTCCTTGGCCCACGCCGACACGGCAAACCCGGCGTGCTCCGCACGAGGCCGAGATACGAAGCGGCTGACGTGCACTGCCCAGACCGGCGGATCCGGGAACGAGTACGGAATCCTGGATTGGGAGCGGGACGCTCCACGGCACCCCCTCCCCCGCGCGTCGGTTTGTGACGGCCCGGTTGGCTGACCAATGCCGATCGGGCCGTCAGTCCTTTGCCGGTCTGCACCGAGGACACCCCTCTCCCCATCGCCAGCGGCCAGACGATCTCCCAGCCCTACATCGTGGCCCTCATGCTGGAGGCGCTCCAGTTGCACCCCGGCGACCGGGTCCTGGAGGTGGGCACCGGATCGGGGTACGCCGCCGCCGTGGCGGATCGCATCGCGCGGGAGGTTTGGACCGTCGAACGCTACGCGGCACTGGCCGAGGGCGCGGCCGCCACCCTCCGCCGACTCGGCCAGGAGAATGTGCAGGTGCGCCATAGTGATGGAACTCTGGGTTGGCCTGAGCGGGCTCCCTTCGATGCGATCGTCGTGGCCGCCGGGGGTCCGGAGATTCCCCCACCCCTGATACGGCAACTCGCCGCCGGGGGGCGGCTCGTCATTCCGGTCGGCGCGGATCGGAGCCTGCAGTCGTTGATCCGGGTCACGCGGATGCCGGACGGGGGGCTGCGGGAGGAAGACCTGGGGAGCGTCCGCTTCGTTCCTCTGATCGGGATTGAGGGGTGGGCCGAGTCCCGCTCCGCCGCGCCCGCGGACAAGGGAACCCCCGCGTCGCTTCCCCTCCTCCTGCGCGAGGCGGGCGAGCCCATCACCGGGTTGATCGACTCCCTCACGTTCGATGCCACCCTCGATCGGATCGGGGATGCGCGGGTGGTCTGCATCGGTGAGGCAACCCATGGCACCAGCGAGTTCTACCGGTACCGCGCCCGGCTCACCCGGCGTCTGATCGAGACGAAGGGGTTCACCCTCGTCGGTCTCGAGGCGGATTGGCCCGACGCGGCGTCGCATCGACCGGTACGTTCGGCATCTCCCGTCCGATCCTCCCGAGTGGAGCGCCTTCGCGCGGTTCCCGGGCTGGATGTGGCAGAACCATGGGATGTTGGCCTTCGCGGAGTGGCTCCGCACCTGGAATGTGGATCACCCGCCCGTCAGCATCCGTGGTCTCGATCTCTACAGTCTCCATCGCTCCATTCCGTGTGTCCTGGAGTACCTCGATCGGGTGGATTCCCCCTCGGCGCGGGTGGCGCGCGAACGATACGGGGCGCTCATGCCCTGGCCCACGCCACGGGAGTGCCCGCCTTCCGTCTCTCCCTCCGGTATCCGCCCGCTCTGCCGTGCGAGACGAACTGATGCCGGCGCGGCTCGAACGGGCGATCGGCGTGATCTACCGGCCGGAAACGGAGCTCCAGAGCCACTGGTTCCAGGCGATCCTGCCGGTCCAGTTCGACGAGTGGGTCTGGTTCGACGAGACTCACGCGGTGACACCAGTAGGGGAAGCCGAGGCGGCGATGGTGTTGCATCCCCATCCCTTCGCTTTTCCGGGTTGACATCCTGCCGCCGGCTGAAACTACACCGGCGGCCCGTGGGCCGCCGCGGGTTGGGAGGGAAGGCAGTGTACGGGCCGTTCGCGAACGGCCCGTGCACGTCGGCAAATTGGCCCAGGGGCCGTTCACGAATGGGGATAGGCCCAGCGGGACAGTGACCCAGGTTTCATGAACCCCTTTGGTTCCGGCTTTGTCGGCTTGGGAGGATTGGGTACTCACCCCATCGCCTTCCCCCCCGACCTCCTCCCCCGCACGGCGCGAGAGCGGGATCTGAACACCGCACGCGGAGCACAGAGAGGGTCAGGGTCGACCGGGGCCGACCGTCCGGCCGAGGATGGTGATCGGAGAGGGATACTCGATCGGTCCAACCGGGGTGTCGATGGTGGGCGCCGCCCGAAGCGCGATCCTGGTACGGGTCGACGTTGAGGCCGGCGAGACCGGCCGCGAGGTTCACGAGGCTCTCGGCGGGCCCGCTGAAGAACTCCCGGAGGTTGACCCACATCAGGAGGGGGATGACAACAGGCTGTCCCGGGGGGAGGACGAGGCTCGAGTCGAGGACACCGTTGATGGTCTCCTTCGGGCCCGGTCCCTGGGTTCCAACGACCCAATGCTGCCTCGGGCGAAGGACGGGAGACGGGCACCCCGCACGAGGCAAGGAGGTGAATACGGCTGACCGTCGGACCCATCAGCGGACATGGGCACCGGCCATGACCGAGCAGGGTATCTACAACCTTCTGCCGAGCTGCGGCATCTCACGATATATCGAACGAATCCCTCGCGCCTGGGCTGGCTGGCGACCCCGAGCTTCGGACGTGACCGTTGAGAAGGTCGACGCCTGTTTCCTCAGCCCCCGAGCGGCGGAGCAACACGATGCCCGGACCGGGGTCGCCGTTTTCTGGTCACGAGCGGTTTCCCGCGCGGCAGTGGTGCCGACACCGGCCGTCCGGATTGCGGATGATGCGAGAGCGCGAACTTTCTATCAAGGTGAGGTCGAATATGATCAAGGCAGCATGTCGCATGTGCTCTATCTCCCTCGACGTCCTGTTGGGCATGAGCCCGCCCGTCGCGGGCCAGGTGTCTTCCGGCGGTGGGGCCGATTTTCCCGGGGTGAACCCGTTCTGGCAGATCGCGGACCAGCTCGAGCGGGGTGTGGAGCCCGGTGTGGCTGCTGGGATAGTCTCTTCGCGACACCGGGCTATGCGGCACTCGCCGCGCGGGAACGGCGCAGGCCGACGCTGGTGGCAGGCATCCGGATGGCGCTGAACCCGACGTTGACGGTCCAGAGAGATTCCGTTCTGCGAATCGGGCCGTGGACTGCCCACGTGATCCAGCACGTCCGGACCCTCCCCGGCAGACGACACGAACTGGTTGTTCTTCAGGAACGACTGATCCGGGAGGACTTCCTGAGCGCGTCGCTCAAACTTGGGCAGACCCTCCTTCCCGCGGGTGCGGCTCGAGACTTCGGATCGCCGTCCGTCTCCTTATGTGTTCTTCCTGCCCGACGGTCGCGGCTATCGCAGAGGGATTGTGGCTGACCTGGCCAACATCGCCGACAAGGCCGACTTGACCGGTTTCTTCGCACATGAAGCGGCGCACTCTTACTCCTTCCACTATTCGCGGCTGAGCAGCAGAGGGAACGATGTCGCAGCAGACGGGAGGGCACTTCTGTCCTTGCTGACAAAGCTGTTCGAGGAGAGCGATGGCGCACTTACATGGAAGAGTGCCGCGCTGCGCTGGGCACGGCTCCAGAGCACCTGCGCGCGCTGGATGAGGCGTTCGCGAGGGCGGCGGTCGACGGGCGCCTGTCCACAGCCGCGGACTCGGTTGCCGCGGCACGGTCGCTCGAAGGCAGGCTGTCGGGTATTTCATCGCTGGTGCGATCAGGGAGCACCTGGGTGATGGTCGGCTGATCGAGACGCTGGGCGATCCGGTGGCGTGGATACGCGCCTACCAGCAGGCTGCAGGAATGTCCGCCTGCGACTGTCCCCCGTTGTCGGTCTCGTGGCTCGACGTACTCCGATCAGGAGAGACCGAGGATCTGTGGGCTCTTCCCCTGATCGAGTGGGTAAGTTAGCCTGCATCCATGAGAGATCGAGATCTGTATAGCAGGATTTTGGGCCTCCCCAGCCCGTGGCGCGTGTCCGAGGTGGAGCTTGCGCTGGGCCAAGGGCAGGTCCGAGTT
>JBGSKF010000163.1:0-2352 GCA_041741375.1 Gemmatimonadales bacterium | reverse complement strand
TGCCGTCGTGAAGGCGGTGGTGGCCCGGCCCATCCCGTTCTAGATTTCGACCAGCGAAAACAAGAACGTCCATGTACTTGTCCAGTACCAGGCGTCGTTCAGGGGTTCGACTGGATCGGGATCCTCATACACCACGTATCCGGCCGCGCCGATCCTCACCACGAGGATCGAATCCCCCTGCCATGCCGTTCCGAATGCCGTGCCCTGGGCGGAGTAAGCGGCGTCACACGTGGCCTGATCTGTCGCGATGGTGATGGTCGCAGGATCAGGTCGGAACGGAAGACCAACCCCGGAGTAATCGGTCAGAGAGAGGGTATGGACAGTGGCGGCTCTCGCACGGGCTGCCCACGTCGAGGTGTCAGTCACACAAACATTATTCGTCACCGGGGTCCCGGGCGACCGGTCCGGTTTGTGTGCGATGCCGAACCCCCCGGAACCTCCGAGAAGCACAATCGCAATGCCAGCGGTTCTCCAGCGCATCGTATGCTCCTATTGATTGAGTGGGTCGCATGAGGAACGCGTGGCTATCCTCTGCGTTGAGGTTTTCAAGGCACGAACCCACTCCTCATCTGTTGCTCCCGAGGGTCTCGGAATGAAGGGTGTCCAATACACACCTTCACCGTCAACCGTCAACAAGCCTTTCTCCGAATTAGCCACTCGGGCCATGTCGCCGTCAGATGGTCCAGCGGCAGAATGTGGGTCAGGTTGACCGGGCAATCGACTCTTCCGAAGACCTCGGCAGACGTCCTTACTCCGGGGGATAGGGTCCCCTCCAAGCCCACCTGGGATGAAAGGGTGAATGTGCGTGTTGAAGTCTGCCTCTGGATCCATCGGCCCGGTCACATGACACGGCCCGACATCGGTCGGCACGATGGGCGTGACGAGGCACCCCTGTGGCCCGCAGACGACGATCCCCAACTGTTCCAACCGATCATTCTTGTTGGCCGTCGGCTTGGAGGCATCCCACAGGTTTCTGAGCCCCTGCCGCAGCAAGGGATCGTCGTTCAGGAGGGTGTCCGGGACCCCGGCCGAATCCACCACAATACAGTCCAGAACGTTGACTGTGATACTCGCCTCCTGCTCGGCCCCGCCGTTCACCGAGGCCCGGACCGTCAGTGTTCCCGATTCCCGCGCGGGAGACGACTACCCCGCACCGTGGATTGTAAACAAGTATTGCCACTCCCGGGTGAAGTAGTCGGCAGTATCTTCCAGGAGTGTCGAGCCGACGATGGCCCACCCGGATCCGGACAAGTCCAGAATGAGGACGCTCTGCTCAGGGCCTCCGCCGAGCGCATTCAGGGCTGCCAGACCCGCGGCGCAAGTGGCTGAGTCCGTGACGACCGCGATACTCGACTCCGCCGGACGGAACGGAAGACCGTTGGCCGAATGATCCTCAAAGCCGAGGAATCCAGCGACCTCCGTTCGTCGGTGCTGGACGGCGCTTGTGTCGCTCGCACAGGGCCCCACGCTGTGGGGTACGGCGGGACTCACATCGGCGAGGGCGAGCGCGCCCACAAGCAGCAAAATACCTATGCGCATGAATCCTCCATCAGTCGTTCAGAACGCCAAGGGATCGCAGGTCCCCCTGGGAATGGTGTCGGTCTGCTGCCTGAGGGTACGTACCGCCTCGTCCGGGTCAACCGATGGCGGGAACTCAATCCCTGGGATAGCATAGACGTTTCTCTTGTCCACCACATAGCTCCGTACGCCTTCCTTGGCATTTCGGTTAAGATCACTCGTTGATGGCCCCTCGGCTAGGTACGCCGTCTGCCCCGGTCTCAGCGACCTCTTCCGGGGGCACAGGTCCTGACTGCGTGGTGTGGGATCCCCACTGTCCGCTCCCGGTGTGAACGGGTGCGTATGAACCGTGAGGATGGTACCAGCAGGAAGGGGAAAGGGAGGGTCCACCGTGCAGGCCGTGGAGCTGCTCTCGATCTCCGACAACAGGGTGTCCACACAGCCACCCCCGTTGCAGATCCTCATGCCGAGCCGTTCCCGCCGGTTGTCTGTTGGGCCGGTGGGGTTTGACGCATCCATGGCGTCCCGCAGGAGCCGCCGGAGGGCCGGATCCCCGTCCAGCAGCGAATCGCCAGTGACGCAATCAAGGACATTCACTGTGATACTCGCCTCCTGCTCCGGCCCGCCGTTGACCGAGGCCCGGACCGTGAGCGTTCCCGACTCCCGCGCGGTAAACGAACAGAAAATCCAGAATTCGGTGAACCCGGTCGGGCACGAGGCACCGGGTCCCGTCAGAGTTGTCTGGGCCGACACCCCGGCCTGGGTCGGGGTCCAGGTCCAACTGGTCACCCGCATCGGCATCCGGAATCCACCGACCCAATAGGGCGCTGGAAT